>NZ_JABFAQ010000049.1:0-55473 GCF_017168275.1 Rhodococcus sp. KRD175
CGGAGATGACCGACTACCTCCTCACTCGCTCCGAGGGCACCATCGGTGAACTGACAACGCTGCTCACTGCCGCCGCAGTGACCGCCGTCGACAGCGGAGAGGAAGCGATCACCTCATCGGTGCTCACGTGCACTCCGTACGTCGGTCCCACCGAGCGACGTCGCCAGTTCGAGCGCCACCTCGCGTGAACGCGCGGCTCGCGGCGATGCCCGGTGATGCGTACGTTCGCCCGTGGCCGCTGCACCCTCCGCCACTGCCAGGAGAGGTCCTCTCGTCCTGGTTGGCCCGGATATGCGAGCTGTATCTGCACATCAGTCCCGCTGACTTGCTTGCGGACCTCGATATCGATTGTGCTGTCGAGGATCTCGACCGTTACACACCGGAGCCGATACTTGTCGCGTTGGCCGGTCGCGGCGCAGTTTCGGTGGAGAGGGTGCGGATGATGACGTTGGCGGGGTGGACACCGTTTCTGCTTGACAGCACCGACCCGGCCGACTGTGACTTCGATACCTACGTCCATCAGTTTTCGATCCTGCTACCGGCCGACCTTGCGAGGGAGGATCGACGGCGCCGCACACCCACGAGTGAGGCTTGGTTGCCGTGGGCGAGCGCTCCGCGCAGTCGGGCATGCCCGGCATGTGTCGAGAGCCTCGAATCCACTGCTGATATCAACATGACTCTGTTGCATCAATATCCGGTGCTGAGTAGCTGCCTCGACCATCGTTGTCGACTCGAGCCCTGCTCTGCTTTGCCTGGTCATGCGATCTTCTGGGATCAGGTCCGGTTCGGTTCGGATGAACGGGTCTCGCCCGTTCCGGTTCCCTCAGTGGTCACGGACCTCGATCGGCGCAGCACCGAGGCTCTGACGACGGGATGGGTGGAACTCGGCCCAGGCCGAGTGCACGCCGCAGTCTGGTTCCGGCTTCTGCGCACCGTCGTCGACGAAGTGTCCTCGCCACTGGTTCGCACCGGACGGTGGGCGACGAGACTCGTTGCGATCTGGAAGGCCGCCGGTCGTTCTCGACCGTTGCGGACAGCGTGGGTTCCGTTCGAGGACCTGCACTGGGACGAGCAGGCGACAGTCCTCGAGGCCGCAGCGATCGGCATTGCGATGGTCGAGAGCGGTGAGATCGATGCCGGCGGTGCGCACGCATCTCTGCTGAGCCCACGACCGCATGAGCCGGTCGATCCCGGGACAGCTCCGACGCGCTCGTCTTATCCCGCACCCGAGCGCGATTTATGGGCTGACGCGCACGCTGCGGCCGAGGCCGCCATCGCGGCAGCGCGCGTCGATCCCGCATCCGCCAGGTCGTTGTACAACTTCCTACGCTGGGGGTGCCGCACCGCAGCGGAGCTGGATGAGACGGTGCAACTGTTCCTCGACCACGGGATCCCGCTGCAACATCCGCCGACGTAGTTCTCGCCCGATGGAACGGGGTCGTCCGCGATGCACGCGCGGCGACGGCCGAGAAGCCCGTTTTCGCGCCGGGGTCATAGTCACCAACGTTATTTGTGCGGTGACCGACGAGAATTTTCCTTCCCGCATCATCTCCGGCGAAACACCAGGTGAGCATCTTTTCGGTCCGGAAACTGTGTCGGAGGCGGCCGCTACAGTCTTGCCATGACAGAACGGCAGCTCGCAGACGGCTCTAAGCCGGTCCCGGCTGCCTTGTCGGGTAACGCTGCGGTGTTTCCGGATCTACCGCCCGAGGTTGCGGCTCGGATCGAGCGGTCGATGGCCGCGTCGCGTTCCGTGGGGACCCGCCGGGCCTACACCTCGGCGTGGCGACGGTTCGAGACCTGGTGCGCCGCCACCGGACACCACGCGTTGCCGACGCACCCGGCGACGGTGGCGGCCTATCTCGTCGCTGCGGCGGACACGCTCACCGTCGACGGGACGCGGGCGTATGCGGCCGCGACGCTGAGCAAATGGGTCGCGGCGATCGCCGACCGCCACCGCGCTACCGGCCACGACAACCCCTGCGGCCACGAGATGGTGCGCGCCACCCTCGCAGGTATCCGCCGGGACTACGCATCGGCGGGGGAGCGGCCCCGCGACCCGCGCGCACCGCTGCTCACCTCGGACATCACCACGATCGTCGACCACGCCCGACGCAATGCGACCGGGTGGGCATCGGAGGTGCTCGAACGCCGCGACACCGCGCTGCTACTGATGGGCTACACCGGCGCGTTTCGACGGAGCGAACTCGTGGCGCTGGAATGCCGCGATGTCCGCCGCGACCGCATCGACGGCGCGCACGTGCGGATCCGGAAATCGAAGACCGACCAGGACGGCACCGGATCCGTGAAAGCTCTACCGTTCACCGACCGCCACGAGTCGTGTCCGGTCTGTGCGTGGGTGCGATGGCTGCAGATCGTTGCCGCGTTCGACACCGGCGGCAGAATCGCCGTCATCCGGCTTCTGTCCCGCGCAACAGAATTCGATTCCCATGTCTGCCGCGGCACCCTGCCCACCGCCGACAAACCCTCACCGCTGTTCCGGTCCATCCGCAAGAACGGCAACCTCTCCGAAACCGCCCTGTCCGGGGCAGCGGTACATGCGGCAATCCGTCGCCGCGCCGCTCACGCAGGTTACGACCCAGACACGGTCGCGAAGCTCGGCGGGCATTCTCTGCGTGCAGGATTCGTCACCCAAGCGTTCCGCAACGGCGCCGATGCACATGCAATCATGCGTCAAACCGGGCACACCACACCCGGCATGGTCGAAATCTATGCCCGCGAGAACGCGCCGCTGGTCGGCAACGCCGTCACCGACCTCGGTTTATGACCGGGCGTGCGGATGGGACCGCGACCGGGTTCGAGGCGGGTGCCATTCACGCCGACAATCCCGGCCCGGTACCAGTGGCGACACTATGAAACCGTCGGTACCGGTACGCGATCGGCACACCTGGTCACTGTTCGAGGACTGGTGCGCGGCCCTCGACCAACCGGCTCTACCGGCTTTATCGGAATCGCTTGCTCAGTTCCTCCAGGCTCACCCCGCCGCGCCAACGACGCAACGCCGCCGTATCGCGGTCATCGACGCTGCCCACTACCGCCACGCCCTACCGCCACCGGGACGCGCAGAGACCGTCCGGGCTGCACTCGACGTAGCCCGCTCAGAACGCCTGCGCGATCTCGCTGGCCTCCTTGGCGGCATCATCGCGCGTCTACCCGAATCAGGCTGGCCGTCAATACTGTTCGCGCGGCGAGACGCCCTGATCCTGACTCTTGCATCGACGGGCATGCCCTACACACAAATCGCAGCTTTGCGGGTATGCGATGTCGCTGTCGATCCGGGGAGCGATGCCCTTCGTGTCGAGACAGGCACCGGCATCTGCACCAGCACCATGCGGCAACTCGGGGGAGCGGGCGCGTCCCCGAAACGCGTGTATCGGCGCTGGTGCGAAGTACTGGGCCACCACGAGCGCTATCCGAGCAACCGAATGCTCGCCGACGCCATCGAATCGGAAGGCGGCACCGAACTCACCGGATACGACCGGCATCTCGATCCGGTCGGCCAGCAGCCACTGCTGACTCCGATCGACCGGTGGGGCCACACCCCGCTGGCCACGACCCCACTCACCTCGCGGGCTGGGGGTCGGGGAGCAGATTCTCGAAATCCGGCGCTAAGGATTTACGGCAGATAGTAGCGTACTATCTGCCGTAACTCGTGAGTCGTCCTGCCGCGATGGTCGTTCCGGAGATGGGCGACTCCGGAAACTATCTGCCGTAGTGCTGAAGGGCGGTCGGGGTGGGATCGGTGAGCTCGCTACCGGCGCGGGCCGCCGGGATCCGGCTGGCGGACGCGACGCGGACCTTTCTGGGCACGATCGCGGCGGTGAACACCCGCCGCGCCTACGCCTCGGCGTTGGATCGGATGGTGCGCGACTTCGGCGCGGACGGCGATGTCGGGTTGTTGAACCCGGATCGGGTGTCGGGGTGGTTCGACTACGTGTGGGGCGACAAGGCCCCCAAGACCTACAACCTCCGGCTGACCGCGGTGTCGGCGGCGTGCGCCTACTGACGCGATCAACAGTGGCTGACCGGCGATCCGGTGTCGCGCCTGCGGGCGCGGCCGAGTGCGCCGGACAACAGCAAGGCGATGACCGCCGCCGAGGTTGCGGAGCTGCTGGGCATGGACGCGGCCCTGCGCGAGCGGGTGTTCTGGTCGATGCTGTATGAGTCCGCCGCGCGGGCGGAGGAGATCCTGAATCTCGACATCGAGGACCTGGACACCGTGAACCGATGCGCCACGGTCACCCGCAAGGGCGGCGCCCGCGAGGTGATCTATTGGCAGACCGGCACCGCACGGCCGCTGCCCCGGCTGATCGCCGGACGGAAGTCCGGGCCGCTGTTCCTGACCGACCGCAAAGCCAAGCCGTCGGTCGCCAAGACCGACACCGACAACTCGACCGGCCGCGCCCGACTTTCCTACCGCCGCGCCGCGACGCTCCTCGAGGAGCACACCGAAGGGATGCGACGCGGACCGTTCACGCTGCACCAGCTGCGGCACTCGCGACTGACCCACGCCGCAGAGAAGGGCGCTTCCACGCCGATGCTGATGGCGTTGAGCGGACACACCTCGGTGCGCAGCCTGGTCAAATACGCGAAGGTCTCCGCCGAGGCGCTGGGGCGCTGGCAGGCCGAGACCGATCCCGCTGCGCGGCGGCGCTCCCGCTGAATCTCTCAGTAGCTGACGGTGACGAGTTCCGGCGCGTGTCTGCGTATCTTGTTCAGCACCTTGACTGTTCGGCCCGAGCGCATCTGCTCGAGGGGGGCCGAAAGAGACCAATCAAGTGCGGCACCGTCGATGGGTGTGGTCTTCCGCGTCCGGGAACTCATAGCCGCTGCCGGGCGTGCGTGGTCGTGGTGTTTGTCGGATCCGGCGGGGGCACGGCCGAGAGTAGGGCCGTGAGGTCGCGCGAGACCTCGCCGGGGTTGGAACAGCCGTGGGAGATGAGCGCGCGGGAGCGCGGCTTCGGTCAGGCCGTATCGGATATGGACGGCGTCGTGGTTCCCGGGAACTCGAATGTGCCGGAGTCGTCCGTCGGTCTACGTGCGTTGCGCGGAGTCGTCCCGAATCTCACTGCGGAGAACGTGTTTGAGGATCTTGCCGGAAGGGTTGCGCGGGATGTCACGGACGATCAGATCGCGCGGCAGTTTGTAGTCCGCGACGTATTCGGCGGCGTACGTCCGCAGCTCCTCGAGGGTCACCTCGCGACCGGGAACCGGGGTCACGATCGCGACGATGGTCTCCCCGAATGTGGCGTGGTCCAGGCCGACGACGGCAACGTCCTGGACGTCGGGGTGCCCCGCGAGGGCGTTCTCGACCTCGATCGAGTAGACGTTGCGGCCGCCGGTGATGATCATGTCCTTGAGCCGGTCGACGATCGTGATGAAACCGTCGGCGTCGCGGACGGCGAGGTCCCCGGTGTGCAGCCACCCGTCTCGGATGGTCTCGGCGGTGGCCTCGGGCTTGTTCCAGTAGCCCTTCATGATGGTCTCGCCGCGCAGGATGATCTCGCCGGTCATCCCCGTCGGGACATCGTTGCCATCCGGATCGACCAGCCGGAACTCGGCATTCGTGATCGGCCAGCGTCCCGTCGCATCGGGACGGACGGCGACCTCGTCAGGCGTGGAGTAGATGCCGGTGGGGCCACCCTCGGTCGGCCCGCACAGCTGGAAGAAGCCGACGTCCGGGAAGGTCGTCACGAGTTTCGCGACCGCAGTCGGCGGCATCGGTGCCGCCCCGAAGAAGCCGAGCCGCCAGTGCGAGAGGTCGCGCCGCTCGAGGTCGGGGACCGTCAACATCATCTGATACATGGTGGGAACACCGAGGAAGACGGTGATCCGGTATCGCTCGAGGGCGTCGAGGACGGCGGCGGGCTCGAATGCCGGCAACACGACGTGGGTGGTGCCCATCGAGAAGCCGCTGAGCACGAACAGCACCAGTTCGGCGCAGTGGTACATCGGTGCCACGTGCAGGTTCCGGTCGAAGGAGTTGACGCCGAGCGAGGACACCGCGTGGCCGACCCACAGCAGCCGGTGGTGATCGAACAGCGCACCCTTCGGTTTCCCGGTGGTGCCGGAGGTGTAGATGATCATGCAGTCGTCGTCCTCGCGCACCTCGACCTGTGGGTCGCTGTCCGGCATGGAGGACGCCAGCTGGACGAAATCGTCGAAGCCGTCCGCGCCGTCCAGCGAAAGCGCCGGGGCAGCGGGCGCCTGCTCCAGCTTGGCCAGGTCCCGCACCGCCGCGACGGTGTCCCCACCGAACAGCAGCACCGACGCGCCGGAGTCCTCGAGCAGATACGCCAGCTCCCGGGCCGTGGACCGCGGGTTGAACGGGGAGACGATCGCGCCGACCTTGAACGCGCCGTACAGCGCGAGGAGGAAGCGGTCGGAGTTCGGCGACAGCACCGCCACGCGGTCGCCCTTCTGCACGCCGAGGGACAGCAGCGCGTTGGCGTACTGGTTGATTTCCCGGTCGAGCTGCCCGTAGCTGCGCTCGACGCCCTCGAAGATCAGCGCGGGCCGGTCCGGGTGGCGGCGTGCGTTCAATGTCAGTTGTCCACCAAGGGTTGCCATGATTCTCCTATGATCGGCGGGTGGTCTGCTAAGCAAATGTGGGGGGACGTTTGGTGAGGACGGCGTCGGCGCCCTCGGCGAAATCCGGTGTGCCGATGAGTTCGATCTGTCCGGCTCGTTCACGCTCGAGGGCGTGGTCGAGGTGGCCCAGGGTGGACGCGGCGAGCGCCCGTCTGGTCAGTTCGAGGGCGCGCCGCGGCCCGGCTCCCAGCGTGCCGGCGACGGCCTCGACATGGGCCGCGAGCTGGTCATCCGGCAGGATCCGGGCCACCAAGCCGGTCTGGGCGGCGTCGGTGGCGGAAAGCCGCTGCCCGAGCAGCGCTAATTCTGTAGCCCGCGCCCGGCCGATCGCCGCGGCGACGAGCGCGGTCGCGCCGCCGTCGGGCATCAGCCCGATGCTGGTGAACGACAACAGGAAATACGCGCTTTCGGCGGCGTAGGTGAGGTCTGCGGCGCAGGCGAGCGCCACTCCGTACCCGACCGCGGGGCCGTTGACGGCGGCGATGACGGGGACCGGCGCGGAGACGATGCCGCGGATCACCCGGTTCGCGGCGTCCATCACCACCTCGGGTTCCTCGCCCGTCACCGCGGTCAGATCCGCTCCCGTGCAGAAGGCTCTTCCCGCGCCGGTGAGCACGATCGCGCGGGCACCGGTCGCTTCCGCCCCGCTGATCGCGGTGTCGAGTGCGACCAGGTCGTCGACGCCGAGGGCGTTCATGCGGCCGGGCCGGTCGATCGTGATGTGAAGCAGGCGGCCGGTGCGGACGGTCCGGATAGCGGTCGGGGTCATCGGATCAGCCGAGCCGCTCGATGATGGTGACGTTGGCTTGTCCGCCGCCCTCGCACATGGTCTGCAACCCGTAGCGTCCGCCGGAGCGTTCGAGTTCGTGCAGCATGGTGGTCATCAGCCGGGTGCCGGTGGCGCCGATCGGGTGGCCGAGAGCGATGGCGCCGCCGTTGGGGTTCACCCGCTCCGGGTCGGCGCCGGTCTCCTGCAACCACGCCATCACGACCGGGGCGAACGCCTCGTTGACCTCGAACACGTCGAAGTCGTCGATGCGCATGCCGGTCCGCTCGAGTGCCCGTTCGGTGGCGGGGATCGGTGCGGCGAGCATCATGACCGGATCGGCGCCGAGCACGGTCAGGTGATGGATCCGGGCCCGCGGAGCCAGGTCGTGGCGGCGTACCGCCTCGGCGGAGGCGATGAGCATGCCCGAGGCGCCGTCGGAGATCTGGCTGGCGACCGCGGCGCTCAAGCGCCCCCCCGGCGTGAGGCTCGGCAGGGCGGCCATCTTCTCCGGTGTGGTGTCGGCGCGCGGTCCTTCGTCGGTCGTCATCTGCTGGTAGGGGAGGATCTCGGCGGCGAAGCGTCCGCCGGCGATCGCCTGCAGCGCCCGGCGGTGGCTTTCCAGGGCGTACTGCTCCATCGCCTCCCGGTCGATTCCCCACTTTTCGGCGATCATCTCGGCGCCGCGGAACTGCGAGATCGTCTCGTCCCCGTAGCGGGCCCGCCACCTCGTCGAGCCCGAGTAGGGGTCGCGCACGCCGAACGCCTCGCCCGCGGTGACCGACGACATCAGTGGGATCTGGCTCATGTTCTGCACCCCGCCCGCGACGATGAGGTCGGCGGTGCCGCTCATCACGGCCTGCGCGGCGAAATGTACAGCCTGTTGCGAGGATCCGCACTGGCGGTCGATGGTCACGCCGGGCACTGTCTCGGGCAGGCCCGCAGCGAGGGCCGCGGTGCGGGCGATATCGCCCGCCTGCGGACCGATGTTGTCCAGGCAGCCGAGGATCACGTCGTCGACCGACGCGGGGTCGACACCGTTGCGTTCGACGAGTGCGCCGATCACATGGGCCGCGAGGTCGACCGGGTGTGCGGCGGCCAGTGCGCCGCGGCGGCGGCCTACCGGGGTGCGTGCCGCGTCGATGATGTATGCCTCTGGCATTGATGTCTCCGAATCGTCGTCTCAGGTGGTCGATGGTTGACGTGTGCGCGAGTGCAGGTAGGCGTCGAGCAGGACGGTCAGCACGACGCGGCCTTCGCTGTCGACCACGGTGCTCTCGGTGGTGACGAGGGCGCGTGCCCGGTCGTCGAACTGGATGTCGTCGATGACGACGGTGCCGGTCAGCACGTCTCCTGGACGCACGGGACGGCGGAACCGCAGATCTCGGATGCCGCGCCCGGCAATGGCCGCCCAGCTGTGCCCCACTGCGTCGAATGTCAGCCGTTGCAGGATCGCCAACGTGTGGATTCCACTGGCGATCAGGCCACCGAACTGGCCGTCCTGCGCCGCCGCCCGGTCGATGTGAAACCACTGGGGATCCCAGTGGGTGGCGAAGTCGACGAGTTCGGCCTCGGTCACCGTGTGTGAGCCCAAGTCGAAACGCTGGCCGATGCCCAGGTCCTCGGCGTATACAAGGCGTGTGTGCTCATGGTGCGATCCCACCTGCACGCCGACGGGTTTCACCGCGGCGCCATGCGGATCGCGCCGTCGAGGCGGATGGTTTCGCCGTTGAGCATCGGGTTGGTCACGATCGCCTCGACCAGCTGCGCGTACTCGGCGGGGTCGCCGAGCCGGTTCGGGTGCGGCACCTGCTGTCCCAGCGAAATCTGAGCCGCCTCGGGCAGCGTGCCCAGCAGCGGGGTCTTGAACAGGCCGGGCGCGATGGTGTTCACCCGGATCAGCAGCGACGCCAGGTCGCGGGCGATCGGCAGGGTGGCGCCGACGATCCCGCCCTTCGATGCCGAGTACGCGGCCTGTCCGATCTGCCCGTCGAAGGCCGCGACCGAGGCGGTGTTGACGATCACGCCGCGCTCGCCGTCGACGGGCTCGTTCTGCGACATCGCGTGCGCGGCGAGGCGGATGACGTTGAAGGTTCCGGTCAGGTTGACCTTGACGATCTTCTCGAATTCGGCCAGCGGGAACGGTCCGTTCTTACCGACGGTCTTGACGGCGTTGCCGATGCCGGCGCAGTTCACGGTGATTCGCAGTGAGGACTCCGCGTTGGCGCGCTCGACCGCCTCGGTGACCGCGGCCTCGTCGGTGACATCCGCCGGAGCGAATTCCACGGTGTCGCCGAGAGCAGCCAGCGCATCCGTGTTCGCGGTGGGCAGGTCGACGGCGATTACCCGGGCGCCCGACTTGGCGAGGGCGGTGACGGTGGCCAGTCCGAGGCCCGAGGCTCCGCCGGTGACGAGTGCGTTGGTTCCGGTGATATGCATGAATACTCCTGACGAAATAGGTTGAGAACATCGGGTTTTTGACAAAGTGAGGTGTGACTGACGCAGTGGTGTCACTGCGCGAAGGTCAACCTCATAAGGCGCGGCCGATGAGTTCCTTCATGATCTCGTTGGTGCCGCCGTAGATCTTCTGCACGCGGGAAGCGGCGTACATCTGCGCGATCGGGTACTCCATCATGTAGCCGTAGCCACCGAAGACCTGCAGGCAGCGGTCGACGATCTCGCACTGCTTGTCGCTGCCCCACAGCTTGGCCATCGACGCGGTCGCCGCGTCGAGGGTGCCGTCGAGGTGACGCTGGATGCAGTGGTCCATCAGGGTCTTGCCGGCCAGCACGTCGGTCTTGCACTCGGCGAGTACGAACTTCGTGTTCTGGAAGTTCAGGATCGGCTTGCCGAAGGCGTGACGTTCCTTGGCGTACCTGATGCTCTCCGCCACCGCGGCCTCGGCCACCGCGACACCGCCGACACCGAGGATCAGCCGCTCACGCTGCAGCTGACCCATCAGCTGGTAGAAGCCCTGCCCCTCGACGCCGCCGAGCAGATTCGCTGCCGGCACCCGCATGTCGGTGAACGACAACTCGCGGGTGTCCTGGCCGTGCTGGCCGATCTTGTCCAGCACCCGCCCACGCTCGAACCCCGGAAGATTCTCCGTCTCCGCGACGAGCAGCGAGATACCCTTGGAACCTTGGCTCGGGTCCGTTTTGGCGACGATGACGAGCAGGTCGCAGTGCGACGCGTTCGAGATGAACGTCTTCGAGCCGTTGATCACGTAGTGGCCGCCGTCGCGAACCGCGGTGGTCCGTACGGCCTGCAGGTCCGAGCCGGTGCCGGGTTCGGTCATCGCAATGGCGAGGACGCTCTCACCGCTCGCACATTTCGATAGCCAGCGCTTCTTCTGGTCCTCGGTGGCATAGGCGGCGATGTAGTGCGCGACGATCGTCGAGTGCACGGCGAAGCCGAACGCGGTGTCGTGGGCGTAGGCGATCTCCTGCTGCACGATCGCCTCGTGGCCGAAGTTGCCGCCCCCGCCGCCGTATTCTTCGGCGATGTCGAGGCACAGCAGTCCCGCGGCGCCGGCCTTGGTCCAGAACTCGCGGTCGACCTGGTGCTGCGCGGCCCAACGGTCCTGGTTCGGGGTGGCTTCCTTGCGGAAGAACTCGGCGGCGTGCTTACGCAGCAGCGCCTGATCGTCGGTCTCCCACGGGGAGCGGTAATCGGGGAACAGCTCGCTCATGATCGGTCCTACTTTCCGGTGAATTCGGGGGCGCGCTTGGCGAGGAACGCGGCCTGGCCCTCGCGGCTGTCGGCGGAATGGATGGCAACGTGAAAGTTGCGCTTCTCGTGCTCGAGTCCTTGCGCCAGAGAGGTTTCCAGGGCCTGGAGGGCGGCATCCTTGGCCAGCGCCACCGCGAGCGGTGAGTTGGCGGCGATCCGCTGCGCCATGGCGACCGCCGCTTCGAGGGCGGTGCCGTCCGGGACGGTCTCGGCGACGATGCCGGCCGCGCACGCCCGCTGTGCGGACAGGAAGTCGCCGGTGAGCAGTAGGGCCATCGCCTTGGACTTGCCGACGGCCTGAATCAGGCGCTGGGTTCCGCCGCCGCCCGGGATCACGCCGAGCTTCACCTCCGGGACACCGAACTTGGCGGATTCGCCGGCGATGACGATGTCGCAGGCAAGCGCCAACTCGCAGCCGCCGCCGAGTGCGAGGCCCTCGACCGCAGCGAGGACCGGCTTCGGGAATCGGCCCAGGTCGGCCCAGATGGTGCCGCCCAGCGCGGCTCGATCGCCGAGCAGCGACTGGTCGCGAATGGCGTCGAAATTGGTGATGTCGGCTCCGGCGCAGAAGATCCCGCCGGCGCCGGTGAGCACGATGGCACGGATCTCGTCGTCGTGCCGAGCCGCGACGAGCTCGGTGTTCAAGGCGGTGAGCACCGCCTCGTTCAGACTGTTGCGAGCCTTGGGCCGGTTGATCTCCAGGATCAGGAGGTGGCTGTCGCGGGCCGTGCGTAGCGGGGCGTTGTCGGGGTTCATCGGACGTCCTCGTAGACGTTGGTGTGCGCGGCGCGCATGGCCTTCTTGTCGAGCTTGCCGACGCTGGTGCGGGGCAGCTGGTCCAGATACAGGACGGTCTCGGGCAATTGCCATTTGGCGAATGCATCGGCGAGCAATTCGTGGATCTCCGACAGTGGAAGTTCCTGCCCGTCGGTCGTCACGACGAGTGCTACTGGACGCTCCTGCCACTTCGGGTGCGGGACGCCGATGACGGCCGCCTCGGCGATCTTCGGATGGGCAACGAGTGCGTTCTCCATGTCGATGGAGGAAATCCATTCGCCACCCGACTTGACCACGTCCTTGATCCGGTCGGTGATCTTCAAGTAACCATTCGGGTCGATGGTCCCGACATCGCCGCTACGCCAATACCCGTCGAGGAACTTGTCGGCGTCGTCGTCGAGCTTGTGATAGCGCTCGATGATCCACGGTCCGCGCAGCAGCACTTCACCCTGACTCGTGCCGTCGTGCGGGAGATCGTTGCCTTCCGCGTCGACGATCCGGATGTCGATGCCGTTGACCGGCAAACCCTGCTTACGCTTGAGATCCCACTTCTCCTCGTCCGAGATCACACCGCGCAGCGAGGGCTTCAGTCCCCGGTTCACCGCGACCAGAGGGGTGGTCTCGGTGGCGCCGTAGGCGTGGATGACGTCGGCTCCAGTGATGTCGTGGAAGTCGCGCATCAGCGACAGCGGCGGCTCGGTGGCACCGGACAGCAGCCGCGCGCGGGAGAAGTCCGGTGCGACCGCAAGCGTCTTGATGTAGTTCATCATGGGCTGGAAGATCGCCGGCGCACCGTTTGCGACGGTGACTTGCTCCGCGATCATCGCGTCCACGAGGACGGATGTGTCCTCGGCGATGTAGCGACCGGGCAGCACGATTTTTGCGGCACTGTAGGCGGCCGCCTGGGGTAGGCCCCAGCCCTGGCCGTGGAACATCGGCGTGATGAGCATGACGGCATCGTCGCTGCTCATCCCGAGTCCGGCGACCTCGGCGAGGGTGTGCAGGTAGATGCCGCGATGCGAGTAGTAGATGCCCTTGGGCCTGCCGGTGGTGCCGGTGGTGTAACACGCGCTGTAGGAGGAGGTTTCGTCGATGACCGGCCAGTCGATCTCCGGGCCGGCGTCCGCGAGCAGGTCCTCCCAGTGCACCGCGTGCGGGAGCGTGGTGGTGATGTCGGCCAGCGGCTTATCGGTCATCACCACCCACGTCTTCACGTTCGGCGTATGCGGTGCCAGCGCCTCGGCAACCGGAAGCAGCGACTCGTCGATGAGGACCACCGATGCATCACTGTGTCCGGTGACGTAAGCGAGATCCTCTGGCGCCAAACGCAGGTTCATCTGCAACATCACGGCAGCGAGGCCGGGAATCGCCCAGTACAGCTCGTAGTGCCGCTTGCTGTTCCAGTCGAGGATCCCGACCACATCGCCCGGCCCGACGCCGATCGAGCGAAGTGCATTGGCACTTCGTTGGATTCGCGCGTAGGCATCGGCGTAGGTGTACCGGTCCCAGCCGCCGTCCGCGGTGCGGTACACGATCTCCTGCTCGGGATAGGTGCGCGCGGCGTGCCGGATGATGGTGGTGGTGTTGAGTTGATAGTGGTCGCCGTGGGTGGAGGGCAGGCCCCTCACGATCTCGTGGCTCATGACGTCCTCAGATGCGTTCGATGATGGTGGCGTTCGCGGTGCCGGTGGCCTCGCAGACGGTCTGCAAGCCGAACCTCTTGCCGGAGCGTTCGAGTTCGCAGAGCAGGTCGGTGAGCATCCGGGCTCCGGTCGAGCCCAGCGGGTGGCCGAGGGCGACGGAGCCGCCGTTGACGTTCAGCTTGTCGTCCGGGACGCCGAATTCCCGTTGGAAGATCAGCGGCACACCGGCGAAGGCCTCGTTGACCTCGAACAGGTCGATCTCCTCGACGGCCAACCCGCTTCGGCCGAGCGCCTTGTGGGCGGCGTCGAGGATCGCGGTGAACTGGATGATCGGGTCGGCGGCGGCGACCGACAGCGCGCGGAACCGGGCGCGTGGGATGAGGCCGTTGCGCTCGGCGTACTCGCGGTCGGCGATCAGCAGCGCGGCCGCGCCGTCGCTGATCTGCGAGGAGTTGGCCGCCGTGGTCCGCCCGTCGGCGCCGAACACGGCTTTCAGGCTCGCCATCTTGGCGGGGTCGATGTGCTCGCGGATGCCCTCGTCCGAGTCGATGACCGGACCGGTCGGGTCGTCGGGGTCGGCGGTGATCGGCACCATCTGGTCGCGGAACTTCCCGGCCCGCGTCGCGGCGTGCGCCCGCTCGTGGCTGCGAGCGCTGAACGCGTCCAACGCCGCTCGGCTCAGGTCGAACCTCTCGTTCATCAGCTCCGACGACGGGCCCTGCGCCATCAGCCCACCGTCGTAGCGGTCGAGTTCGCGCGGGCTGTACTGCGGGCCGAGCGGCGCGCCGGGCAGGAACGCCGGAGGCATCGGCACCCGTGACATCGACTCGACGCCGCAGGCGATCACCAGGTCGTGGGAACCCGCCATCACCGCCTGGGCGGCGAAGCTGACCGCCTGCTGCCCTGAACCGCACTGGCGGTCGATCGTCACCGCGGGGACCGACTCGGGCAGCCCGGCGGCGAGCACCGCGTGGCGGCCGAGATTGCCCGACTGGACATCGTGCTGGATGACGCAGCCGGTGATGACGTCCTCGATCGCGGCGGGGTCGACGCCGGCGCGGGCCACAAGCTCCCGCAGCGTCTGCCCGAGCAGGTCCACCGGATGCCATGCGCTGAGGATCCCTCCGCGACGGCCGACCGGGGTCCGGACCGCGCCGACGATAACGGCCTCGCGAACACTCATGACAAAGCTCCTTGTGCTGAATTACGGGGTGCCGAATCGCGGATTCCGATCAGGGGAATGTCGAGGCGCTTCGCGACCTCCTCCCATTCGCGCGTCGGCTTGGAAAGAAACGTCTGCTCGAGCTCCTCCTGGGTGCCCTCGACACCGAGACCGGCGCGGGCGCGCTCCCAGAAGTGCGGCTCGAGCGCGGCCAGCGCGACGTGGCCGTCGGAGCTGGAGTAGATCCGGTAACCGGGATGCGCCCCGCCGAGCGGCGCGCCCGCTCCCATCAGACCGTGCCGAACTGCGGCGCCGGCGTCGGCGGCCGCCTGTTCGAGGACGACCCGCTCGCGGTGTCCCACGCCGGACTCCGCGGCCACGCGCAGGGCGAGCAGGGCCGCGGACACGGCGCGCTCGGCGCCGAGCAGGTCGGCCACCGGGACGGTCGGCATCGTCGGCGGCTGGAGAGTGCCGTGCAGGGCCTGGTACGTCAGGTCATGGCCGGGCTGCTCCGCCGCGATCCCGTCGTGCCCGACGATCTCGATATGCGACAGGTGCGGATTCGCCGCGGTCAACTCGTCCAGGCCGAGCTTGACCAGCGCCGAGGGGCGCATGGCGGTGAGCATCAGGTCGGCACGCGACAGCTCGCGCGCCGCCACCGCCCGATCAGCGGGGTCCTTGAGGTCGAGGGTCACGACCCGCTGGCCCACAGTGAGCTCGTCGTACCACGTCGGCGCCACGGCCCGCAGCGGGTCGCCGGCCGGCGGTTCGATCTTGGTGACGGTGGCGCCCAGCGCCCGTAGCCGCGCGGCGGCGAGCGGGCCCGGCAGATTGATCGCGAGCGACACCACCTGCACGCCCTGCAGCGAACTCGACTGCGACATCATCAACCCCTTTTTGACTATACTGATGTATAGCCATTAATGCGCATGTACTGTCTAATGTCAAGGGTGTATGCTTTTTTCTCTGATAGGAGGCAATTTCTGTGACCGACCCCCGCGCCAGTGACGAGGACCTCACCGCGAAGGCCCGCATTCGCAACGCCGCGCTCGACCTCTACGCCGAGCGCGGCGAGGATCGCGTCTCGATGCGCGCCGTCGCCGCCGCCGCCGGGGTCGCCGTGGGATTGGTGCAGCACCACTTCAAGACCAAGGACGGGCTACGCGTCGCCGTCGAGCAACTGGTCGTCGACTATTACGCTCTGGCGATCGCCTCTGTGCCGGACGAGGGCGCCCCAGCGCAGGTCGCCGCCGCTCGAGACGAGGCGGTGCGGCACATGCTCGCGACGCATCCGACGGTGGTGAACTACATCCGGCGCGCTGTGCTCGATCCGCAGGGAAAGAGCGAGTTACTCGAGCGGCTGACCGACCTGAGTCGCAGAGAGATCTCCAAACTCCGCTATTCGGGCAAGACCTCGACACGGCGATCCGAGTCCTCACAGGTCATCGGGCTGATGGTTCGTCAGCTGGGGCAGCTGCTCATGCAGCCGATGATCGATGACATGTGTGACTTCCTCGACCGGACGGGCGTGCCGCACAGCGACAAACTGACGCTCTCCGTGACCGTAATCTAGCGGTAGTTTGTTGGGTCAGGTCGGAGGTAGAGGTGCAGGCCGTGGCCTGTTTCGCGGCTCAGGAGAGACTTCCGCCGACATGCGTCGTCAGGTCCTGAGCGGTCATCCGCCACCCTTCGACTCGCGCTACTCGTCGTCGTCGGCGTCCGGGTCGCGCAGCGGTCGGTGAACTCCGCTGGGGTCGGGCAGGTGGAAGCTGTAGTGCCCGTCGATGCCGATGTGGGCGCGCACGAACGCCGACAATCGCTCGACATCGGTGTCGAGCACCGGGTATCCGCCGGCTCGCAGCGCGGCGAGGGCGCGGTTCTCGTAGACGGTGTTCCACACGACGACGCAATTGAGCACCAATCCCAGCGCCGAGAGCTGGTCTTCCATGCCCTCGTAGTAGGCGCGGGTCATCTCGCCCTTGCGGCCGTGATAGATCGTGCGCGCCAGGTCGTGACGACCCTCGACGAGATTGGACTGGGCCTTGCCCTCGCGCCGGTAAGGTTCGTCGTCGGCCAGGCGCAGGATGTGCAGGGTCTTGAAGATCCGCCCGAAATGGGCGATGGCCTGGCCCAACGCGGTCGGCTGCCCGTCGCGGGAGATCATCCTGGTGACCTCGTGCGCCGACACCTCACCGGAGTGGATCGACACCGCGATCCGGCACATGTCCTCCCAGTGCGCGGCGATCTTGGCGGTGTCGATCACCCCGCGCGCCGCCTTGTCCAGCGGCCCGTAGTCGGCTCGGGCGTCGATGCGCCACAACCGCTGATCGGGCAGGTTCGCCAGCTGCGGCCGGTACTGGCGGCCGATCAGATGCAGCAGTCCGAACACGATGTCGGAATACGACCCGGTGTCGGTGATGATGACCTCCGGAATCCGCCCGCCGTGCTGGGACACGATCACGTCGATGGTGTGCAGCGAATCGCGAGGTGTTCCGCGCAGCACCTTGCCTGCCAGCCCGGCGGACTGGTCGTTGAGCATGTTCAACCAGGTGATGCCCAGTTTCCGGCCGAAGTACTTCGGGTTCGGGCGGGCGTTATGGGTGCGCACGGGCACCACGAACCGCATCCCGTCCACCGAGGCGACCAGCCCGCCGCCCCACGCTTGGGCCAGGGGGATGTCGGCCTGGGCGTCGACCAGCACGGCGTTGGCCGCCTCGATGGTCTCGGCCCGCACGTAGCACTGGTCGACGTGCAGCAGCCGATCCCTGGTCAGGGCGTCGACACCAGGCGTTGTCACCGGTTTGAACCCGACGTTCATCGCATAGGAACAGAGCACGGCCGCCACCGACAAGCCGAGGTCGGCGACGCGGGCCTCGTTGCCCGAGGTGTGGGTGAACGCCTCGGTGAAACCGGGATGCCAGCTCATCACCTCCGTGACCAGTTCCGGCAGGTCCACACGCGGGATCATCGCCTCCACCCGGCGGCGCAGGTCGACCAGCGACGCGGGCTCGGCCTTGGCGTCCAGCGCGGCGACGTGCAGTTTGCCGTCGGCGTCGATGCTGGCTGGGGTGTCCTCGCCCAGCCGTGCGGCCAACTCCCGATAAGCGGTCTCCAACGCCGTCGCGTGATCGGTCAGCAGCTGCGTCGGCGCGGCGGGCAGGCCCAGCGCGTTCATGCCGGCGTCACGCGCAGCCTCCCAGGCTTCGCCTGCCAGCAGGTGCGCCCGCGGGTCGCGCCACCGCGACGAACGCACCGCGAAGATGCTGCGGTGCTTGAGGTGTCGGTGGAACTGTTCCAACACGCAGATCGTGTAGGAGTTCCGGTCGACGGTGCCCTCCGGTCGGCCCGGCGTGTAGATCAAGCGCTTCCACGCGCCGACGATCAAGTCGTGGTCGACCTTGCGGGCGTCCAGCAGGTTTGCCGGGATCTTGCCCGACGACCTGGATGTCAGCAGCTCGGCGAGGGTCTTCATTGCCGCCAGGACGGCGGCGCCGTCACTGGTCGCGCCGAACTCGATCGTGTCCATCAGCATCGACAGGAACGGGCGGACCGTGGCGAACTTGCCGGCCAACTCGATCAACCGCTGCCCATCCAGCTCCGCGTCGTCGGCGGGCACCAGCTCGTCGACCGCCTGGACCGCGTGCCGCAACTCGGCCCGGGTGACGGTCTTCTCGATCATGTCCAACACCACGCCCAGCCCGACGTCCTGGTTGACCTCGACCATCTCCAGCAGCACCTTCACCGCTGCCGCGAGCTTGCCTGCGTTGCGTGACACCCTCGGATAGCGACGCAGCTTCTCCTCGCGAGACTCCCGCTCGGCCTTGGACAGAAGCTTCGTCGTCATCAACATGTCGAAGGTCTCCAACACGTCGTCGACCGCCCGCGCGCTCAACACAACGACCGTCGCGGCCAGCACCGCCAAGCGCTGCTCACGCGTGGGCAGCCGCCGCAGCGCGGCGGCCTTGCTCGCCAACCCGTAGGTCGCCAACCCCGTCAACCGACGCGGCGGGATCGCCCTCACGTCGATGCTGTCCACCCCGACCGCTTGCAGGTCGACAACCCTGCGCAGCGCCGCGAGCATCCCCTTCGACGACGCCTTGAACACGCCCTTGCGCAGCCGCTCCAGCTCGCTGACCTTCTGCCCGCCCTCCGCAGGAACCTCCAGCAGCCGCAACAAGGCAGACGCGGACTCCGAGGTCAGCTGCTCGCCGAGCTGGCGCCACAACCGGGCGTCCGCCGCGTTGCGGCCGTCGCCGATCAGCCGCTCCAACGTGGTGATCCCCGGCAGCAGCGCCTGACGCTTCCGCAGCCATGTCACTGCGTCGCCGAAGATCGCCTTCGGTCCGTCGCCGGTCATCCACGCCTGGTCGACGATCCACGACGTGAGCTCCGACTCCATCTCGCCGAACGGCTTGAGTCCGTACACCTGCTGGATTTCCCAGGCGTGTTCGAGCTTGGTCTTCTCCCGATCGGTGTACCGCTTCACCATCGACGGATCGGAGATCTCCAACTGCTCGGCCAGATACTCGATCAACGCGGGCGGGACATCCAGCGGATCAGCCAGGAACATTCCCAGGTGACGCACCGTCACCACCTGCACCGCGAACCCCAGACGGTTGTAGTCGCGCCGCCGCGCAGCGATCAGCCGCCGGTCCTCGTCATCCAAGTAGCAGTAACGCTCCAGCTCCTGCCGAGACAACGCACCGAACCGGCCATAGCCGCCCTCATCAGTCACGACGACATGAAATCACCTACAGCGCAAGGTCGCTCGGCGATTGCCCCTTAGCGCCGGATTTCGTCAATCTGCTCCCCGACCCCCGGGCTATAGCCGACATCGTGCGAATGCACCTGGACGGGCGAGCACCTGCCCACCTACAACCCCGTGTGCGGACGCAGCTTTCAGACACGGAACGCGAACCAGAACCCGCGCCGACGGTCGTACTCGACTCCGGCTACTACGAACGCGGAACACTCGCGCGCAGAGACGCCCACGACCTTCTTGCGGACGTCGATTCCGCCCTCGCCGACGTCGAAACCCGAGCGGACAAATTGTTGGAAAATCTCCTCGGGTTCCTCGAAGTAGAGACGAGCAGTATGTAGGCAACGTCAACAGTGTTGGTCGAGTACATTCGGAACGCTGGTATGCGAAGTCGGAACAGCCGCTTCGGTGCTGCGGTGACCGTCTACCGAATACCGTCGCGGCACCGAAGCGTATTTGCTTTGAGCTCCTACGGGTTAAGTGGCCCGAGCCGCGAGCACGTCTAGACCAGGCCCTTGCAAGTCGACGATCGCTTCTCGGCGTCCGGTCATCGCCATCAGCAACGCTTCTCCAGGTCCGCGTACTTCAGGACCTCGACCGTGGGACCAATCCAGGTCGGTCGAGATCAGGTGTAATCCGCGTACTCGCACGGCTCCTCGTATCGGTGGTGCGTAAAGCGCGAAGTTCAATGCGATCATAAGCCTGTCGGACTCGATCGTCCTCGGCAGCCCGAGCGCCCGGCGCACGTCCTGTTGGTGAATTAAACCGTCTACCAGTGCGATTCGACCGCCGAAACCGGCTGTGAGGCCCGTGGGCCGTTCGTGTCGTTCAAACAACTCGACGATCTCGTCCGACCGCAAATTCGCCACTGAGTCCACACCGAGCTGGTTTATGCGATCAGGTACGAATCGTGCGGCAAGATAACGCCGGAAAAGGCCGTAGCGATTTAGCAGGTCGTAACTTATTGTGTGTGCTGCAACGTCCCTGATTGACCATTCCGAGCACAAGCTCGCAGACGACCACTGCTCCCCGGTCAATCCCTTCAACAGGGCAGCAAAGTCGGACCGCTCCGCAATTGCGAGAGCCATGTAGTCCACGGTCACGGCCATCTCCCGTACTCGAACCCCGCTCGGTTTCATTTCGGTCCTTATTAAACCGCACTCTGGCGCGGCCGGTGTCGAGGCGGTTGCCGGCAACGGGGTCGAGGCTGCAACGCACCCTCGACCACACTCGACGCCGAGGCCTAAGATGCGCTTTGGTGTCGGCATGTGGCGCGCCGAACCCCCCCGGTGCCCGGAGTGCAGCTGCCGTCGCATCTACCCCGCGCGCGGCAGCGTCAGTGGGCGGCGTCGTAGGCCTGTTGGATGTTGGTCGGGATCCGGCCGGTGTAGCTGATGGTGTAACCCTTGTCGGCGGCCCATTGCCGAACAATCTTCGGCTGTGACGACCCCCCTCGGGTGGTTGTCGGCGTAGATGATGAAATCGATGCTGAGGTTTGTCGTGGCCGCCCGCCGACCCGGGTGGCGTGCTCGATGAAGTAGTCAAGCGTGCGATGGAAATCGTTCGCGTTCATGGTCTTCAGATCAATGACGTAGTCGATTCCGTTGACGGAGAAATCGATGGTTTCACCCGCTCCGCTTTCGATGGTGGACCCGTCGATATCGTCGAAGAGTTCGACGCTCACTTTTCTCACCACAGTATGTAGCCTACCTATCGACCTCGTTGGCCTTGAGTAGATCATTAGGGCTCTTCGAGCGAGAGAAGGTGCTTACCGCGCGGGAACGTCATCGATGTCCGCCCGCCCGAGCCGAGGACCGACACCCGGGGCACCTACAAGCGGGCCTACGGCTGCGGCCATTCTTCCGCCCGACCGCCCAGCATTATCTCCTTGGCCTGGCCGCATATGTCCCGGGGCAGCCAGGGGCTGACTGGAACTGCTCGGCTCTCGGTTGGGCAGCGTGAGGGCAATGGCGGGGCACCCGATCGGCAACTCGGACACAAAAAGAGGTTTTACGGTGCCGTAGTTGCCGGAATGAGTCATCATCGAACCATCGCAGCCCACGTTGTGGTGGAGCCTGCCGACGATTCGTATTCGTGGAGCGGTTCCGGCAACTCATGGGTTGCCGGCCGGCCCCGGCGCATGCACGAAAGGATCACGTCATGGATATCAACGTTGTGTTGCTGGCTATCCTGCTCGTCGTCGGGTTGGGAGCCGGAGCGATGATGCAACGCGATGCCGGAATTGTCCGCCGAGCACGCGAACGGTGACACCAGTGCAACTTCGTTGACGATCCGCCGACGTGTCCCTCGCTGAGCGGTGGAAATCAACACTCCCGGCAGTTGCAACGGCGGTCCCTCAGCTCGATACCGCCCGCGTGCGGTGCGGGGGTGAACCCGCCGGCGCCGCGGGCGTCGGCATTATTCCCGCCTCGGCTGCGCCGTCCACACAGCAGCGCTTCCTGCGGTGGCGACGCTGCGCACGGAGTTCGGTGACGGCCCAGGAGGGTTGGTGCTGCCCGCGCATACTGGTGGTGGTCAGCGACCGAGACGAATCGCTGACTTTCGGCAATTCCCCGAGCAGTTTCAAGTGGTCGACAGCCGCGGCGGCGGCGCATCCGATGCGCCACGCTGTGGGGGGGCGGCCGGGCTTGGCGGTAGCCCTACAGGGCAACACCACTGGCGAGGAAGCTGCGGCGCGCATGATCAGATGATGGTTCACCCCTGTGCGAGCAATGAAGGGTTACCGATGAGATCGTCCTGCGCTGCTGCGCCGTCACCGCATGACGAGCACGGCCCGAGCCAAGCCGCCCCGGCGGGGCGGCCTGGCGTTACGCATGGGCTGGGTTCGTGGCCTCCGACTGTGGGTGTCGAGGAAGAGTTTCTGCTGGTCGATCCCGCCACCGGCAGCCCGGTCAACCTGGGAGCAGAGGTGGCCCGCGCTGCGGCGAGAGCCGGGCTCGAGCTCGATTCGGAGTTGACTCCCTGCCAGGTAGAGACAACGACCCCGATCCTCGACACTGCCGAGCAGGTACGAGCCAGTCTGACCGACATGCGGCTCGTCGCTGCGCAGGCCGCCCGCGAGAGCGGTGCCCGGCTCCTCGCCGTCGGTGTACCGCCGATCGCAGCAGGTGGGCATCCGATCACCGACACCGACCGCTACCGGCGGATCGCCGACAATTTTCGGCACATCGCCGACGAACAAGGGATCTGCGGAACCCACGTGCACGTCGGCGTCCCCGACCGCGAGACCGCAGTGCAGGTCTGTAACCACCTGCGTCCGTGGCTGCCGACACTGCTTGCTCTGTCCGCCAACTCCCCGATCATCGGCGGCGTGGACACCGGCTACGCGAGCTGGCGGTCGATCCTGTGGTCACGCTGGCCCAGCGCCGGGCCACCGCCGCTGCTCGAGTCCGCCGAGCACTACGACAGCGTCCTCGCGGACATGCTCGACAGCGGCGCCGTCATCGACGAAGGCCAAATCTATTGGGACGCGCGGCCATCGGCGCGCTACCCGACCGTGGAAGTGCGTGTGTGCGATGTCCCCGCCACAGCCTCCGACACCGTCCTGCTCGCCACCCTGATCCGGGCGGCGGTGATGACGGCACTGACCGCGATCGCACGCGGCGAGGCGGCCCCGTCCCTCTCCGACGGCGCTCTGCGTCTGGCGTACTGGCGGGCAGCACGCGATGGTCTCTCCGGGCGGCTTGTCGACACAGGTACGGTGCGCACTGTCCCGGCGGAGTACGCCATCGAACTTTTCTTGCGCTACCTCGCCGATGCCCTCGATGAGCTAGGCGAGGATCACGCGGTCGATGCATCGATCCGGTGGCTGCTGCGGCGCGGCAACGGCGCGATTCGTCAGCGTCGAGTCCACGCGGCCGGCGGCGGCACGGCGAGCGTGGTCTCGTTCCTCGCCGATACCACCGTGCGCATCGAGGAACCGCTCATCGACCCAGCCTGGCCGCGCTGACCGCATCTGCGCGGTGCTGTCGCACCCGACTCCCGAGCTCGCGTGCCGGTGTCAGCCTTCGACGCCGGTGGAGGTGTGCGAGCTGCCGACCGGTTTCGATTCCGGCGACCCGCGTTGGCGCAGGTAGATCGACAGGACAACCATCGAGGCCACGGCGAGGAATTCGGACTGCCAGTTCTGCAGTGTGCGGTTCCAGAAGTCCGCGGAGCTGATGTAGCCCCACCAGGAGAGGGGCTCGGAGAGGTTCTGTAGCTGGCGTTCGTTGTATTCGCTGACCCCGGCGATGGACTGCGCCAGCCACGAGAGCATGAAGATGGTGCCCATCACCAGTCCGAGCGAGCGCGAGTACAGCGCCAGGCGCCAGCCGCCCGTTTTTGCCGGGCCTGGTGAATCTTCGGCGGCGTGCGCCCCTACACGTTGATCCTCATCCGATTCGGTGCCGCTGCGGCCGAGGTTCTTCGACTCCGGGGAGCCTTTCTGCAGCAGCCATACCGTGATGTAGATGTAGAGGAAGAACTGCAGATATTCCGACTGCCAGTTTTCGGTGACGTCGACGGCGAACGCCGAGGACGTCACGTACTGCAGCGTCGAGACCTGTTCGAGTCCGCTCTCGATCTGGGTGTTGTTGTACAGGGCGACACCGGTGAGCGCCTGGCCGATCAACGCGGCCACGAACAGCATGCCGAAGAACAGGGCCAACGCGTTGTCGCCGACCGCGCGCCGCAGTGACGTAGATGCCCGGGTGGTGTTCATCGGTGTAGCAATCCGATGGCGGTGAAATAGGCCAGCCCCACCGCGATGACTGCGATGCACACCCAGAACGCGATCTTCATCGCGGCATCACCGCTTTCTCCGTCGTCGTCATGGTCCCTCGATCGCGCAGTTGTACGGCTCGTCCGGTTGCGGGCGGCACCCGGCAGCGGCGACCTTCCACCCACCGCCTGCGGTGGTGAGGAAGACCGTATCGGCATCCATGCGCACTTGCGCTGCCCTGCCGTAGGCCCGCACGTCGCTCACGGCGCCAGCTGCGGGTGGGCTCTCCTCGATGATCTCGACCGCACAGGGGGCTTTCGTGGTTTTCTCGAACTGTGCGAGTGTGCTTGGAGCCAACATCGCGCACGCGCCGGATCCGTCGCCGTTCGACAGTGCGGTGTGAAAGGTCAGCGCGGTCTGCGATGCGGCGTCGGCATCGGGCGACACCGACCCACACCCCGCCGCCGCGAGCGCCGCCATCACCACGACCACGAGTGGGTATCTGGACATGACAGTGACACTAAAGGTACGTCCGTGTCGGCACGACCAGACGCACCGCAGCGAACGCCGCTGCGCATCGGGTGACGCCGGACACCGCACCCGATCCGGTCGGCGGCGCATCGATGATTCCGCACATCCACCGCGATCAATGCATAGTCGGCACATCCGCCGCGATGCACCGCCGCGATGCACCGACGCGATGCACCGACGCGAGGAACAGAGGACGCCGGCGGCAGTGGTGCCATCCCACCTCATCGCCACAGTCCGCCATGATCGAGTAGTCCGCGGCAGCGCCGAACTGTTCTCGATCACCAATTCGACGCACTGTCAGTCTCCTGCAACAGGTTCGTATCGTGGCCGATACCGCAGCGGTGTTGCGAACACCGCGGCCACCGACCCGCTCGCCGCCACCAGATAGGTATCCACCGATGAGGTCCGACACACCCCCTGCCCGTCGACGCGGTACTCGAACAACTCCAACACGTCTGGCCCTGATCGAGGCCGCCTCCATGGAGGTCAGTTCGCGGGGATACGTCGCTGCCAATCTGGGCGACATCCTGGAACGGGCGGGCGCCACCAAAGGTGGCATGTACTTTCACTTCGACAACAAACTTGCACTCATCACAGCCGTGGCCGACGCCGCCGCCGTGTCGTGGAATCATCTGGCGGCCGCCGCAGCAGGCCTCGCGCCACAGACTCCGGACGAGATCGCCACCGCGATCGTGGGCGCAGCGGGGTCCACCACCGCCAAAGCTGGGTTGATGTTGCGCGGTGACCCCGAATTTCGTTGGGCCTCGGAACTCTCAACCCCGGGTGATATCGACGCAGTCATCGAAACGATCCTCGACACCCTACCCACGAGGTTGAACCCCACCGAACGCGCCGACGCAGCCCACGCCATAGTGGCGGTGTTGATCGGAAGCGTACGAATTGGCTCGGCGAAGTCCGGCGCACCCGATTTCGCGGCCAGGCTGCACGCTGCGATAGTACGAATACTTCGAACACGAGGGCCGCTGCCGAACCGGACCTGATTGCCGTCCTGATCGCCGCGGAATGCTCGATGCCGGAGGGACAGTCAGGTCAGCGTTGTGCCGCGTTCATCAAGGCCGGGACGTGCACTGTCCGAGAGACTCCGCGGCGCATCGATCACCGACGCTCTCGCCTGGGATGCCTGCGCATCGGAATCTGTGGCGGCGATGCAGCCGAACATCGTCACTTCCCACCAACCCTGCAATGGGCTCGGATCGGCCCACACGATGCGGGGTATATCGAAAGGATCCACTGTGCCCACCTTTCGGGCCGTGTGAATCGGCGAACGTCTCGCCGGCGGACCATCGATCGTCCGTCCGGCGAACCGTGCACAGCCCTGATCACCCAAGTGTGAAGCGCCCACCCACTTTCGGGTGGGCGTCCTCGCCAGCTCATGGCGTCAGTCCCGCACGTATGTGCTCTATCCGCGACCTCGCCGTCGAGCGTGCATTTCACACTACGTGACGATCGACCCCCGCGGGCCGGGAGCCGTAAAGTTTGTTTTGCGTTGCGTAGCAACCGCTATCGCAGTAAACGCGGCGAAAAAGTGAACGCGTATACCGTGAACAATCCGATACGGGATCCGGCGTGGTCACTGACCACGCCGGATCACGCCAACCAGGATGCGGTAGGCCAGGCCGGCACCTCTCGATCGCCGACTCGCCGAGCCCAGACGCCCGTAGCGCGTAGCCGACTCAGGCCGAACCGGTCACTTTCGCCGATTGCTCAGATTGATTTCTCGCCCGGGAGAAGAGCGGCCACAGCCGCCTGCAGATCGGTGTACATCGGCACCGTCTGATCCACACCCACCAACATCAGCGGCCGCCTGGTGGCCGGGCCGTTCGCGACGACCGCGAACTGTGCGGGGCTTACCCGGTGGCCGGCGTCGACGAGGACGCCCATCCCCACCGACGCAAGAAACGGCACATCGGTGAGGTCGACAATCAACGCGGTCGGCGTCGAACTGGCGAAGACCGCGTCGATCGATTCGCGCAAGTACGGCGACGTCACCAAATCGAGCTCGCCGCGAACGGACAGGACAGTTGCAGTCCCGATCCGTGTCACCGTGATGTCGAGCGGGCCCAGGCCGGCATTGTCGATCGTCATGAGGGAGTCCACCGGCTTTCATCTCGGGTCTGTCCAGGCGAGGGAGCTCTGCCGGCAGTCTATCGATGACAACGAGGGAGCCAGGCAGTGGGCGAAAGGCGTCCATGCACGGGGACCGAGAAGGAAGCACACATGCAGCATCGTCAATAGAGGCGCGCGTGCAGCACGTCGCGAGGTGGTGCGGGTATCCGTCGATTGACGCGTCGGTCGACGCTATCGAAATCGTTCGCGCCCTGGTGCTTCCGTGCTGCGCGGTCGCGGCGGCCCGCTCGGATCAGGGCGCCACCCGGCCTCCCACTTCTCGAGACGCCGGGTGGACTTCACGCCCGCCCGCAGTGATGCGGACCGACGCTTGTCCTAGCAGGTACCCCGAGGCGATCGCCCCAATCCGCCGACTATCGCGCGCAGCACTGGTGAACGGCGGCGCAAGCCGGGCGGTCGAAAAGGCGATCACTGGGTCACGAAGGCGGCGGGGTGGCCGGATCCTGCGGTGCTACCGAGGCGACCAACGCTGCGGCGATGTCGGCGAGTTTGATGTTGCGGCTTTGGGACTGCGCCGACAGGATGTCAAACGCTTCCTCGGCAGTGATACCGCGCAGCGTCATGATTATGCCCTTGGCTTGTTCGATGCCGGCGCGGGTCTTCATCGCCGTGGTCAGCCCGTCGCGGTCGTGCTCTGCTGTTTCGGCGCGGCGAGAGATCGAGATGGCCGATTGCACCGCGGTGACGAACAATTGCACGAGGGCTTCGTCGGTGCCGCTGAAGCCGTGGGTGTTGTAGCTGTAGATGTTGATCGCGCCGAGGTGGTGATCGTCGATCCTGATCGGGGCCGAAAGGTAACTCTGCACTGCGATGTCGGCGACGTTCGCGGCGAACTGTGGCCACCGCACAGCTACATCGCTGACCCGCACCCGCACCGTGCGTCGGGTCCGGGCCGCTTCGAGGCAGGGGCCTTGATCGGCGCGATACTGATCGGCGTCGATGTCGTTGACCCGCGCGTCCGTCGACGCCGCTGTCTCTGGATGCGCGCCGCCGTCGCTGAGCATGGTGATACCGACCATGTCCGCATCGGCAATGGTCGCTGCCACTTCGGTGCACACCGACTGCAGAAATTGAGCAAGCGGGGCACCGGCACCGAGCATGGCGGTCAGCTTTTCGAGCGCTGCCGCATAATCGGCCACCTGCGCCGACAGTTTCGCATCCATCAGTTCAGCGGCGTCGCCCGATGCATCGGCATCGTCGGGCGCTGTAGAACCGTCCGGTCGGTCCGGATCGGGTGCGGCGTCGGACATGGGAGGGGTGGGGCTCATGGCTGGCGCTCGCTTCAGCTGCCCTTCGCGCCGTGATCGGCGAACAAGTGGACAGCACTGAGGTGGGCGGCGCGGGCTCGACCGATGCTCGGTAACCTACAGCACGCCGTTGTTGGTATTCGGTGGAGACACTCTGCGCCGCGACATCGAGGGGCACGTGGGGGGTGCGTCGTCAAGCGCTGCGATGTCGCTCGTAGGCCGCTACGTAGGCTGCGGCGGCCCGGGATCCTCCCTCCTGGCGATGGTGTCGGCCAGCTCGGCGACGCTGATGTTCCAGTCTTGGGAGAGTGTGCGGATCATCTCGAACGCGCGGGCGGCGGTCACGTCGTAGCGTTCCATGATGATGCCTTTGGCTTGGCCGATGACATCGCGTGTGGCCAGAGCGGACTGCATTTGGTCTTCGTGCTCGGCGGCGATCAAGGCGATCGCGCCGTGGGTGGCAACGAGGGTGCCCACCTGTACGGCGTCGTCGTCGAACGCTCCGTAGGTGTCCGAGTACAGATTCAATGCGCCGAGGTTGTCGCCGTGGGTGTAGAGCTGAAAGCACAGCATCGAGCGCACTCCCGCCGCAGCTGCAGCAGGAGCGAAGCTCGGCCAGCGATCCTCGCGGTCGGTGTCGGATATTTGGACGGTGTGGTGTTCCCACACCGCATCCAAGCACGGCCCCTCGCGGAGGCGGTTTTGGATGTGGTCGATCTCGCGTGCGGTGTCGCTGGTCGCCGCGCGGGATTCGACGCTGCGGCGTTCGATCACCAGAGTGACGCTGGCATCGGTGGTGCCGGGAATCAGCGTCATGGCCGAGTCGGTGATCGACTGCAAGGTGTCCTCGACACTGGTGTAATGCTGCTGCAGCGTGACCGCGAGTTCGGACATCGCCTCACCGAGTGAGCGAGCAGATGACCGTTGTGCGCCGTTCGTCGATGTGTTCACCAGCATCTACCTTCCTATGACCCGCGTGCTCGAATCGCCCAGTGCGCTGCCGCCGTCCAAGATGGAAGACCCGTGTCAGAGCAACCTCACACGAACAACAGGTAGTGCACGTTTCAAAAAACCTATCGCGGATACGTCGAGAACCAGCAATGAAACTCTGCGGCTGTGCACTCATCTGCGAACAGTCATCACCTCAAAATGGCACCCGCAGGGCTACGACGCAGCGAAGACACACGCACCAGAAGACGCCATGCATCATCTGCCACGCACGATCGACGAGGCACTTGCGGAGTCCACACGCACGGCTATCTGCTTCAATCACACCATGACCGCATCAGCCGATGTCACAATGCCCGATCATCGGGTTGGTGACCGAGTACAAGTGCACCGCCCAGACGAAGAGACATCGGCAGGGGTACTGGTCGAAGACTTCGCATGGGCAACCCCGGCGGTTGAATCCCTCGGTCGTGATTGGGCGCCGCCACGCAGATGGGCCGTCGCCCTCGATATCGGCACCTTGGTATTCGCCGACGACGCCGATATCGAAGCGATCCACTGACTCTGCGTCCATGAAGACGTCCACGCGGCACCGATCAACCCCCACCGGCGAAACCTGAAATCACGACGCTGACACGAGAACTAGATTGAGCAACGACGGGACACTAATGCCGTCCACTTCTTACATCGTGCAGCTGTCCTCTGAAACCGGCAGCCATTGAAGCTGAGATAGTGACAGTGAACAACCGTCACAGCCCACGGCAAGGCCACTTCATGGTGTCGGCGTAATGACAGGTGGGAGGGGCCGGCGGGTGTTGGTGAGCTCCCCCGGTTCGAAGACGTCGAACGGGGCATCGACGGATAACTCTCCAGCGCCTTCGAACTCGAAAGTAACCGGAATCGAGGTGCCAGGTGCGAGTTCACCGTCGATCAGATCGAGCGTGACACTGAACGGCTGGTCGGTACCGTCTGCTCTGCTATCGATGTTCTCGACCGGTTGACCGGCTGCGATGGACGTGCCCGGTTCGATGACGCGTTGTTCGTCGGTGGCGCCGATCGTCACCGACGCCGCGGCAGGTGAGGAAATGTCGAGTAGTCGGTCGATGCCGATATCGGCAGTGTTGACTGCAGTAAACGACAATGCCGCCTCACCATATGCCGAGGACGGGTCATCCGGAGTGACGCCGACGAGCTGTGCCGCGACGGTGACATTGCGAAGTTCGATGGCCGCAGCGTCCCCGGCGGCCCCGGAGTCCTGGGTAGCGGCGGGCTCGGTCGAGCACGCCGCTACCACGCTGGCCATAACCGCAACTGATGCAACAACGCCGGTGATGCGGCGTGGGCGGCGATCGTGGGGTTGGACGGCATCGCTCATGCAGCAGGAACTACCCCGGGTCACCTCAACCCAATCCATGCGGGTGAAGTCAGTGCCCTTGAATGCTGTCGAGGGGCGCAACACACGAGTATCGACTCACTCTAGTTGGGTTCCACCCTGCTTCGAATGGCACCTGCACCCAAAAGGGGGGACTTACAGAGTCCGCCAGCAGAGCCTTGAGTCCCGGCGAATCCCGTCGTACGTTGCCGCACAAGCTACGTTGCATAGTGCACCGCTCGAGAACCGGTGTAGCCCTCTTCTGAAACTGACATCCGGATGCGCCGTACCGCTGCTCAGCACGGTAAAACCAGTGACGTCCGCATCCGCAACGGCCGCTGCCACTTCGGCGCACACCGACTAGAGCAGGCTTCCTCGCCGCTTCCCTGTTGCGTTGATAGACATCGGGTTGTTTTAGTCGGGCCAGAACAACCCGAGAAAGCTGTTGCCACTCGGCTCACCCGCTGCGGCAGCGAAATCGGCGAGTGCATCGGCGACACGAACGCGATCTCGAGGACTCATCTTGTCGAGAACGTTTCCGATTTCGGCGCGCCGATGATCGTTGACCGAGTCGACGAGTGCTTTTCCTTCCCCGGTGAGTGTCACGGTGATGCTGCGGCGATCTGCCGGCGACACACTGCGGCTCAGTAACCCTGCCCGGATCAGTCGGTCGCAGGCGCGGCTGGCGTTGGACGGATTGACTTTCAAGGCACCAGCCACTGCACCCAGGCCCAGTGGGCCGCGGGTATCGATCAACACCAGAATGCGCAACTGCGGCACTGTGATCGCATCCTCGATCGCCGCTATCGAGGATGCGGCAATACCAACGAGCACACGCGAGGCACGTAAGACCGCATCGACGTGGCCGCCGATGTCTGTATCGCGGCCGTAATTTCGTTGGTGGATCGGGCTCATCCCACCGATCCTGCCGCTCCCTGCTGCTGCGGTGCAACACCACCGACCGGGGCCTGCTGCCTGGCGCGGATGCGATGCGTTCCGCCCCTACGCAGCGCTTTCGCGAGAATCGTTGCGCATGCGCAAGGAACGGGTGCAGGATGGCTGATATGGAACTCGCCGGACGGAGCCGTGACCGGATCGCCGAGCCGTGGGGTGCCCGCACGCCCTACGCCGCCGGTGAACGGTGGCCGACCCGAGTCGACACCTACCTCTCCGGTGACCTGACTCCGGCAGATGTGGACAACTGGGTGCAGTCGGCCTCAATTCTGCATTCCAACGGCGACGCACTCGACATCGCGGTGAAGGACGGGGCCATCGTCGGTGTGCGCGGACGCGAAGTAGACCGAGTCAACCACGGCCGTCTCGGACCGAAAGATCTATTCGGCTGGCAGGCCAATGCCAGTGCTGACCGCTTGACTACACCGCTGATCCGGGTCGACGGTGAACTCGTCGAAACCGATTGGGACACAGCGATGAACCGCATCGTCGAACGCAGTAAGGGTTTGCTCGAGGAACAGGGCCCCAGCGCGATCGGCTTCTACACCAGTGGACAGTTGTTCCTCGAGGAGTACTACACCCTCGGCGTCATCGCCCACGGCGCCATCGGAACCAACCACGTCGACGGCAACACCCGCCTGTGCACGGCCACCGCTGCAGAAGCGCTCAAAGAATCGTTCGGCTGTGACGGGCAACCCGGCTCCTACACCGACGTCGACCATGCCGACGTCATCGCCCTGTTCGGGCACAACGTCGCCGAAACCCAGACCGTGTTGTGGTCACGCATCCTCGATCGCCTCGACGGCACAGATCCGCCGCAGATCTTGTGCGTGGATCCGCGACCCACTCCGGTGGCCGCCCGTGCCGCCGTGCACCTGGCTCCGCTACCCGGCACGAACGTGGCCTTGATGAACGGGCTGCTCCACGAGGTCATCAGCCGCGGTTGGATCGACCGCGACTACATCGACGCCCACAGTGTCGGTTTCGAGGAACTACGCTCGCTGGTCGCCGATTATTCTCCGCAACGGGTAGCGCAGATCTGCGGAATCGACGCCGACGATCTGCGTGCAGCGGCCCGGTTGCTGGGCACCGCGACGAGGCTGCTCTCCACTGTGCTGCAGGGGTTTTACCAATCCCATCAAGCCACCGCCGCGGCCGTGCAGGTCAACAATCTGCACATCATCCGCGGCATGCTCGGCAAACCGGGATGCGGACTACTGCAGATGAACGGCCAACCCACCGCCGAGAACACCCGTGAATGCGGCGCGGACGGGGACCTGGCAGGCTTCCGCAACTGGTCCAACGACGCCCACGTCGCCGAACTCTCGGCGCTGTGGAACATCGAGATGCACCAGATACCGCATTACAGCCCGCCCACGCATGCGATGCAAATCTTCCGATACGCCGAGCAAGGCTCGATCCGGATGCTGTGGGTCAGTGCCACCAACCCCGCGGTATCGATGCCGGAACTCGAACGAATCCGATCGATCCTCACCCAGGAACGACTGTTTCTCGTCGTGCAAGACATCTTCCTCACCGAGACCGCCGCCATGGCCGACGTAGTCCTGCCCGCCGCGACCTGGGGCGAGAAAACGGGCACCTTCACCAACGTCGACCGCACTGTGCATCTTTCCGACAAAGCGATCGAACCGCCCGGTCAGGCACGGGCAGATCTCGACATCTTCCTCGACTACGCCCGCCGCATGGATTTTCGCGACAAGGACGGACATCCCCTGCCGCCTTGGCGCGACGCGGAGTCGGCGTTCGAGGCGTGGAAGAAGTGCAGCGCGGGCCGCCCGTGCGACTACACCGGAATCACCTACGACACACTCCGGGGCGGTAGCGGAATCCAATGGCCATGTAACGAAACCCATCCCGGAGGCACCGAGCGGCTGTATGCAAACGGCGAGTTCTTCAGCGCACCCGACTACTGCGAAAGCTACGGCAAAGACCTGCTCACCGGAACCCCGGTCGAACCCACACAATACCGGGCACTGAACCCGGATGCGAAGGCGATCATCAAAGCCGCGGACTATCTTCCGCCGCACGAACGTCCCAGCGCAGACTTCCCATTCGCGTTGATCACCGGTCGTACGCTTTATCACTTTCATACTCGCACCAAAACCGGCCGTGCCCCGCAACTGCAAAAAGCCGCACGGGAGGTGTGGGTCGAAATATCGGGAAGCGACGCCGCCCGACTGGGCGTCACCGAAGGCGATCTCGTCGAAATCGCCTCGCCTCGCGGCGCTATCAACGCTCGCGCCCGCATCACCGCCATCCGAGACGGAGTGCTGTTCGTGCCCTTTCACTACGGCTACTGGGACACCGACAACGGGGCGGCCGGCGGCCCGCATACTCGTGCTGCAAACGAGCTCACCCTCACCGACTGGGACCCCGCATCGAAGCAGCCAATCTTCAAAACCGCCGCCGCGCAGGCCCGTCGTCTCTCACGCGGTGACGGTTCACCGTCGTCGGCCCCGACGACCACTGCCTCGGCGCCCAGCACTGCGGGCATACCCGAGACAACGGGCGGCCCCGCCGCGAACGTGCACGAGACGACGATCGGGGCAGTGCGGTGAAGTTGGGACTGGCGATCCGCGAGCTGCACCGCTCCGAACGCAAACTCGCCCGTCAGTTGTCCGCATTGTCGGCCCGCCATCCAGTCGAGCACGAAATTTTCTACACCTCCCGAGACATCGCCGTGTGGTCGCGCGAGCACATCGCCGACCTCGCCGAGGCCGGTAGCCGCTACGGGCTGAAGTTGAGCACGGACCGGCACAGCACCGCCCACGCGGCTGGTCTGCAGCAGCGGGTGAGTGTGCTGCTGGGTAGACGACCCGAGCCGGCGCTGTTGCTGCTCGCCGAGCTGCGGCGAGTGCACCGCACCGCAGCGGGGGTGTCGTTGGACTGGGAACTGCTCGCCCAAGGCGCGCAAGCGGTGAAGGATGTCGAATTGATCGAACTGACTCAGCGTGCGCATCCACAAACCTTGCGGCAGTTACGCTGGGCGAACGGCATGCTGAAAATGCTATCGCCACAGGCACTGTCGAGTTGACACCGATTTCGCCCGATACGATCTCACCCTCAGCGCCAGAGCGAACGGAGCGGCCCGCGATGTCCGGATTGAAGTCGATGACCATCGGCGAACTCGACGGCATACTCGCCGACCTGGAGAAGCGGCGCCGAGCTGCGGTCCGCGAGAACAAACCGGCCGATGACGTATCCACTCTCGAGGTGGACCGGGCCCGCGTGTACAACGAATTGCGTCGCCGAGGACTGTGACCCCCATATCGGACCCCGATACGGCGCAAATCGGCAACAGCAGTGTGCGCGAACAGTGGTAACGAAAACACGAACAGAACAAAGGATGACACTCCATGATGAAACGCTCGTTGGAAGCCCTCGCCCGCGAACAACTCGAGAAGGCGGCGTCGGCCACCAGCGGACGCGCCGCACACACCGTGTACGGCGGTCATGAACACGTACTGCGTCAAACACTTATCGCGTTGATGACAGACCAAGAGCTGAGTGAACACGAGAACCCAGGCGAAGCGACCGTGCAGGTGCTCCTCGGACGTGTGCGACTCCGGGCAGGAAACGACTCGTGGGAAGGACGGCGCGGAGATCTGCTCGTAGTCCCGCAACAACCGCATTCCCTCGAATCGATCGAAGACTCGGTAGTGCTCATGACCGTGGCGAAGCTTCCCTGACCACCCCGGCCAGTCTCGGGCTGAGCGAAGGGTGCGCACGTCTTCTGAAAAATGCAGTCGTCTTCTGAAACTGACAATTGATGGACCCTCTGTCAGTTTCAGAAGTGGGCGTCACACTTTCCTGGGGTTTTATCCGTGATTGCAGTCGTCTTCTGACAATTTGAGTGCAGAAGTGGGCCGCACAATCGGCACCAGAGGTCGGGGTGTTCAAGGCTGTGGTGGGAGTGAGCGGCCGATGTGTAGACGCTCGATACGTCGATCAGAATCATCGGTATGGCGAAGGAGCGGTCGGCAGAGACTTGTGTCGGGTTTGCAGTGCGTTGGGAACCCTACGGAGGTGCTGATGATATCGGTGGGGCATCGCCCAGTCTCGGCCGGCGACGTCGACGGTTAGCAGGTAGTCGGCGAAGCCCTGCGTGTCAGGGTGAGGTGAGTCCAGTGGTTCATAGCAACCCCGGCCTGATGCAGGGCGAGATACGGATCGACACACACCATGACCATCACCACGACCATGCCGATCAGCGACGGCAATGAACGCATGGATCTCGGTCCCGGTAGCGGTGTCGCCTTCGGGGCGTCGTAGATGCGTTGGGTGCCGATGTTCAGGGACCTGCGGTCCTAACTTCTCGTTGTCGCCGTGTTGCTGCTGACTTCTTTCCGAGGACGGCTGCGACCGATATCGACAAGATCGCGGCCGTTACGCCGCTGCACAGCGGGAGAGCGATCCAGAGGTAGTTCTGGCTGGCCAGTTCGATGCGAAGCGGGCGCGTCTCGGTCAGACTTGAATAGAGGGGAGGGGAGAGTGTTGCCCACGCAGCAGCACCGACGCCGAGACAGCCGCCGACCACACCACCTTCCAGCCCGATCGACAGAGCTGAACGGCTGGAAACATGCCGGGCACAGCTGAACCCGAGAACACCGAACGCGATGGCGGCGACACCGGGGAATACGACTGCGGTGGGAAGCCACGCCGGAGCCGGCTCGTAGAACTGGACGAGGTAACCGACCTCGAAAGCCACCGCGGTGCTCTCCGTGGATGCAGCAAAACCCGCGAGGTCGAACTGCGGCACAACGAACACATGCCACCACATCGCGCCCACCACGCCCATAAGTAGACCGATGATCATTGCGGCCGATGCGACCTCCCGCCTCTGACTGGGATCGCTCACGCCAGCATCTTTGCACGGCAGCAGTTTCGGCATGAACATCAGCAACTTCATTCACCTCCGAGCCGCCAGGATCACCAAGTCGCTGTGTTCGACCGGACGTATCCGGAGGCGGTGGTCTGTCGATGCGGCTCGACACGAACGCCTTGGTCTCGACAACGCCTCGCGTGATGGAGAGCGCGGTACATTTTGTGTTCCGCATCCGGCCGACAACGGCCCATGAGATGCCGCAAGAGGAGGTGTGTGGATGACCGATGCTCGGAGTCGGCGATCGACGGTGGTTGCGGCGATCGGTATCGTCGCCGGCGGCATCTGTGCTGCCGTGTGGTGGTCTGGGCCGTACTCGAGCACCGCGACCATACAGATCACCTCCACCGACACCTCTCGTAGCCCCGACACCACAGGTGAGCCCGGTACCCTCGGTTCCGGCGCTCCGGCATTGTCTGCGGTCGTTCTGTCCCTCGACGGCTTCGGCCCGACCGAGGAGGTCACCGCGGAGCTGGCGAAGCGCCGCGGAGGATTCGCATCGGACTACACGGACATGGTCTCGATCACGCCGATCAGTGAGCGTGCGGGTCTGACTGTCACCGCAACTGCGAGCAATCGACGCGAGGCCGCCGAGGTGGCCAACGACGCCGCCGATATCGTGATCGAGCAGTTCAACGCCACAACGACAGTGCCCGAGGCGATTTCGTTTCGTGCCATCATGATCGACGCTGCCTAGTGACAGGGGCGGTGTTCTCAGGACTTCGGTGTTTCACAAATTTATGCGTGGTCTGGGTTTTACGATGTGGCGATGGGGGCTGGTAGGTGCGGGTCAGGGGCGGTGTGTCCGGTGCGTATCGATACCGGCGGTGTCGCACCGGGTGATCGGGTCGATGCGTGGCGGGAACGAGTGAGCGCGTTGCTGCACCCTATGTCGTTCGAACCGCTGGGTCGGTATTCGTCGTTCGAAGCACACTTCCTTGGAGTGCGTGGCCTTTCGGCCGGCGCGGCGATAGGTGTGCACGGGCCATCGCGCACCGTTGTCGATAGCGATCATGTCGATCACTCGGATCCGGGCAGGGTGGCATTGTTCGTTCATCGAGGTCAGGGCGGGGAGCACACCGCGCGGGGTGGGCGCCGCGTCGTGCCACCGGGCTCATTGTTGGTGGAATGCTCGGACGAGCCGCGAACGTATCTGCGTCCGTCCACTGCACGCATGGTGATTCTGGATGTGGACGCGTCGAGACTGTCGCTGCGCCGAAATCAGCTGCGACGCTTGAGTTGCGTTGCGCTACCTCTTCCCGCGGTTCTCGCGAAAGTGTTGTGGAGCGCACCCTCGACGGTCATCGATCCCTACACCGAAGACCCTGGGGCAATCGATTCCTATCTCATCGGTGTCGCAGACTTCGTGCTACGCAGCGTCGCCGGTCATGATCCCGATCATCAGAGCACCACCTCGACGCGGCGTCAGCTCGCTGCCGATGTCATGACGGCCCGTTCGGCCGACTCGTCGCTGACCATCGACTGCATCGCCGACGAGCTGGGGATAAGCCGGGCGGCGGTTGTATCAGCTCTTCCCCGACAGCTCACCGATGCAGGAACTGACCCTCTTGCGGTTGGGCAAAGCCCGAACCATGCTGTCCGATCCCGCCATGTCCCATGCCACGAACAGTGAAATAGCGCACCGGTGCGGTTTCTCGACCGTAAGGACTTTTCAGCGAGCGTTTGTTCGCGCGTTTTCGTGCACGCCGGCTGTGTACCGAGACGAACAGCAGCGCCGAGGGCAGTGACCGCCACGAGAAATCACGTTCGAGGCGGCGGGCGCTGCAGGTGGTGACGTGACCAGAAAGTGCAGTGTGAGGGACGCTGTGTGCATTTGGGCGGGCTGAAGGTTCGTTGCCGCGGTCATACTCAGTCCGTTACTTCACTGCCCGTTGCGGCGCCCCGGCAGGACAGGTGGTCGGAGTGTGTGCTGCGGCGTCCGTTTCACCATCACACGAAAGGTATCTCATGATGCGTACTCGTTCGACAATTGCCAAGATCGCGATCGTTGCCGCCGCCGCGGCGGGAATGACTGCAGCGGGGGTTGGGACCGCGTCTGCGCACGACTCCACCGGGTTCTTGTGTACGGGGAACGTTGCGGTGGCGAACATGTACGGCGACGGTCCCGGTCAAGGCCCGGTGGACTGGCAACTGCACCAGAACGAACAATTCCGCGGACACAGCACGATCAACGTCGGTGGCACATTCTGGTCGTACGGCCACAGCACCAGCTCCTACCCCTACGACTACTGGGTGCAAACCGGTCAGCTCAACTGCTCCTGACATCGACCGAAGCGGCACCACCGAACAGAGGCGACTGCACGTTCTGAGATTGGTGTCCCTCAGTTCGATCGAGGGGCTATTGGCGGTAGTCGCCGCGCATACGTGCGATATCGTGTTCGCCGAGGGCGCAGATGTGGTGGTCGGGGCCGAGAACGTAGCGATAGTGCACTGCGCGGCCGGTGGATCCGGTCATGACGCCGAGCCGAATCACGAATTCACCGAACCCCTCTGGTGCCAATGCTGTGGCCCATGCGTCGGCTTCCGCGCCGTTCAGATCTGCAGCTGCGCCTTCTCGAATGCGGCGGGCAGCGACAGTGACGATCACCAACCGCGACAGCTCGGGATAGTGGCCGGTGAACTGGGTGAGGCGTTCGAGCGGAATATTGGTAGCCGTCACCTGTACCTGCATGGCTGGGTCGATTACAGAGGGGAAGACGGCGCCCGCAGGTCGGCCCCCGGGCTCGTCGCGGCCTTCGGTGGTTCCGCCATCGCTGGCGGCAAGGATTCGAAGCCGATCCAAGACGGGGCCGTGCGCGCGGTACACGCGTTCGGCGATCTCGTTCGTCTCGGCGAGCCCGCCGTCGCCGTCATCGTGCCTGTCATCGTCGTGCCTGTCATGGTCGTTGCGGCCGGCGCGGTCATCGTTTCTGGTCACGGGACGGAGCTGTCGGTCAGTGCGGCGAGTCTGGTGTGGGCGCGGCGGTCGCCGGGATCGATGTTCACTCGGGCCGGGTCGAAACCGTAGAAAGCGAGCAGCCGCCGGTCCATCACGTGCCGCCACAGCGGCGGGATGAGCGCACACACGATCATGACGGCGTATCCGGCGGGTAACTGCGGCGCGGTGTCGACGGTGCGGAGCGCTTGATAGCGCCGCAGTGGATGCGTGTGATGGTCACTGTGGCGTTGGAGGTGGTAGAGAAACAGGTTCGACACGAGATGGTCGCTGTTCCAACTGTGTTCGTGCGAGCACCGTTCATACCGCCCGTCCGGGCGCCTACGGCGCAGCAGTCCGTAGTGCTCGAGGTAGTTCGCAGCTTCGAACAACACGATCGCTACGGCGGCTTGCAGGATCAGGTACGGGGTGATCGACCACCCGAACACCGCAACCAAGCCTCCGAAGAGGAGCGCGGACAGTGCTGCGGCGTTGAACAGATGATTGCGCAGTGTCCACCGCGACCGTCTCTGCCTGCGGAAGCGTTTCGATTCCAGCGCCCACGCCGAAGCGAGCCCGCCGTAGACGCTGCGGGGCAGAAACCGCCAGAACGATTCACCGAACCGGGCGGTAGCCGGATCGTCCGGGGTGGCGACCCGGATGTGATGTCCGCGGTTGTGTTCGACGTAGAAGTGGCCGTACCCGGCCTGAGCGAGGCTCACCTTGCTCATCCACTGCTCGACTGCTTCTGTTTTGTGGCCGAGCTCGTGCGCTGCGTTGATTCCGACGCCGGCAACCACCCCGATCGTCAGGGCCAATGCGATCCGCTCGGGCACCCCGAGCGGGCCGTGCACCCACAGCCAGCACGCTGCCACCAGACCCGCATACTGCAGAGGAAGGAACAGGTAGATGCACCACCGGTAATACCGGTCTGCCTCCAACCCCGCCACCGCATCGTCGGGTGGGTTGGAAATATCGGAACCGCACCACAGATCCACCAGCGGGATGACGATGCCCATCACGATCAGACCGAACGCCCACAGCAGTCCCGGCCCGAACGTGGAGACAGCACCCCACGCCAGAAACGGCGACAGCGGAACCAGCAACCCCAACGGCCACAGATACCGTTTGGGGTCCCTCCATGTTTCGCCCGGACTGTTGCTCGTTCCGGTACCGGACAAGCGTGCTGTTTCAGGCCGGTTCGGAGGTGCGGATGGCGGTTCCATGTCACCGTTGATGGCGTCAATTCCTCTCGGAGAGAACAGTGTTCGCGAAAGGCTACGTACGCCCTCTGTGTAGCATCGGATTGATGTTGAAACATGTATCACCCGAAAGGTGTGAAGTGGGTCATCTCCAGAGGTGGCAGACGCGCAGGACTGTTCCCCCTTCACTAGCCCCAACGGTCAACGATGAGTGAGCACGTGAAGGCCGGCCGGAGAACAGTGTCAACGCGTGTTCCGACCGAGCAACTGCAGATGCAGGTCTGTGAGGCAGCGGCGGCGGTGATGCTCGATGGGGGCATGGATGCGCTCACCACCGACGGCGTCGTCGATGCTGCCGGGGTGAGCCGGGGTCGTATGGTGCGTGCCTACACCAGCCGGGCACAGTTGATATCCGGGGTGTACGCGCACGGTCATGCGCGGATCATGGCACTGTGCGAGCGACAGCGTCGCCGCGGTCGGTCCGGTGTGGATGCGCTGGTTGCGTTGACCTATGACCTGCTCGAGCACACAGCTGTCGACCCTCTCGTGCGCGCTGTGCACGCGCTGGAATCGACCGAGTATGCCGCCGAAACAGGTGTGGGCAGCGTGTATCGCCTATGGCGGGGCGAATTCACCGAAATGCTCGTCGGTGGTGGGGAACGAGGGCGGGATCCGCTCGTCGCCGACACCGATCATCGACAGATTGTCGAGGTCGTGGACGTGCTGGTCGCTGCGGTGGCCGGATTGTGCGACCCGCGGCGATGGTCGACGACGACAACGCGGGAGCGCATCGATCGCCTGCATATCGTGTTGTATGCGGTGATACCGGCGTTGTGCACCGACACCGCAGACGCCGACTTCGTGCGGCTGTATCTGGAACGAGTCCGCGACCACGTGGCGGCGGATATCGACACCACAAGTGTCGAACCCGCCGATGTCGATACCGTTGTTACGGCGCACAGATGAGCGGGCACGTTCGATCGGGCTGTGGAGTTCCTGCGTGTGGTGCGAGGCAGGATCGGTGATCGGTGAGCTGCAGACTGTCGTGGGGCGGAATGTGCGCCGGTATCGGCTTCAGCGAGGCTGGAGTCAGTATTCGTTCGCCGAACATGTGGGCCTGCATCGCACCTACATCGCTGCCGTCGAACGCGGGGAACGCAACGTCACGGTCGCGACGGTGGAAAAGATGGCTGACGGGCTCGGGGTGGACCCGCTGACTTTGTTGTACGACACCCGCCCGGCCGCACACCGACCGACATCCCGATAAACCCCGACCAGGGCCAAAGTTTTATACGGCGGTGCATCACCGCACGAGAGTCCGGCGTTGTCAGGTGTGTTCGATTGAGCCGATGATGTGGCGGCACCATTGAGCGAGCACATCGAACACCACCGCCGGGGCATCGACCGCCAGATCGGCGATATCACCGGCGTGGTCGGCATCGTCCTGGGCGGCAACGGCAGCGACGTCGAGCATGGCGAAGGTCGCCCGGTGTATCTGCCGCGGATCCGCGACATCGATCTCGATCCCGAACCCTCGGCTCCTGACCGCGCAGGTTGGTATGGCGGCACCTCAGTCTTGAGCACACGCCGAACGCCAGAGCGCGACGAAAGTCACCCGCTTATTTGTAGATGTTGGGCATGCAAAGTGCATTTTCCGTGCCGTCTACGCCGAAACGCCAGCTCAGCATTGTTCTTGCCCAGCAAAGCTGTCGGTGACGGGCGCTAGCCTGCAATATTCTCCGGCGGGGCCGAACGCCTAAACCGCGTCGACGGAAGGTCTCGATTGCGCTGTAGTCCCTAAGGTTCCACCCGCCGAGGCTGCACGGATAGTCAAAGCTTTCTAGATCATCCCGCTCGGACGCACTCGTCGCACCTACGCGCTAGTGGCAGCGTAGAGGAGGCATGTCGTCTTCTTGGTTCAAGAGGGCTGGGTGAGGCGAAGTCGCAACCACTGGCGCTGCGGGTCCTACGGCGACGGAACAGCTCTCACCTTGGTCGCGTTCGTCGATGAAGTCCTGCCGGAGATCGTGATACCGACCGATACGCGCCGTGTCGACTTATTCGATGGAGCCACTCAGCGCGCTTCGAGTAGTAGACGTGCCTGGTTTGCGAGCACTATGCGCGTTGCTTCTCCGTCGTCTACTCCCCATAGTCGGCTGAAAGCTGCCACCACGTCGTAGAGACCACCGGGCTGCGCCGGCGTACTTCGATTCTTTGCGTAGGGTCCGTCCGTCTCGAGGAGGATCCGATCTCTCGGAATCGCGTGCGCGAGCGGCGCGAACCTACGAGAGCGGGTCATCGCGATATTGAACGAAAAGTACAGTCCGGCTTGTAGCGCGTCGTCGACCAGTTTTAACGGACCGGAGTACCAGTGCAATACGCTGGGCAGCTTGGCTTCGGCCAGTCGGCGGACAACGTCCTGTTCGGCGCCTCTGCTGTGCACTGTCAGGGGGTGTTGCCCGGGCTGCGCTTCGGTCAACACGACGTCGAAAACGCGTTGCTGGGCTTTGGCGGTCGCAATCCCCGCGCGTGAATAGTCGAGGCCAACCTCTCCGATCCATCGCGCCTGCGGTAGCAGGCGGAAGAATCGGGCCAGGTCGTTCGGACCGAAGGTTGCCGCCCGAAGGGGATGCAGCCCGATCGCGACCTCCACATGTCGGCGCACACCGAGGCGGGTTCGGAGTCGTTTGAATTCGTCCGGATTTTCGGTGACGGCGACGACCGCGACCCCGGCGGCGTCTGCGTCGCGTAGTACTGCCACCGGGTCGGCGTAGGCGGCGACGTGGCAGTGCGTGTCCAGCAGGCGTTCTTCTGTCAAGTCAGTCTTCTCACGATGTCGGCGGTCGGACCCGATGCCCCTTCGAGCCATGTTCGCAGTTCGTCGAGGCCACGGCGCCATACCCGCAGGAAGTCGCGGTGTTCGCCGTCGGGGATAGGCCCATTGCGAAGAATGTCCCGGTCGGGACGTTGCGTGTAGGCGCCGTTGAGGACCGCTCGGAGATCGGCGGCGCGGCGTGTGTCGGTGTCGAGTAACCCGACGCCGGTGAGGGCGTCCCATGAGTACCCCGCCGCACTGTCCCATCCCACGTGGGCCATGGACGAGCGGCGGATGAGGCACGGGAAACAGTATCCGCAGTTTCCCTGGGGGCGTCCGACGTAGCGGGCGGCTTCAGGATGCGAGCAGGAGACGCTCTGTGGTGCTAATGATCGAAGGAGCTGGGGATTGCGGGAGCTTGCGAGGATCTCGCCTTTTGTCTTCAGACGGAACGGGTTCCGGATGGGGTTGTGCACACCGACGTTCTCTGCAGCCGTGCTGAGAAGCTTCATGAAGTGCGGGTGGGTGGTTCGGGTGCTGTAGCTACCGATGCGTGCGCGCGTGAGCGGGACATTGATACCAATGAAACCGTTCTCGGGTATGTAAACCGGGATGTGCGGTCCAACCGATGCTGCGAGGGCCAATCCCGCCGTCAGGAACAGCATCGACCGTGCGCGGGTCGTCGTCTCGTGGTCTCCGGGTAGCGGGCGAGTCTGGTCTGGCGCGGTGGGCGCGGGTCTCAGGAAAAGCCCGCGCACTTCGAGTCGGTCGGCGCCGTAATGCGCTCGGAGTGCGGTGATGAGGTTCTTCTGTGCGGTCGAGGCCTGGTCTCCTTCGTTATGGGAGATGAGGCAGAGACGCCGGTCCGGGTCTTCCTCCAGCAGGTCGATCACGCCCGTCAGTGAGTCGAGTCCGCCGGAGAAAAGACTTATAGCGTCGACGCTCCCGACCGGTGTCACCTCGTCCGGCACTCCCGATACGCCGTCGAGTGGTGACGCTGTTCCCTTAGTCGGAGCCAGTGTCCATCGGTCGCCGGTCAGGAAGTCGAGGGCACTGGTCCAGTCGGCGGCTCGCCAGGCAGAATCATCCGAGACGGGGAGTTCCAATGTGAGCTCACGTGTCCAGACGTCGTTGGCGGTGTTGCGGCGGCAGGACTTGTCGACGCAATAGACGCTGGCTCCTAACAGGAACAGGTCGAGCGCCTGCCTCGGGGCTCTCCAACCGGTGAGAAACCGCGCACCAGCGTTCTTACCCAGCTGGATGGTTGCTGCGCTGTTGCCTGGTGACCAGTCCAGGAGGCGGAGGTCGTGCGGGCCGACCGGGGTGGTCGCGTCGGGCTGGGTGCGAACCCGGTAGTTGGTCATCATTGCTCCTGTCCGTCGAGGGCCCCGAGGAGTTTGTAGGTTGACTCGATGGAGCGTTGAGCTATGGCTCGCCCCTCGTCCCCGCGCCAGTCGACGGCTAACGGGTTCTGGGGCAGTTCGATAGCTACGAGGTCGGCGATGATCTGACGCATTTCCTGGTCGGCCTGTCGCATGACAGCTGGGTCGGTGAGCCGACTGAGTCGTTCGGCGACGACTGGCACCCTGTTGTAGACGTAGAGCGCCAGGAACCGCTCAAGCATTAGACCCAGCTGGTCTCTATCGACCGTGACTTCGTTCAACTCAGTCCATGAATCGGCGTCCCCGAACACTTCGTCGAGCACGTCGCAGGCCGCGTCCCGAGCGGCCCCGGAGTCGAGGTCGCTACCCTCGCCAGCGACATAGGTGACAAGTTCGTCGAGCACCGTGAAACGGTCCTGGCCGACTAGGTGAGCGAGCCCGATGTCCGTGAGCGTCTGCTCGGCGGTTCTCGTTCCGAGCCCGGCGAGTAACCCGCCCAATCTGGAAAGCCCCGCGCGCCCGGCATTGGCCGACGCGGTCGCTCCGCCTGCACCCCCGAGTAGAGGAACATGGCGTCCGAGCACTCGACGAGCCCGATTGTCGGAGTTCGTACCGCCGATCGACTGGACGTACGCTGTCGTCGCTCGTTTGAGAGGCGTCCAATCTCCTCCGGTTCCCGCGGCTCGGTCGGCGGATGTTCCCACGCGGCTATCTCTTCCGGGCTGCGGACGCGCGAGCTTGTCGCACGACGGCCGCGAGTTGGGTGTTGTCGCCATCTGCCCAGCGCTGTAGCAGCGCTTCGACGGCGGCGTTCCCGGCCGGCAGGCGACGAACTGCTGCGGACCCCACTCCGAAACGAATGGATGTGGGCGGTAGACGCAACAATGCTTCGCACACAGCGGTGACGATGTCGGCGTTCTTCTCCGCTAATTCCAGAGCCGCCGTGGTTGCGACAGAGGAGGGCGCGCGCTGCACGCGAGCAAGCAGGGCTTCTATCAACTGCATTCGTTCACCGGCGTCGAGCGCATTGACCGCGGCGTAATGGTCCCGTCTGTGCACCTCGATCTCCGATTGGATGTCGGTGAGAAGCCTTTGCAGGTGCGGCACCAGCCTGGACGCGGACACGCCGTACGACAGCTTGTCGCGGGAGTAGGTGAAGTAGGAGCGCAGGTCGGTTCCGGCCAGTGGCGGATCCGCCGTCAACCAGTCGGCGATGTGCGCCTTGTCCGCCCACGCATGCAACTCGCCCTCCCGTCCGTCCGTCGGTTGTTTCGCCGGCGAGCGCCTGCCTACCTTTGGCTCGTTGTCGGCTGGTTGAGTCGTGGTCGACTCCGCGTTTTCACGGGCCCCGCGAGCTCGTGCTTCGGCTACACCGATTTCGGTGCATGCTCCACCCGCGGCCATCTCCCAATCGAAGAGCTTCTGAAAATCGGTATTGTATTGATCCTCCAGGACCATCAGTTTCGCGAGAATGGGTAGCTTCAGTTCGACACGGCGGCGCTGCGCGCTGCGGTACTTCAGCAGCAGGTTGTTGAGGAAGCGCTTGAGTTGACGCGGGTTGCCTCGCAACGACGCGCCGAGGATGGGCGAGATGTCTCCGGCCCATTTCAGGTCGGCAACCAGGTCTTCGGGGATGTCGGCGAGGACGGTTCCGGCAATCCCGATATTGAAGGCAACCTCCATGCCATTGGTTCGTCTGAGTTTTGCCGCCTTGTCCAGCACACCCGCAAAATCGTCGGGAGGGAGGTGCAGGTCTGCAAAGAGCAGGTTGATGTAGGTTTCGGCTTCCGGTTCGGAAAGCGGTGGAATCGCGATCTTGAGCTGGAGCATCTTCTCGAGGTAGTCGCGCCCGATTCCCGCTCCGTCTGCTTTCTTCAGCTCCGGATAGCGCGAGTCGATCGCAGACTCCACGACGTTCTGATTGAGCGCGAGCACATAAGCCGTTTTTGGTGTGTTGAGGAAGAGCCGTATGGCCTCGAAGGTGTCGACCACGGTTTCGGGAAGACAGCGGTCGAGATCGTCGATAAACACGACGACCGCGGCACACTGTGGGATCGCCTGGACGAGCTCGGCGAACTCCTGGCGAAAGGCGTCGACATCGCCTCGTGGGGTGGAAGAATTGGGGTTCTTACCGCTCGCATCTTCCCCGGGCTCGTGCAAGAGTGAGCCGGCCTGCGTGGCGACGACCCCGGCTAGCGCAGTCACGTTTTCTGCCATACCTGGATCCATGTCGGGTGAGGCAGCCTGGAGAAGAATCGGAACCACGGTAGGCGCCGCGGCGGATCCGGCTCGACCCAGACGTCGCCCCCACCGACGTAATCCAGCCACGATGGACCGGAGTCGACCGAGTTGTTCTGCAGCGTCGGGAACTCGCTTCGCGATCTCGTCGAGCACCGTGGTCATCAGGGCGATCTTGACGTCGTCGTGGTCCTCGTACTGCCATGGGCTGAAGTGCACCGTGAGATACGGCGAAGGCAGCTCCTCGTCGGAGGAGTCAATTTCCGGCCGGATGTCGTCGAGTTCCTGGGCCGCTATGCGCATGAGGCTGCTTTTGCCCGAGCCCCAATCGCCCAGCACTCCGATCGTCAGTGGCAGCAGACGGGGCTCGGTCAATGCCACCACGAGCCCGTCGACGAGGAAATCGAAGCCCAGCAGGTCGAGGTTCGTTTCGTTGTCGGCCCACACAGTCGTTCCTCCATCAGTCGACGCGCCGACATCCGTACGGCGAGAACACCGCCGGTCATCCGATCGTTCGCTGTCGACAGCTTCGCATCAAATTACAAGCAAAGTAGTCGGATTCCGCCCGATTCTGCGAGACGGGCGTCGCCTTAGCACCGAACCGGTAAACCTAAGCCTGATTCAAGGTCTGCACGGTGTTCGCGTTCAGGGCAGATGCATGGCAGTCCAAACGGCGATGGCTCAACCCGATATCAGTCGTGCCGGTGGCGCAGAGCTTCCGCGTGGCGAGGTCGAACCGCTCACGGCAGCGTCGCTCGCACACAAAGCCATCTCCCTTACCGGACACAAGGTGCGCAGCGCGAGCGACCGAGAGTGTTCTGTCACGGCGCGCCAGCACCGGCTGCCCGCGCATCGGGTACTCCGGCGTCACCGCCCGGCCGCGGTGTCCGAGTCGGTGGGTGGGGTGGACGTAGGTACGGCGGGTGCCCTCGGACCGAGACGACGCAACGGCGGCCGCCGCCGGATCCGGGCGGCTACGCCCGTCTGGATTCGAGCTATGATAAAACATGTCCACGGCGGGTATAGGCATATTTTAAGAAGGTCACGATGGCGAGGCGCACGGTCCCACTGCGGCCGCACATACAGGATGCTCTCAGCTTGTGGGGCCAGCTCATAAGGCGCGGTCGGCTCGACCGGGCCTGGACGGCCAAGGACCTCGCAGCACGCGCGAATATTTCAGAACAGACCGTGCTCTCAGCGGAGGCCGGCCACCGCGGCACAGCAGTCGGCACAATGATGGATCTGGCGGATCTCGTCGGGATTCCCATCTTCGGGATCGACGACCGCTCCGAAATCGCGATCCGTCGCCGGCGGGGTGAGGAGATGCTCGCCTTGCTCCCCAGCCGCGTTCACAAACCAAAGATGGAAACCGTCGATGACGACTTCTGAGGAGCTGTACGTCTGGACCTGGCTACCAAACCAGACCCGGCCTGTCCTGGCTGGAAGGGTGAACCAGGTCGGGCCTCTCGTCACTTTCATCTACGCGCTGAGGTACCGATCGCGGCCGGATGCCATCAGCTTGTTCTCACCCGAGCTTCCTCTGCGTCCCGGCGTCCAAGAACCTGCGGACGGATTGACCATCGCGGGCGTCCTCAGGGACGGCAGTCCCGACAGGTGGGGTCGGGGTGTCATCGAACGCCGACGAGGTGCCGCACCGAACTCTCTCAGCGAGATCGACTACATGCTCAGTTCCAGCTCGAACCGTTTCGGAGCGTTGGACTTTCAAGTGGACCGTGAAAACTACGTTCCGCGGGATGACTCGGCGACCCTCGACGAGCTGCACGAGGCCGCCATGATCGTCGACGAGGGTGGCCAACTATCGGCCGGTCTCGACGCGGCGCTGATACATGGCACCAGCCTCGGGGGTGCACGGCCGAAGGCCACCCTGACAGACAACGACGGAGGTCAGTGGCTCGCAAAGTTCGCGTCCTCAGACGATCGGGTGTTCTCGGTAGTGAACGGCGAAGGCGCGATGCTCGAGCTTGCGCGCAGGGTGGGCATCGACGTTCCCGAGAGCAAAGTCGTCTCGTCCCTGGGCAAAGAAGTCCTTCTTGTCAGGCGGTTCGATCGGAGGGCTGACGGTTGCCGACGCCACGTGGTGTCCGGCCTGACGATGGCGCAGACCGATGAGATGTACGCCCGGTACGTGTCCTACCCGCAGATCCTCGACGTGCTACGCCTATACGCCAAAGATGCGACTCGACCCGGCCCGGAGCTCTTCCGGCGCGTCGCGCTGAACATCGCCATCAGCAACAACGACGATCACGCCCGGAACCATGCCGCATTCTGGGACGGGAGCCACCTCGAGCTGACTCCGGCTTTCGACCTTGCACCAGGACAACGGTCTGGGGACACGTTTGAACAGGCTATGGCATTTGGCCGCGGTAGCGACGGCAACGCCGGTACGAAGGACGCCAACTTCGCAGCTCTCTTGCGCGAGTCCGAGATCTACGGGCTTAGTGCGGCTGACGGTCGCGGCATCATCGACCATCTCGTGTCGGCCATCGCCGACAATTGGGACGATGCCGCGGAGATCGCACGCCTAAGCGCTGCGGACAAGCGGAGTCTTCGCAACAGACAGGTATTACCTAGGGCGGCGTTCTTTGGTTACGAAAACACGTAGCTATGACAAGGCAAGACGCGTCCGATGGCCGAGATGCGTGCACACCAGCGACCAAAAGTCGGTCGCCCAGCACCCGATCGGCCACTCGGGTGCCGCACTAGCATGGGTCGGGCGTTCGCGGAGTGGGCGTGGCCGAGCTGTCGGTGGTGCCTGGCACCATCGTGAACACCGACCAGTCCTCAACAATTGGGAGTAACTGACATGGCCAAGAAAGTCTTCCTAAGCTTCCACTACAACGGCGACGTGACGCGCTGCCAGCAGGTCCGGAACATCGGCGCTATCGAGGAGGACCGCGAGGAGGTCAGCGCTCAGAAGTGGGAGACCATCAAGGCAGGCGGTGATCAGGCGATCAAGAACTGGATCGCGAAGGAGATGGCGGGCAAGGACGCTGTCGTCGTGCTCGTCGGCGGCGAGACCGCTTCGCGTAAGTGGGTCAAGCATGAGATCGAGAAGGCGTGGAAGGACAAGGTGCCGCTGGTCGGCATCCGCGTCCACGGCATGCTCGATCTAAATGGCAACAAGGGCTCCTACGGCGAGGACCCTTTCAGTAAAGTCTTCGACACCGACGGCAAGCCGCTGAGCACCTACATCACGCTGCACAACCCCAGCGGCGCTGACAGTAAGGCCGTCTACGCGAGCATCCGGGATAATTTCGAGTCGTGGGTCGGCGGCGCCGTGAAGCGTTCCTGGTGAGCTCAACCCGGCAGCCCGGCTGCGCTTTCTGCGACATCGTCGCGGGTGATGATTCGACGGCTCGCTTTATCGCCAGGGGCCACGGTGTCACCATTTTTCTACCGGACCATCCGGCTACGCGCGGGCACGTGCTCGTAGTCCCGGACGAGCACGTCGCCGACATCTGGGGGCTTTCGCAGGGTGCGGCACGCACCCTGGCCTCGGAGGTTCTTCGCGTGGCGGGCGCTGCGCGCGATGCCTTGCAGCCCGACGGGCTCAACGTGATTCAGTCGAATGGCGCAGCAGCCACCCAGTCCATCGATCATGTGCATGTGCATGTCGTGCCTCGCTGGACAACGGACGATATGGGCGAGATCTGGCCATCTCCGGACCCCTCCTGGTCGACGGCGGAACTCGACACGATGCAGGGTGATCTCAGGTCCGCTGTCGAGGCTTCGAAGCCCAAAGGCTATGACATGACGAACGAGCAGGACCGCGAGGACCGACGCAAGCACCTTGATCTGATTTCGGCCGCCATCGGACGGATGGCCGGGTCTTCATCTGCGGCGAAGGGCTGGTCGATCACGCTAGCTGGTGCGGCGTTCGGTGTCGCTTTGGTTCGTGACAGTTGGCCGTTCATTGCCCTCGGCATACTAGTGCTCGCTGCTTTTGCTGCCCTCGATGTCAAGTACCTCGGCAACGAGCGTCGCGCCCGCGGCGTCTACGACCAGGTTGCCGACGACAACTCTGTGGTGCCGTTGTCACTCAAGGGGCTGGCAACTCAGTCCGGATCCTCTCGAAAGTGGCATCCGAGCCGGTACGCAACGTGGTCAATTCTTTACTTCTATGGTCCACTCGCCCTCGTCGGCGGCGCTCTTTTGGTGGTTGCGTTGCTCGCAGGTCCAGCTGAGAAGTCGGGCGACGCCTCGAGTCCATGCGGAGAGACTTCCAGCCAGCAGAAGTAACGGACGGCTCGACCTACCAATCATCTTTTGGTCAGGCAAACGTGCCGCGCCCTGCACACCGTTTGAGGTGTCTGAGCTTCTACTTGAGGTGCCGGTACAGCGTCGATCGCGACACCCCGAGCACCTCCCGGATGTCGGTCAGCGACATTCCGCTGGCCTGCATCCGTTTGGCTTGTTTGATCTGTGTACCCGACATTGCCGGCGGCCGGCCGCCCATCCGGCCCTGGGCACGAGCGACAGCCAGTCCGAGGTTGGTGCGTTCGCGAATGAGGTTGCGTTCGAACTCCGCCAATGCTCCGAAGATCGAGTAGATCAGCTTGCCACCGGAGGTGGTGGTGTCGATCGCTTCGGTCAACGACCGGAACCCGACGCCATCGACGTCGAGCTGCTCGACCGTCTCGAGACGGTCGAGTCGCCACACCATCAGTGTGTCGCCGCGCCGCAGATGTGAGAACAAGTCCGACAGTTGCGGACGAGATGTCGTCGCACCCGACGCGGTTTCCATCCACACCCGTGAACACCCGGCAGCGCTCAGCGCGTCCCTCTGCGCATCGACACTCTGTTCGGTCGTCGACACCCTCGCATACCCCAAAAGTTCACCCACAACAGTTAAGTGTGTCACAACTCGTCGTATAGACACATTTCCCCGCCGAGGTTTTGAACATGAGTTCTGACACATGTCCCCTCCGTCGTCGCTGTGTCACATCTCGCATGTGTCTAAAACAATCGTTAAAGACACGTGCTCAGATGTGAGTGCTCAGGTTCGGGCGATCAGGCGGGCGAAGCACACCAAAAGGGCAATCTAGTGATTCCGCTAGATTACTTGAGAGGTGTCAAGTGCTGCGCACTTCTGAACTCGTGCACTCGTCTTCTGAAACTGACAGTCACGTCGCGTTTCACGCGACAGCGGAGTCCATTAGAAAGTCCATTGGGATATTCCAGCTTCCCGTAGTCTCTACTGGACAGATCGAGTCCAGCAGGGCCGGAGGGGCATGAAAATCGGATACGCGCGGTGCAGCACCGCCCGGCAGGACACTGCGGTCCAGATCGGGTTGCTCGGCAAGATCGGAGTCGACCGGGACCGGGTATACGTCGATAACGGAGTCAGCGGCCGGCAAAGTAAACGCCCCGGGCTTGAGAACGCGATCAACGCCAGCCGCGAGGGTGACGAATTCTGCGTCACCAAACTCGATCGCCTCTCGCGATCGGCCGGCGACCTGCATGAGACCGTCGGTCGTCTGGCCGCACGCGGGGTAGCGCTGTCGATCGACGGAAAGGTCTACGACCCACTAGATCCGATGGGCAAGATGTTCATCGGAATGCTCGGGCTCATGGCCGAATTCGAGTCCGATCTCATCCGAGCTCGCACCCGCGACGCCATCGCAGCCGCGGCGGCCGCCGGCAAGATGAAAGGCCGACCGCACACCCTGACACCAGAGGAACGAGCTTACCTACTCCAGGTCTACGAAACGAGGCAGTTCAAGGTCGAAACCCTTTGTAAAAACACTGGTTTGAAGCGTTCGGCACTGTATAGCAACCTTGCCCTAGCTCGTGTTGAACGCGAAGCAAACGCCTAGAAGCTGCGATCGAGACGGGCGACATGGATGCATCCAGGATCGTGAACGGCCCCAGCATGATTCCGACGCATTGCGCCACTTAGTGTGCACGGGCTAATGTCCGCGCATGAAACACGTGGGGCAAGTGGCCCTATGGGCAGTTGGCACGATCAGCGGGGCGCTCCTTCTAGCCATTCTGACGCCGATCGGGCAGGACATCAACACCAATGTCCTTCTGCGGTACGCCGATGAATCAACATTCTGGGCGTGGTTCATAGCCGCCACACCCATAATGTTGGCTTGCGCGTTCGTAGTCTGTGCAGCGTTGGCCTCGGAGGCTCTAGATGACATCGAAGATCTGTGGCTGTTGGTCACTGTCTTCGCGTTCATGACGGTGTTTCTACTCGCCGCAGGCATGTCTCTCTTCGCTGTATGGGCGATATTTACCAGCCAAGAGCCGGTATGGACGTACATGCAGCGAAACTTCGTCTAGATGCCAGAAGCGCCGAGATTGACCGCCCGGATGCTCACCTGGACGCGGACGCACCACGGCACCGCACGGTTCGCCAGCGGAAATGCTGCGGCAATAGGCCGTCCAGACGCAGTCCCCGCCTAGCAGCAGCGAATAAAGACGGGACGGCAACAGTCGCTCCATATGTTGGCTGGTGTGCCGGACAAACGGCTAAACCCTTGAGCCCGTCGTGCCGCACGCTCGGCTGCAGTGACACCGTGAGGTACCGGCCACCCTGCGGGCGTCCACCGAATCGAACTCCGCTGCGCTCCGTACTGTGAAAAGACTTCTTGTTTTCCCTTCTGGCCTTCCGATTTTGACCGGCGGTGACCTCCGCGCAACCGCCGGCGTCCGCTGCGCTCCCGGCCCCAAGGGGCTCCGAAAACTTTTCACAGACGCCTCCGGCTGAAAACTTCTCGGCCCGACCATTGCACTCCGGCCCCCTCATACCGGTCCAACTCTCCCCTGCCAGAACGGCAAAAAAATTGGCGGGCCACCGGTACGCCACGTTGAGCAGGGGAGCGCGAGATGCCGAAGACCACCGCCCAGAAAGCCCACAGCAGCACCGACACCCACGACTACGGCGCAGTGGTCACCCACACCACCGCCACCATCGTCGGACGCCAGAAAGCCGTGGTCAACGTCCACGCCGCCGCCACCGACGACGCCCAGATGATCGTCACCATGGGCCGCCTGATGATGACCTTCCGCTCCGCCGCCGCCGTCCACGCGTTCATCGCCGGACTGGCCGACGCCCGAACCCTCATCGGCCGCATCGACAACCAGGCACCCCAGCCCGGGGGACCGGGCGACGACTACGCCCGCGCCGCCATGTCCGTCGTCTGGATCGCGCCACCGGAAACCGCCGTCACCCCGCGCGAGCAGTACGTCCCCGCCCGCCGACGCACCATGCACTGGGTCGAGGTCCACATGGGACCGGTCACCTGGCGCATCATCGACCGCCTCGGCTACGTCACCATGCTCGACGAGCTCCGAAACGTCCACCGCATGGCCGTCGCGATCTTCACCGACGGCGACCAGTACACGAGCGACCCGACCACCCTCACCGACGCATTCGACGACGCCGAACGCGAACACCAGGAAGACATGGCCGCACCCTGGCGACGACGCCTCTAAGACTCCCTCAGGCCCCCTCGGCCCCGGACCCGATACGGGTTCCGGGGCCGAGCTGTATCCATCCACAGGGAAAGTCTCTATCCCCAGATTCCGGAAAATGCCTGCGCATCGCGGACCTCGCTGGCGCTCGGTACGCGATGCTGGAAGCCGAATCCACTTTCGCGCCACCCGGCTCACCCACCCGAAGGGACACGACATCGATGATCACCTGGACCGTCACCACCCGACCCGACCGCCGACCCGAAACCATCACCACCGCAGGAGCAGAACCCAGCCTCGACGCAGCGAAACGAGCCGCCGCCGACGCCGTCCGCTACGCCCTCCTCGACGCCCAGGCCCACGCAGACGCCAGCCCCACCAACACCCCGCCGACCTACCTCGTCACCATCGACGGAGCCTGCGCCCTCATCGTCAGCCTCGGAGCCTGCCGACCCGGCAACTACACCGGAGTCCTCGACAACCTCGAACACTTCGACGGCACCGCCACCCACCTGCTCTACCTATAGACAGACCGCGGGGACCAGACCTGAAAGCGTTGCGCGAGAACAACTCTGTCGGTACCCACTGCCACACTTGAGGCCATGCGAATCAGAACTCTCGACGGACCACCACTACCTGCCGAAATCGCCGAACAGGCAGCCCGCGCAATTGCCCTCTGCCACGGCCTCGGCCAGCAGTACGGAACCGGCAACGACTCCACCAGGAAAATTACGGTGAAGCCGCTACTGTCACCCCCGTGAGCCTCCTCGCCCAGGTCCCGACCCCGCCAACCGCGCCGGTCGAAGCAGTCGACCCAGCCGGCTTCACAGGGTGGTTCCTCGAGTACTTCACACAACCTGTGGCCACGGTCCTCGGCAGCCTCGGAATCATCGGCGCTGCACTCATCACCTACCGCGTCGGATCAAAGAACCGCAAGCAGCTCGAAGAACACCACACAGCAACCCATGCCCTCGCCGATACCCAAGCTCTCCGCGACCGATTCACCACCATCACCACACAACTCGCGGACCCCGCGCCCGCGATCAGGACCGCCGCCGTCTCCGCCCTCGAAGCCCTCGCCGACGACTGGCTCGACCGCAACAAGCCACGCGAAACCCAGGCCTGCATCAACGTCCTCTGCGACTACCTCCGCACACCCTACGAACCACCCACCCGAAACC
>NZ_JABFAQ010000050.1:0-7773 GCF_017168275.1 Rhodococcus sp. KRD175
CGCGTGCGACGGCGATGACGTCGCGGCGGAACTCCTCGGGAAATGCTTTCGGCATGGTGAACATCCTTCCACCGTGAGGAGCGATCCTCACAGATCAGATGTCAACCAAAGCTGGGGCAGTCCCGTGCGACCAACCTGACACGCGCTGAGCGGTCTGATAGGCATTGCCCATGTTGATCACTACGGACTTGCAACGCCGCACACTGCAGTTCGTACTCGCTGCAAATCGCGGCGGATATCAACCGTCGAGCAAAGAAGTGCGGGAGTGGGTCGACCGACCCGACCCCCGCCCTGGCAAACGGGGAAAGATGATCAGGCCGGCCAGACCGGCAAAGCCGGGAATCCCATCTCCATTCATGCAGTCCCTCACCGCATCCATTGAGTCACCCGTGCTGAGGTTCCTGCGAGAAAACCAACAGACCTACGCCACGCCGTCGATCGACTTCGCAAGTACCTTCGGGAAGGACTTTCGAGCTGCCGCAGGCATTGCCTCGATGTTCGGTGGCACGGCACCAACACCGGGCCGTCCGGCCCGATACGCGCCGGATGGCCCGCCGGAGCATGTCGTGAAGCAACTGGTGCGATTCGGTTGGATGCAAAAGGGCAGTAACAAGGGACTCACCGTCACCCCTCTCGGTCGTGCCCTGCTCAACTCCGATGAGAGCAAAGAGGCCGGCGTCGACGAGACCGGGGTTCTTGTGCTGCAAAGTCGCGATCCCCTTGCGTGGGGCAAGCTGGTTGGCAGCATCTCCGAACTCGAAGAGGTCTACATCGTTGACCCGTATCTACGCGCCGAGCAACTCGTGCAGCTTGTCGAACATGCAGACGTACATCGAGTTCTGATCGGCCCGAAAATTGGCAAGAGTGCAGTGACCGAGCTGAAGGTCCTGCTCGCCACACCCGGGTACGAAAGTCTCGCCGTACGACAAGCTCCTCACGACATGCTTCACGACCGCTACATCGTCGATCCACTATCAGTGCGAATGCTCGGGGCGAGCATGAATGGAGTGGGAGGAGCCGCGACGACGGTCGTCTTCCCACTACCTGACGAACACGGAGCGTATTTCAGGCAGCGCGCCGAAGAATGGTGGGAAGGCTCCGAAGATTTGCGCTCGTCACCGGCAACCTAGCCGCCAGCACTGACCCGCTCTCAAGCGAAAGACTCAGACGAAGGCGTCGAGGTCGAGTGCGATTTCGACGCCGTCTTTCTCGACGACGATCTTCGGGTGCACAGCACCGGTCGCAGCGAGGTACTGCCGCAGCGTCGAGAGCAACAGATCGTCGCGGCCCTCGATCCGCGACACCGCACCCTGATTGGTCCCGAGTAATGCCGCCATCTGAACCTGGGTGAGGTTGCCGGCCTTACGGATGTCCGCCAACCCGTCGGCGTACACCCGGTTCATCGTCTCCCGCTCGGCCGCGAACTCGCGCACCGTCTCCGCAATCGCGGGCTTGGTGCGCAACTGCTCGATCCGGTCGTTCGCACGCCGGAACGACTTCTTCTCGCTCTCGCTCATCACTGCTCCCCTTCCGCGGTCTCCCGCAACCAACGCTCGATCGCGACATCGGCCCTCGCGCCGACACCGTCGTAGAACACATCACCCATCCGCGCCTTGTCGGCCGCGAACAACGCCACCACCACCGAGCTACTGCCGGGCGGGAACCAACAGATCAACCGCAGCGCAATCTGCGCATCGAACGGATGCGCCGTGCGCCACACCGGAAACTTCTTCGACTGCCGCACCCTTTTGAGGTCCGGCCGATCCTCCACCGGAACGCCGTCGAGCTCACGCAACTGCACCAATGCATCGGTCACCCGAGCGAGGACCCGCACCGACGCAGCATCCCCGGCGTCGGCCTTCGCCTCCACTCGATCGAGCCAGTCGAAGAACTCTTCCGGTGCATCAACGTCCACCTCCCGAGTATACCGTGCACGGCATATACCGCGCAAGGTATAGCGCCGTCTGTGGCGTGCATCTGTCGGGCCGATTCGATAGCGTTGCCCTCGGATATCGGACGGCGTGTGGGCCGCCCGAGACCGCGTTGTCACTCAGCGCTGCGCCACTCTCTCGCGCGCGCTGCACGCCGTCTCCGAAAGGTCCCACACATGTCGCTCACCCCTCTCGATCCCAACACTGTTCGCGCCGCTGCACAGGCTGCTCTCGATGCCCGTCTCGGTTTGATCGACGCGATTGTCCAAGCGCAGAACGAGCGAGCCGCCGCCGCCGCGAAGGTCGCCGAAGCGCAAGCCGCCGAACGCACCGCTGCCGCGACTGAGCTTGCCGCGATCAAAGCCGCGCTCGACGGCGGCTGGTCCGCCCCCGAGCTCCGCAAGGCCGGGCTGAAAGTCCCCACCTCCGCCGTCGCCGGCAAGAAGACCGCCACCACTGCGGCTACCAAGACGTCGCCTCGGCCCCCGCGGCTGCAGCCGTCGTCACCGGCGAAGACCGAGCCCGACGCTGCCGAGTCGACCGGTACGGACGCCGAGCAGAACTCGCCGGGTGAGAGCTACCCGAACGCGAGCTGACCGATGACGTACCTGGTCGGCTCTACCTGGGTTCTGGTGTTCGTCGGTGTCATCGCAGCAGGAGCAGCCGGGCTACGCCTGGCTCTCGCCGATAGCTGCGAGCCGATGGATCGAACCACCACCGCCCTGTCTGCGGCCGCTGCGGTGTGCGGACTCGCTGCACCCGCGCTCGTCGCCCTCGCATAACCGCTTCCTTGCCCGGACCTCTCGAAGGCAGACCCTCATGGACACCACCGATCCCCACTCACTCCAGCCGGCCGCAGAGTCCCCCTCAGCCGCGCCCTCGACTCGTACGCTGATCGAAGTCGAGATCTCCACCCTCGACCAACACGGCGACCCCGGGTTCGTACACACCCGCGGGCACTTCCACTCCCCCTCGACCGCAGCCCGGTTCGCGGTGAGCCAAGCAGAAACCGTCGCGGACCTCCGCCAGGTCGATACCGTCGCCGCGACCTTCACCCAGACCGTCGACGACTCGCTCTGCCTCATCGGGACCCCCGGCGAGATTGCGTGTGCTCTGGCGTCGATGCCGGCCTACGCAGCGGGTGTCCGCTCGGCGGAACTACCGCCACCGGGCTACGTCACCACCGCGATCGGGGTCTGGACCGCCACACCGATCGAGCCGCTTCCCGGCGTCGACCCGGCCGACCTGATCGACGTCACCGTGCGGTCGACTCGTCCCGATCCGTTGCCGGACTCGACCACGGTGGCCGGCGACTTCCCCGCTCACTCGGCGCACATCTTCGCCGGCGCTCTCGCTCGCGAGATCACGATGCGCAGCGGTGGCCACAGCGAGGCGACCGTGAAGACAGTGCCCGGGCAACGCAGGCTCGTCGTCGAACACCCGGTGGAGGTCTACGACGCCGATGCCGCAGCGGTCGCCCGCTACACCCGGATCACGCAACTGCGGGCGAACATCGCGGCCCTCGATCCGGTGGCGGACGCCGAATGCGCAGTCGGCCTCACTGCCGAGCTGCATGTCCTGGAAAGCCATACCCGCCGGTCGTTCGACGACGAATCGGGCGCAGTGGCGTGATCGATATCCAGTGGCACCTCAGCCTGGTCGGGCACCGCACCGCCGCCGAGATCCCCGGTGTGATCGAGCGCCTGCAGGCGTGCGGGATCACCTCGGAGATCCTCGACAAGGTTCTCAGCGCCCCGGACTCGCTGCTGTACGCCCCCGAACGCGACGGCGAGGACTGGGCGCACGATTACGGCGGACCTACCGGTGCGGCACTGCTCACCGCCGAACTGCTCGCCTACCTGTCCCATCAGCACCGCCTCGCTGCCCTGATCCATCGCGATCTGATCACCGGGTTGGTGGCCACCCACCCCATAGACACCGTCGCCGGACATCTCGGGATCGCCGAAGCCGCGGTGGCCCGACTGTCTCTCGTCCCTCCCACCTCGCCGCCCACCGGCGACGCACCGACCGAAGGACCCACACCATGAGCACACCCGACTCCCCCGCCCTGTCCGACCTCGACAGCATCGAACTCGCGATCCTCGCCGAACTGCGCTCACCGGAAGCGGTGGCCGCGTTCGAGATGCTGCACGCCGCCGTTCCGGTGGAGACCGGGTCGCGGTTCGCCGAGCTGCTGGCGATCATCAACGACATTTCAGGGGCGAACTTTGCCGTCGACGCGTCGTTGAACCTGCTCGACGCGGTGCAGGACTCGGGCGACCTCGCGCTGGTCGTCGCGGCCGCGCCCACGCTCGACGATCCGATCACCGCGCTCGCGCTCGCTCAGCTGTTGCGCACCATCCGCCAGGACTGACCTACGCCACCTGAATCGGTCCGCGAGACATCAGAAAGCCCCGACCACGCATGATGGTCGGGGCTTTCTGCTGTCCGGCGGGGAACTAGTGCTGGGGCCAGCCGCGGACGAGCTTGTCGGTGCTCGCGTGCACGGCGTTGAAGGCGTCGACGAGGTACGTCAGCCACGACGCTGCGGTCTCCGGGTTCGGGACCAGCGTCGACGGGACGGCGTTCTGTTCCTCGTCGGAGAGTTCGTTGAAGTCGGCGGGGTAGTCGGTGGTGTCGCCGTCGACGATGTTCGGTGCGCCGTCGATTTCGTAGGTGATCACGAATTGGAGCTCGTGCCGGTTCGGGGCGGTGAACTCGGCCGACAGTGCGAGCTCGCCCCATAGTCGCCGGTCGTAGGTGACGGCACCGGAGTTGATCGCGGCCTGCAGCAGCCAGTGCGGAGTCCACAATGCCTGCGCGCTGCCCGGTTCGGGCCACTCGAAGTCGTCGTCGAGCACGTCGGCTTTCGCGAGGTCGAGGGTGAGCAGCGGGGCGGCCGGCGCGCGGGTTCCGTCGGCGGTGGGTGCAGTCATGGCCGGTGCCTCCAGGATGTCGGTGTGGGTGTGGGTGACGATGAGGACTCCCAGGTCAGTGCCGATGTTCGCACTGTCCCCGAGAGCGTCGAGCAGCCGTTCGGCCAAGGTTGCCGCGTCCGCAGCGCGGTAGGTGCCCAGGGTGCTCCACGTCGCGGCGTCGTACGAGGTTTCCGATGCCGAGCACACCTGCACAGTCAGTGCGCCGCTACCGGTCGGGACGCGCTCGAGGTCGCCGGACGCGTCGACGACAGCAGCGATCTGCTCGCGGACGTGCACGGGCAGACCCGCATCGACAGCGGCACCGGTCGTCGGTGCGTTCGTGCGGTCCGGCGCGTCGTGTGGCGGCCGTTCGGCATGCTCACCTGTCTCTGTCACTGTCCTCGTCTTTCGATTGTGGCCCGCAGAGCACCGTAGTGCCCTCGGCGTCGTCCACGCGCCGACCGGTATCCGTGCGGGTTCGTTCAGGAGGTCGGTGGTTGCCGAAAGCTGTTGAGCCGGTTGAATGCTGCACGCTGCCGGGTGCCGAGTTCGACCATGTAGTCGAACAGGTCGGCTTCGGGTGCCTCTTCGGCGGCCTGGGCCAGTCGCCCACCGGCGATGTGGAAGCTGCGGCGGTAGGACTGGGACAGGACGTTGTCGGCGTAGTGCACGGCGGCGACGGAGTGCGCGCCGGCGGTGACGATGCCCATGAGGCGTTTGCGTAGCGGGGCATCTTTGGCTCCGTCGGCTCCGGATCGGATGAGTGCACCGGTGACGGAGGCGAAGTCGTGGGGTTGGCCGGCGGCGATGAGGTCGACGATGTGGCCGTACATGCGTGCGTGCGCGGGATCCTCGAAGTCCGCCGCAGTGAGCGTGCTGGTGATCCGCTCGATGTCGGTTCCGCCGTTGCTCTGGTTGCGGACATCCATCAGGGCGCACAGGAGCATTGCTTCGGGGTCGGTGGCCGGGTCGTACCCGGGTTCGACCGCTGTGTCGAGGTCCTCTACGGGTGCGAGGTCCGCGCGTGCCTGCGCTGCCGGGTCGTCGCCGGGTGTGGGGACTGCGCGTAGTGCGTTCATCGTCGGGCCTCGCGTTCGTGTCGGTGTCGGGTCAGAAGTCGTCGTGAACGGATACGGGATTACTGGCGGCCACGCCTTCGGGGATGGTCACGATGCGACTTGCTCGGCGTCGCCGTACAGGGTGTCGTTCTGTTCGGTGTCGCGCTCTGCTGCGAGTTCGGCATCGACCTGGCGGTCGATGTAGTCGGCGTCGGGGATGTAGGCGGGGACGAGGTGCATGGCGGTTCTCCTGTGTCGGTGGGGGTGTCAGGCTGCGAGTGCGTCGAGTCGGCCGATTCGGAAACCGGACCAGTCTTCGCGGTCACCGTCGCTTCGGTCGACGACCACGACGGGCGCTTGGAGGTAGCCGAGCTCGGAGGTGACGAAGTGGCGGGCGGTGTCGTCTTCGGTGATGTCGACGATTCGGTATTGGAGACCGTGCTTGTCGAGCCGTCGTTTCGTTGCATCACATTGGTCGCAATTCGGTTTCGTGTACACGGTGATCGACATGGTTGCCTCCTTCTCGGAATTGTCCTATTGGCTTCTATTCTACGTCACAAATAACTTTTGCACCAGGTGTAAATACAGTCATTTACGTTGCCCTATAACGTATTTCAGTGTTTTGTACCTACCCATTGCTATGCCCGACGGGCCCCTCGAAAACGGTGTAGATACTTGTATCGGGCTGCCTTTATTGCGTTCTTTTCGCTTACGGGTGGCGCGGAGAAGAGACGGCGGCGCACGGCGTCGATGGTCAATGCCTGGCCGGTGCGAGTGTTCGCCAGGGAGCGCAGCGAGTACGGGTCGGGCGAACAGTCGTGCTGGGCCCTGTGGGCCGAAGCGTGAGCGGAGCCAGGGGTTGATCCGGGAGACGACGGGTGATGCATTCTCGTTGCGCAGTCAGACGGACCGAAAAGAACCTCCCCCTCTCGGTGTCGCTGCACTCGTAGCGGTGGCTGCGTTCGTGCTGGTCGGTAGGGTGCTGCGGTATGGAGCGCTCGCGGATCGAACATGCCTTGTCCAAAGCTGTGGTGAACGCTGAGCCGCCGCCGTCGGAGCTGGCGCTCGATGCGATCGTCGCCGGTGTTCCGGTTGAGGACACTCGTCCACCCGCCGCCGACGTCGATATGGCGTGGCCGGCCCGTCCGACGTCCCTCTGAGCGCTGTTCCGCTCTTTCTCTGCCACGCCTGACCTCACCGCCCCCCGCCTGCTCTTCTGTCGTTGCTGCGGGTGGCGCGTTTGTCGGTGTGAGGGCTCGATGCCCGATGCACCGGCCCCGCGCCCGCGACCTGCGGTTGCCGGGCGTGGCCACCTCGAACCGGTGGCCACGCTCGGCGGCGGGTGTCAGGTGTAGCTCTGCACTGCGCCGATGTGGGCGGCGATGTAGTCGGGGGTGATGACTGCGCCGATCCCCCTGACCTCTTCCGGTGGCATTCCGGCGTTGAGGACGCGGAGGAGGATTCCCGTCAGGCTCGGCAGCGGCACGTTGGCTCGTTCGGCGGTGCGTTCGGCGGCCTGTAGTGCTGCGTGAGCTGCTGCTCCGTCGCCGGTGCAGTACACGAAGTAGGCGGCGATGGTGAGAGCGTTCGCGCGGGCGGTGCCGCGTAGCGGGGCGGCGATGCGGGTGAACGCGTCGGCTGCGTCGGCGTCTCCGTGGATGGACAGGGCCAGGAACGCGTCCCGGACTTCGAGGTGCCCGGTGGCCAGTGCCAGGCCGACGCGGGCGGTGAGGTCGGCGCTGGGGATTTCGCGGGCGTGGATGACGGCGGCGAGCTCGTCGAAGGTGACGGGCAGGAAGTCGGCGCCCATCGTGGCGGCGGCGGCGAGGGCGAGGGATTCGGGAATCTCCGTGGTGGGGGCGTATC
>NZ_JABFAQ010000051.1:0-1064 GCF_017168275.1 Rhodococcus sp. KRD175
ACGTGTTACTCACCCGTTCGCCGCTCGTGTACCCCGAAAGGCCTTACCGCTCGACTTGCATGTGTTAAGCACGCCGCCAGCGTTCGTCCTGAGCCAGGATCAAACTCTCCGTAAAAGACCTGCGAAAAAACAGTCCCGAAAGACCGTGAATCAGTCAAAGACATCAAGTCAAATCACTAGCAAAAAAACTCAACTAGCATTTTCAAAACAACACCCGACAACAACCACCACAAGCGGATGGCTGATACATCGAATGCTTTCACCAAATAAAACTCGGCACTGACATTCATCGACACACTGTTGAGTTCTCAAAGAACACGCACACACTCGAACCCCACGAACACACAGTCCGCAAGCCTCAAGGGCAACTGTTCCAGCCTATCCCAGCTTGGTCTCGGACACAAGGCCCAACTCTTGGGGGATAAAACCTGCCGAACCACACGTCCAACCTCGTTCACCCAGTCCGTGAAGACCGGGTCGGTGTCCGTCGCTCTGACTCGACAAAAGTTACGCCACCAACCCCACACACGCAAATCGGCAGGTCAGGGCGCTGGAGACGCGTCGAGCCGGCCGAGACGGCACCGAACGCCTCGGAATCGGCGGTCAACTGGACAAAGCGTCGCGTGCAAATCGACGGGACCAACTCGGTGAGTCCGATACGGCTTCCCGAAAGTAGAAGCTCGGGCCATGGGCACCGATGAGGTCGAGAAAGCTCATGGTCGTCTGAGCAGCAAACTTGGCGTCGAACACACCGGAATCCTCACTGGCCCAGCCCAATTCGGAGACCGTCTCGATCAGCATCTCGTTGCGGTGGGCCGCTGAGGCCGATGCGGCCAGGGAGATCAGGAACAGCGTCGCGGCATCGGTCTCGTATGTCTCCCTCCCCAGCGGAAGCCGCGAGGCCGCATGCCGCCACATGCCGATCGGGTCGTCGGCCAGTGATTCGCCGAGCTTCGTGCGCAGCAGCCGCCCCTTCGCGATGCGGGTCAACCCGAGGTGTCGGACCGCCTCGCGCAAGTCGGTGACCTGATGGTGGTCGATCTCGCGGCTGCTCGACCCCACCC
>NZ_JABFAQ010000052.1:0-396 GCF_017168275.1 Rhodococcus sp. KRD175
GCATTAGGAATAATGTCACTTTTAAGAATTAATCCTAAAGCTTCAACGATAGAAGTTGGCCACATTCATTATTCATCACTACTAAAAAGAACGCGAATTGCTACTGAAGTACAATATTTACTTGCTCAATACGTTTTTGAAACTTTAAAATATAGACGTTATGAATGGAAATGTGATAGTTATAATGCACCTTCAAAACACGCTGCCGAAAGACTTGGTTTCAAATATGAAGGTACTTTTCGACAAGCACTCGTATATGAAGGAAGAAACCGCGATACAAATTGGTTCTCTATCATAGATAAAGAATGGCCATCTATCAAAAAACATTATGAAGAATGGCTAGATGAAAGTAATTTTAACCATGATGGTACACAAATCAATAAACTCTCAATGAAC
>NZ_JABFAQ010000053.1:0-861 GCF_017168275.1 Rhodococcus sp. KRD175
GTTGTCGGTAGGGGTCGACGGTGGCCGGGGGTACGAACCAGGGGTGTTGATCGCTGCCGATGAACACTTCCCAATCGGAGTGGTGGATGAGTCGGTGGTGGAATCCGCACAGGAGGACGAGGTTGTTCATGTCGGTGGGGCCGCCGTCGGTCCAGTGCCAGATGTGGTGGCCTTCGGTCCAGGCGGCGGGTTTGCCGCAGCCGGGGAACGCGCAACCGTGATCGCGTGCAGTCAAGGCGCGTTTCTGTTTCGCGGTGACGGTACGCGCGGTGCGGGCGAGGTTCAGTGGGTTGCCGTTCTCGTCCATGACGATGGCGGTGAGAAGGCAATCGCAGGCCAGTTGGCGAGAGATGTTGCGGGAGAGCGGGCCCATCCACGGCAGCCAGCCGACGGTGGTGCCGTCGCCGAACAGGTCCCGATATGCGCCACGATCCGCAGTCACCGAACCGGCCTCGTTGTTGGTTTCTGCTGTGGTGTCGATGTCGACCGGGTCGACCAGGTCTGAGTCGAATTCTGTTGCAGCGCGTGTGGTTTCGTCGTCGGTGATGTCGTCACTGCTCTGGCCGGCCAGGCTCTGGAGGTCCTGCAACCGGATGTGCAGGTTGACGTGCGGCTTCTCACCGCCCTCGGTGGGGCGGTCACTGGAGGCGAGGTAGCGGTCGAGGATGTGTCCGAAGGCGTCGGCGCGTCGCCGTGCGGGACTGCGTTCGTCTGGGGTGCCGTCGGCGGCAGGGCGGGGTTCGGTCAACGGCGAAAGCGCGGTGAGCAGCTTTTCTCCGGTGATCGCATCGAAATCCATCTTCGCCACGAGACGTCCGTTGAGGGTTTTCGAGGCGAAGAGTTCGTTGCGGTCGGTGTCTT
>NZ_JABFAQ010000054.1:0-10101 GCF_017168275.1 Rhodococcus sp. KRD175
CGGCCGCGCTGACATTCCCGTCCTCACGGTCCAACGCCTCGAAAAACCGCACCTTCAACCCAGCACATGCCACGATCCCCGCAACTCCCTCAAATCGAGGGTGTTGCGGGGATCGTTAGAACCCGCCTAGTGGTTCGGGGCTTTCGTCAAATGTATGCACGTCCGATTGCGGCGGGTTCGGTGTGTGAGACGACATCGAGCACCGCATGGACGTCTGTTGACCGATCGAGAAGTGCGCACGCCGCATAGGTCGGAGATGCCCTTAGGCGCGCTCGACTGTCGATGGAACCAAACAACATGCGGCGAGTGACTGTTGTGCAGACCCGGGCAACGTTTCAAGCGTCGATGTCCCCAACGGCCTGGACGCGGTGTTTCCATCCAAGCTATGCCCCGTCGCTGAGGACATAGCTGAGAGCGGCAGGGGAGGTTCGGCTCGAAAGTAGAGCAGCGCTTCACGAGCGAATAGCAACTGTCCAGAAGCTGTGTTCGGCGCGACAGGAATGCGGCTACGCAGAGCAGCCAATCAACCCTGGGCGCAGAAGTATTGAATCGTGAGTCGCATCGATGAAATTGTCGAGCAAGTCATCAGCGGCGACATGTCCGCTGACGCTGCAGCCCTGGCGATTCGCGATGATCCGCCGGCACGTCGAGACATTGGCCGAAGCAATGCAGTCCCCTGCCCGAGCACGCAGCTCAGTGGTTCGACGTATGGGTGAGCAGCTCCCACTGGTGCAGGACGATGCCCTCACTCGCAATATCACTGCTGGTCGGTGTAGACGAGCGCGCTGCGGTCACCTGACCCGCCAGTCGGCAACGAGAAGCTCTACTGCCGCGATATCTTTTGTCAGGGAGTGACAAAAGGAAAGTAGGTGCGTAGATGGTTCGGGCACGCGAAACTGTGGCGCTACGTGTCGAACGCGAGCTGTCCTCGGTCGTCGGTGAGGCGGTGTTGGCGATCAGGGCGGCGATCCCGGCCTACCGGGACCTGCACGGTCCCCAGCTGGCCGACGTGGAAGGTATCGCATACTGGTCGCTACGAAGGCTCATGCAGATATGGAACGCGGACACCGCGGAACTCGACGATCGCGACCGGGCGCGGTTCCGCGCCATCGGTGTGGCTCGCGCCTCGGACGGGCGCCCACTCAGCGACGTGCTGCGCGCCTACCGGGTGGCGTCGAGTGTGTTCATCCGCCACATTGCCTCCGTTCACCTCGCCGACCTCGACCCGGCCGACATCGCAGAACTGAGCATCGCCGCGTTGGACGGAATCGATGCCATCTCCGAGGAAATCATCGGTGCATACACCGCGGCACGAGAACGACTGGCCTCTGACGGTGAGCACGCCCGGTCGGCGCTGCTCGACGATCTCCTGGCCGGCCGCCAGAACTCGCCCGGCGCGCTCGCCGACAGATCGCGAGAGCTCGCCCTCACCCTGCCCACCCATCCGACGGTTCTCGTCGTCGGCCGTGCCGACTCGACGGACACCGTCCGTCACGAGGACCTCGACAACGTCTTGGGTGCGCTCGGCGGCGACCGCGCAACGGAAGACGCGCAGTTGGCCACGCGCCGCGATCACCGCTCGGTGTTCCTGCTGCCTGCCGCCGTCGACCTCGCGGACGTCGACGCGGTGTGCGCGGAGCGGTATCTGCGGGGCTCTGCGGTGGCACGTCGTCCGATCACGGAGGTCAGCGCCAGCTACCGACTGGCCGCCGACGGACTCGGCGCAGCACCCGAGCACGCGTTCGATGACCGTGCCGTTCTCGACGAAGGCGACAATCAGTTGCTGGCCCTGCTCACCGCCCGGCCGTACGCGGACACGAACGCCGTCGTCGCCGCCGTTCTCGGCACGCTCACCGAACCCGCCCACAACCACCTACTGGCAGGACTGTCCGCGTTCATCGCCACCGGAACCGCCACCGAAGCCGCCGCCGCCCTGCACGTACACCCTCAGACACTGAGATACCGGCTCCGACGGGCACGGGAGGTGACCGGACGTGACCCGCGCCGTGCGTGGCATCGGCTCGCACTCGACACCGCACTACAGCTACGTCAGCTGCAGCGACCCACGTGATCCGATATCGGTGCCCTGGCAAACTACGGCTTCTTACCGGGCTGTGACGTCGAGGTAAGTGTTCTCAGGGGCGGCGCGCCCCTCCGGTCTCGACTGCCGAATCGTCGGTGTCGCGGTCGGTGGTGGTGGTTCCTGAGACGGTTCCTGCGAGGGTGGGGATTGTCTGGTCCTGGGGGTGGTACGTGGCTGCTGGTGTGTCGAGCAGAAACCAGCCGCCGAGCGGGGGACCTTTTGGCGATGAATCGCGTCCGTTTCACCCATACCCCTGCTCGTCCCCGGTACCACTGCTCGTCCCCAGTACCCCCGCTCGTCGAGTGAAGTGGCGGCGCGTCGCGTGAGCGCCGACTGTGATCTGGGTATTCCGCCGGAGCAATAGCGTTGGACCGCCCTGCGTAGGGCGTTCATCACCTGGTGACAAAGCAGGGGTGACATCCGGGTGACCGGTGCTAACTTACCGACCGGAAAGTTTTGTGACCTACGACATACGTCCGGCCGTGGGCACCCCCCGACCCGACACATAACAGACAGGTGACACCGTGCTCCGCAGAAGTCGTTCGCTCTTGATCGTCGGCCTTGCCGCCGCCGCCATCCTCACCCACGGAGCAGCGGCGGTGTCCGCGCAGCCGGTCGACGACCCCTTCTTCCGCTACACCGGCACGGCCGCCCTGGAGAGTTACGCACCCGGATCCGTTCTCGGTGTGCGCACCGTCCCCTATCACCTGCTCAATGTGGCGACCCCACTCGACGCCGTGCAGATCCTGTACCGATCGACCGATGCGCAGGGACGACCGTCTGCCAACGTCACCTCGGTGCTGCGGCCCCCGAACGCGCAACCGGACAAGGTCATCTCCTACCAATCGGCGTACGACTCGCTTAACCCCGACGACGGCCCGTCCCGAGCCATCGCCGGTAACACACCCTTGCTGTCGCTGACACCGAGCGGACGAAACGTCGGTGTCGGAGGCTCCGCTGTATCCGGAGAAGGCACGGTCATCGCCCCGTTCCTGGCTCTGGGCTACACCGTCGTCCTCGCCGACACACAGGGGCCCACCGCGGACTTCGCCGCCGGCCCCGAGTACGGAATGATGACCCTGGACTCGCTGCGCGCGGCACAACAGGTACCGGAAAGCGGCGTTACCGGCACGTCCCGCATCGGTCTGCTCGGATACTCCGGCGGTGCCATCGCTACCAACTGGGCGTCGATCATGGCGGCCGACTACGCACCCGACATTGCAGACAATCTCATCGGCGCAGCCCAGGGCGGCTTGCTGGTCAACCCGGCGAACAACCTCCGCTACGCCAGCGGCAGCATCACCTGGGGCGGAGTGGTCGGAATGGCCATCATCGGCATCGGACGCGCGTACGGAATCGACTTCGACCCCTACATCAACGACTACGGCCGCGAAATTCTGGCACGGCTGAACGATGCGTCCATCCTCAACGTCCTCCTTCAATATCCCGGATTGCGGTGGACCGATCTGGTCGAGCCGCAATACGCGGACCCGAACACCGTCCCCGAGTACGTCGAGGTAGTGAACAAGATCAACATGGGGCAAGCCCCCGTCCCGACCGTCCCGATGTTCGTCGCGCAGGCCTCCAACGGGATTCTCGAGGGCACCCAGCCGGGCCCGATCGGTACCGGCCGCGGTGACGGCATCATGGTCGCCGGCGACGTCCGCGCACTGATGAACAGGTACTGCGACGCAGGTGTGGCCGTGCAATACGACGAATACGACACCATCAGCCACATTCCCGGAGCCGCTCTGTGGTTCCCGGGTGCGGTCGGGTGGCTCATCGACCGCTTCGACAACAAGCCGGTACCGACGAACTGCGGTCGCATCGCGCCCGGGAATTCACTCGCACCGCAGCAACATTCGCGCTGACGGCCTTACGCGACCTATGCCCGTGTCTTCCCACAGGTGTGTCGCGGTGGGCCACCCCGAGCGCACGCCCGTTATCTTTTAGCTGGTCCTTGAAACCGAGGGCTACGGTCGCCAGACCCGGTATGACTTCTCGCCCCTGTCATCAATGATCCGGGGGGTGGTGTCGCCGGGTGTGGGGGCGTCGACGGACCGCTGATAGGGACAGGGCCGCTGATCGTGAGCAGGTCTCTTCATAACGTGGGTGTCGGGTGTTGACGTCGGATCGGCGACCGGTGGTAACCGGACGAAGGACTGCTTCATGGACACGAGTTACGCCGTGTTTTGCGGCATCGACGTGGGAAAATCCGAACATCACGCCGTCGGTCTCGCCGTCGACGGCACCCGTCTGTACGACAAAGCCCTACCCAATGACGAGGCCCGCCTACGCGCTGTGTTCGACCGCCTCGCCACACACGGACCTGTGTTGATCGTCGTCGATCAACCCAACACGATCGGTGCCCTGCCGGTCACCGTCGCCCGCTCCTGCGGTCACCAGGTCGCGTACCTACCGGGTCTGTCGATGCGCCGCATCGCAGATCTGTATCCCGGGCAAGCCAAAACCGATGCGCGGGATGCGTTCATCATCGCCGACACGGCCCGGACCATGCCCCACACGCTGCGACGAGTAGATACCGGTGATGACACACTCGCCGAGCTCGATGTGCTGATCGGTTTCGATGACGATCTCGCCAGCGAAGCAACCCGCATCAGCAACCGAATCCGCGGACTGCTCACCGGCATTCACCCCGCGCTCGAACGAGTCCTCGGACCTCGTGTGACACACCCCGCCGTGCTCGAGATCCTGTCCCGCTGCGGTGGCCCAGCCGGCATCCGCGCCGCCGGTAAACGGAAACTGACCGCTATCGCAGCCAAAAACGCACCCAGGATGGGGGCAAGACTGGTTACGGAAATCTACGCCGCACTCGAATCTCAGACGGTAGTGGTGCCCGGGTCCGCGGCTGCCGAGACTGTTCTACCCAAACTGGCGGACTCGCTCAAAGAGACACTGCAACAACGGAAAACAATCGCTGCGGACGTCGAGAGGATGCTCGATGCCCACCCTCTTTCCTCGGTCCTGATCTCGATGCCAGGCATCGGAATCAGGACAGCAGCACGCATCCTCCTCGAAGTCGGTGACGGTTCGGCATTCAAATCAGCCGGACACCTCGCCGCGTACGCCGGCATCGCACCCGTGACCCACCGATCCGGAACCTCGATCCGAGGTGAACATCCCGCGAGGTCGGGCAACCGGAAACTCAAACGCGCGTTGTTCCTTTCGGCGTTCGCCGCGCTGCACGACCCCACCAGCCGCGCCTACTACGACCGAAAACGAGCCGAAGGCAAGAAACACAACGCAGCCCTCATCTGCCTCGCCCGCCGCCGATGCGACGTCCTGTTCGCCATGCTCAAGACCAAGACTCTGTACCAACCGCCCACGACACAAGCCGCTTGACAGAAACCATAGGGACACCCCCCGGTAGACGTCGAACGGCATTTTGGCCTCTAGCTCCCTCGGAGGACGCAACCGACGTCACCCGCCGAATTGAAGGTCGCGGTCCGACACGAAAGAGCGCTCGACGTCGCAGACACCTGGAACCGGAGTACACGAATTGCATCGATTGCACGACAAAAAGAGGGTTTCGGGAGTGTCATCGGAAAATGTTGTGCGAGTAACCGACTCGTGGATCGGCGCGGCGTCGGGAATCGAACTCGCCGAAGCGATTCGGTCTGGGCGAACGACTTCCCGCCGGGTGGTCGCACTGCACATCGCTACCCTTCTCCGACGGGCCGGGGACGGTGCCATCGCGCGGGACCGGTTCGCTGCCGCCCTCGACGAAGCCGGCCACGTCGACGCAGGCCCTCCAACCACTGCGGCAGATCGCCCCTTGGCTGGGGTGCCGTGCACGATCAAAGAGTCCATTCCAGTGGCAGGGATGCCCCATACCGCCGGCCTCGCCAGTCGCGCAGGTGTGGTAGCCGAGTCCGATGCGCTTGTCGTGCAACGACTCAGGAACGCGGGAGCGATCATCGTCGGTGTCACGAACACCTCCGAGATGTGCCTGGGCATCGAAAGCACAAACAGTGTCTACGGACGGACTTCGAACCCGTACGATCGCCATCGCGTGTCGGGTGGTTCCTCCGGCGGCGAGGGGGCCGCGATCGTCGGCGGCGGCAGCCCTTTCGGTGTGGGCGGCGACACCGGTGGCTCGATCCGTATCCCCTCGTTCTTCTGCGGCGTCTTCGGCCACAAACCATCGCCCGGGCTGGTGCCCGCACACGAGCAGATCCCGTCGGTGTCCAGGACCGGCGAGTCGAGTCGTCTGGAAACCTTGGGTCCGATGACCCGCCGCGCCTCTGATCTGATGCCGCTGTTGAGAATTCTCGCCGATGACGACGGATCACGTTGCAAATCAACGGAATCGGTCGACTTGAACGGTTTGCGCGTCGTGATCCCGACCGGGTCGACGTATCTGCGGCCGATGGACCGCTCGCTGCGCGACGCCCGCGATGCCGCTGGCATGGCACTTGCCGAACTGGGCGCAGACGTGCAGTGGCAACCGATGCCCGCCATGCGACGGCTCATGTCGAGCTACCTGGCCGAGCTCCGACGCCACGCCCCGTCGCCGGTTACGACAATGTTCGATTCGTTCGACGTCTCCGGAGCTGCACACCGAACTCCAGCGTTGTTGCGCGCCAGTAGTCTTCAACTTCGATTGGCGATGGTGGGTGACCACCTTCTCGGTTCGGCACCAAAGATGGTCGGTCGTCGGCTCGACTCGATCGCATCGGACCTGGCCGACCAGGTAGCAGAAGTCGTGGGCGAGGGGGTGATGATGCATCCGCCGCTACCGCGCCCGGCACCGCTGCACAATGCAACATTGGGCCGACCATGGCTCTTCGGTGGTGCCGCTCTGTTCAACTTGCTCGGCATGACCGCCACCGAAGTACCACTCGGGCTGAACAAACGCGGCCTGCCGGTCGGCGTTCAGGTGGCTGCCGCAGCTGGCAATGACCACGTGACGATTGCTGTCGCTACGGCTCTCGAGAGTCATTTCGGTGGATGGGTATCACCGTGAACTCGCAGCCGCCCGCGAGTGTGATCGATAACCTGTGCGTCGAACCCGGGACACTCGAGACCTGGGAGTTAGGCCCGTCGCGCGGAAAATGGGCGAAGAAGCCAGAACTTCCTTCAGTCATTGATATCTCGAAAGAAGTGCACAGTGAGATCGAGGTTTGCGCGGCGGCGGTTCAGGAGGCCCGAGTTGAGGGCGGAGTCCGGAGCTAGGTTTACCTGAACAATCCGGAACGGTTACTCGAAATGTATTCAGCTGTGCGCGTGCAACGGCCGTCCCGACAGTGCCATCATCGCCTCACCGATCGCCTCGTTCTGAGTGGGGTGAGCGTGAACGAAGCTACCGACCTCCGATGGCAACGCTTCCCATGCCACCGCGAGTTGCGCCTCACCTATCAATTCGCCCACGCGGTCACCGACGAGGTGGACACCCACAACAGGGCCGTCCTCACGAGCGCGAATAACCTTGACTCCGCCCGCGGTGGCGAGGATGCGGCTCTTGCCGTTGCCGCCGAGGTCGTAGACCACAGAGGTGACGGTGCCGTATGTCTGCTCCGCGGCCTTCTCTGTGAGACCGACCGACGCGACCTCCGGATGCGAATAGGTCACGCGCGGAACGAGATCGCCGTCGATACGTGCCGGCGCGAGTCCGGCAATGTGTTCGGCGACGAACATGCCGTGCTGGAATCCGCGGTGAGCCAACTGATATCCCGCCACGATGTCGCCGACGGCATAAACGCCCGCCGCGGTGGTGAGCAGATTGTCGTCGACAGTGACGAAGCCACGTTCGGTGGCGATGCCCTGCTCGGCCAGCCCGAGGCCATCGGTGCGGGGGCCGCGTCCGACGGAGACGAGCACGAGATCCGCCGAGAGGGTGTCGCCGGAGGACAGCGCCACCGCGATGTCGTCGGACGACTCGGTGACTGTCTCGACCTTGGTGCCGGTACGAATGTCGATGCCGCGTTTGCGCAATGCCTTGGTCAGCTGCTTCGAGGACCATTCGTCCTCACCGGGAACGATGCGATCGAGGGCTTCGACGACGGTGACCTTGGCACCGAAAGAGGCCCAGATGCTGGCGAATTCGATTCCGATGACCCCGCCGCCCAGTACGACGACGGACTCCGGAACTCGGTCGAGCGCCAACGCGCCGTCGCTGGTGAGCACTCGCGGACCCAGTTCGATACCGGGGATGGTGCGCGAATACGACCCGGTGGCGAGAACCATTGAAGCCCCAGTGATGCGTCGCCCACCGACTTCGACGGTGCAAGGACCGACCACCTGACCACGACCGGACACGATCTCGATGTTTGGACGCTTCAGCAAGCCTTGCAGTCCGGAGTACAGGCCTGCGACCACACTGCGCTGATAGCCCAGTGCCGCAGGCATATCTACGCCCGCGAACGATGCCGTGACGCCGACATACGCCGAACCGCGGACCGCGTCGGCCACCTCGGCGGTATGCAGCAGTGCCTTGGTGGGGATGCATCCACGGTGTAGGCAAGTGCCGCCGAGCTTGTCCTCCTCGACCAATGCGACCGTCAGGCCGAGTTGCTCGGCGCGCAGGGCACAGGAGTAGCCACCGGATCCGCCACCGAGGATGAGAACGTCCACGTCGCTCATCGAAGGGATCCCAGTGCCACGACGGGGTTCTCGACGAAATCGGCCACGGTGCGCAGGAATCCGCCGGCCACTCCGCCGTCGCACACGCGGTGATCGAACGCCAATGACAGCTGCGCGACCTTGCGGACGGCCAATTGGCCATCGACCACCCACGGGCGGTCGATGATGCGTCCGATGCCCAGGATTGCGGCTTCGGGATGGTTGATGATCGCGGCCGAGCCGTCGACCCCGAAAACTCCGTAGTTGTTGAGTGTGAACGTTCCGCCGCTCAGTCGAGCTGCGGGGAGAGAGCCGGTTCGCGCGAGCTCGGTCAGCTCGGCCAACCGCTCGGAGAGTTCCTTCAGATCGGCCTTGTCGGCCTGCGGCACAACAGGAACCATCAATCCGCGATCGGTCTGCGCGGCAATGCCGAGTCCGACGTTCTCGTAGCGCAAAATCTCGCCCGCCGCAGTATCGACCGTGCTGTTGAGCTCGGGGAACTTGGACAGCGCGATCATCGTCAGCTTTGCCAGCACCGCTAGCAGCGTCACCTTCACGCCGTCGATGGAGGCGTCGAGGTCACGTCGGGCTTGCAGCAGAGCCGTCGCGTCGACGTCGACCCAGACGGTCGCCTCGGGAATTTCCGCACGACTGCGAGAGAGTTTGTCGGCGATGGTCTTACGAATCCCGGTGATGGGAATTCGCGTGACGCCCTCGGCACTGGGAGTGCTCGAGGACAGTGCCCGTTCCACGTCCGCGCGGGTGATGACTCCATGACTGCCGGCGACATCGATAGACGCCAGATCCAGCCCACCCTGCAGTGCCATGCTCCGAACAATGGGGGAGAGCACCTTCGGTGCATGTGAGTGGAAATTCGTAGTCTGGGTCGTGTGCTGTCTTGATACATGCGGGACACGGGTGTCTCGATACATGTGAGACACGATTCTAGGCTGCGGGGCGGTGGAGTTGTCCTTGGTAGCGCTTGTCGATGTTCAAGTGCAAATGGCCGAGGACTTCTCCGCTGGCCGTGTAGGTGGTGATGTGGTTGCCGTCGCGCAGGACGGTCACGCGACTGTGAGCGTGGGACCGTCCGACCGAGATCGTGTGGTCGCCGACGGAGATCACGCCGGAGCCGGAGACGGAGTGGGTACCGACTGTGGCGTCGACCTGGGCGGGTAGGTGCTGCGGACCGCCCAAGGTTGCAGCGCCGTTCCATGCCTGCTGCGGGGGCATGTTCACGGCACTGTGGCGGCGGTCGTTGTTGTAGAACTTCTGGTAGCGGTTGCACGATGTCTGCAACTCGGCGGTCGTGGCGGGCCGGGTGGGTTGGTCGGTGAGCCACTGTTTGAAGGTGCGGTGGTGGCGTTCGACTTTGCCGTTGGTCTGAGGGTGGTACGGGCTCGAGTGAATGAGCCTGGCACCGGACCCGGTGACGA
>NZ_JABFAQ010000055.1:0-4562 GCF_017168275.1 Rhodococcus sp. KRD175
TTGACTACCGTGAGCACGAGGCGTGCCTTTCCGCCAGCGCTGCAACGCTGACTTGATCAAGTGACTACCAGGATCATATTTACGGGAAGGCACGCCCTCCCTGATCCACAGGTCTTGATCATTCCTCCCGCTTTGCATCGGTCAACAACACAGCGTCAGACACGATCTCGGCCACCGAGTTACACCACTCTATGGGGCACTACTGTTTGCTGGTGCTTTCCTGCTTCCCGAGCGCGACCGAGTTGCCAGAAGGCGCATCTCGGGGCCACTCAGCCTATACGGATATCTTCCGATCGAGGCGGACTACGAAGTCTCGGTTGGTTGCAGCACTCAAACGGGGGGCATGGCCTAAGCCTGATCGATGCCGATCGCTACAGGGGCCGCAGTATCCGGCCCTCTTCAGCGGGCTGGCGACGAAGTGAACCGGTTGATGTCTTAGCCGGCAGTCCAGCGTTCGACGGCCAGGCCGTCCGCCGGGTATACGGCGCAAACCGATAGCACGGGCACCTCGCGACTTGGGCCTATCTCCCGGAGTGGATTTCGCGTTGGACAGGACAATTCGGGTCCGTCGAACAACGGCGTTGACATAGCACCTCGACGCGCACGAAGACCAGTCAGAACTCTCTGCCGGAGGCGCGTTCGCCCAACGGCAGGCGCTCTGAGGCCCTTCTCGGGTAGCGCGGATCGCGTCCCCCTGATTGCTGTCAGCTTGTTAGTGCGGACCGCCGCGCATTTCAGAAGGATGGTGGCGTGCCGACGAAGAGGAAGACGGCGGTCTCATCGGTGTCGTTGAACCATTGATGCTGCACGCTCGCCGAGTAGTAGACGGTGTCGCCGGAGCGAAGCACGACACTCTGCCCACCAATGTTGAGGCGGACCTCGCCCATCACGACGTAAACGAATTCTTCCCCGGCGTGACTTGTTGCTGCCTCGGCGGAGCTATGCGGCTCGGCAGTCACTTCGTTGCAATCCATAAGTCGCGTTCCGCCCACGCAGAACCGGACCACGGCGTCGGGCCCGAGGTTGTAGCGTCGCGCTTCCCCGTTCCGGACCACTTTCACAGGTATGCGGTTGCTCTGTTCGAGCAGATCATGGGCTGTAGTTCCCAGTGTCTGAGCGATCCTGTGCAAGTTGATCACGCTTGGGGTTGTGTTGCCGTTCTCTACTTGGCTGAGGAACGGCTGCGAAAGATCAGTGCTGGTTGCAAGTGCCGACAGGGTCAATCCCGCGCTCTTGCGAGCGGCTCGAATCGATGAGCCCAGGGATCGCGCAAGTATTGCCTGATCGTCGTCATCCACACACGCAAGGTAGCAGTCTCCGAGCTGTCTGAACCACGGCAGATCGCGGACAGGTAACGCAACGGCAACCTCAGAAACACCAACGAAACTATATTGATAGAGAGAATGAAATATTCGTGTGGAGAATATTCCAGGTAAGCATCTGCCTCCCTATTGGAGTATCCCATGCCCGCTCTCACAGCGCCGCAGTCCCCGCCGGGCGCCAATCCTGTCGACCTCCGCCCACCAATCTCACAGCTCGTGATGTTCGGTATCCAGCACGTCCTGATCATGTACGCCGGATGCGTCAGCGTTCCGCTGATATTCGGCGCAGGGGAAAGTTCCCGAACACAATTCAAATTGTTCTCGGCAGCGGCATCACCCTCGCTGCCATCACTGCATTCACACTGAACCTCATTCTCAACCACACAGCACTCGGCGACAGCGCACGCAGGGCAATGTCCAACATCAGCGCAGACGCACGCGCAACCACAACCGACGGAGAGAATCAACATGCTAACCCCTGACACCAACGATCATTTTGAAGTCCCGATCGTCGACATCACCGCCTACACCACAAACGGCACGCCTGAAGCCAAAGCTGAAGTGGCAAATCAGCTCGACCAAGCCTGCTCGACTGTAGGTTTCATCCAGGTTCTCGGACACGGAATCCCCAACGAAGCGATCGACGGGTTGCGGAATGCAGTAGACGCCTTCTTCGCCCTGCCGATCGATGAAAAACGAACCTACCGAGTCGATGGCAACAGGGGATACACGCCGCCTAAAAGTGAATCGCTGAGCCTGAGCCTCGGCCTAGAATCAGCAACCCGAATGAACGACTTCTTCGAGGCCTTCAACGTCGGTGCCGAGGCCAGATCATTTCCGGAACTCAACCTGTCCGAAGACGATTACGGCATCAACGTTTGGCCGACCTTGGGTAGCTTCAGATCCAATGTAGAGGCGTACTACGCGCACGCATCCCGAGTCGCCCGCACCCTGACCACAGTCTTCGCCGATGCGCTTGGCTTGCCCAGCGACTACTTCGAGTTCCTCACCGACCATTCTGTCGACGTTCTCCGAATGAACAACTACGCACTGCCCGAAGGCACTGTCAACCTGGACGGTGACCTAACCGGCATGGGCGAACACACAGATTTTGGCCTCGTCACAGTCCTCTGGGCCGATCAAGTGCCCGGTTTGCAGGTACTTGACGGAACTGGAAACTGGCACGATGTTCAGCCCATGGATGACGCACTTCTGATCAACTTGGGCGACCTCACCGCACGCTTGACCAATGACCGCTGGATGTCGACGCTGCACCGCGTGAAGCCGCCGATCGTCGACGGAACGATCAAGCGTCGACGCTCGGTTGCGTTCTTCCACGACGGCAACATCGATGCCACCATTGTCACTCTGCCCAGTCATCTCGAAGCAGACAACGGGCTTGCCTACGAGCCGATCCTCGTGCGTGACCACATTAAAGCCAAACTTGCCGGTTCTCAGCAAGGAAAAGCCAACACCGCTGCAGTTCGCGAAGCATCGCGCGTCCTCGCCGCAGTAAGCAAGGCGGATCGCTCCTAAAAACCGCATTGATGCAGAAACGGCACTCACTCACCACACTCCTACTCTCCAAAAAATCGAGGAACCTCCACATGAACGCACCGCTCATACCACTCGTTGATCTGAATTCCTGGCAAACCGGTGACGCCGAGACTCGGCGCTCGGTCGCCGCAGAGGTCGACCAGGCGCTCCAGCAGTCCGGATTCTTGCTCCTGGCCAATCACGGAGTCGCACCCACGCTGGGAACCGAGCTGCGTGCTGCTGCCAAAAAGTTCTTCGCCCTTCCGGCCTCAGTAAAAGCGCAGTATGAGACTTCAGTCGGCGGCCGCGGGTGGCTGCCGAGTGGCAAGGAAGCCAATTCCTTCGACGGCGAGGACCCGGACTCCAACAAGCCCGACATGAAAGAGAGTTACACCATCGGGCGCGATTACCTTACTGGTGACCCCGCCCTCGACAAGTATTGGTTCCGGCCCAACGTGTGGCCAACGGAAGTCCCCGAACTCCAACAGTGCGCTACCCGCTACATGACTGAAATGTACCGACTGTACGACGACCTGCTTCGCATCTGCGGTGAAGCGCTCGACCTTGGTGCAGAGTGGTTCATCGAACGCACCTCCAGTGGAACCCGAACCCTCAACATCAACCGCTACCCCTCGCTTGAGGAGGCCGGTGCGCCGAAGGAAGGGCAGTTCCGCGTCGGCCCACACACTGACTGGAGCATTTTCACCCTCCTCGACCGCCAAGTAGGCTACGGCGGCTTCCAAGTCGAGAGCAATGGAGAGTGGTTCGACGCGCCCTTTGTCGAAGGAGCACTCGTGATCAACATCGGTGACCTAATGGCCCGCTGGACGGGCGACCGCTGGCGCTCGACCCGCCATCGGGTCTTGCCGCCACAAGACCAAGCACCAAAGGAAGAACTCATCTCGCTGATCCAGTTCTGCGACGCCAACGTTGACGCCGTCGTAGAGCCGATGCCCGCACCCGTCGGAGTCAACACAGACCTGCCCGCGATCGAGGCCGGCGAGTATCTCCGTCGGCGTGCTCAAGCCGCGACGGTCAGCTGATCAAGTACCCACTGCTCTCTATACCCGACCGAATCTCGCCTTCGTTCAGGTCAAACCGCTTGTGCGCGGCCGCCAACGCGGGAGCGCCCGTCAGCTAGGAGACTCATGACTACACAGAACATATCCCTGTCTTTTGTCAGCATCATCTGCAGCGACTTCATCTCGCAAGCATCGTTCTATGGGACCGTATTTTCTCTGCCAGAAATCGAAGAACTCGCGTCAGAGCACTTTCGAGCGTTGCGCGTAGGCGGCACTACTCTTGGGTTTCACACTCCGGGGGCACTCGAACTTCTCAGTCTGCCTCCGGAGACGATCATCGGTGACAGCTCGGCCTCATTCTGGACGTTTGAAACCGCTGACGAAGCGGCAGTGGACACGCTCGTAGCTGACGCGTTGACCGCTGGTGCCACGCTAGTCAAAGCACCGTATCTGACCTACTACGGTGCGCGGCAGGCAGTTCTGCGTGATCCAGAAGGAAACGTGTTTCGGATCAATAGGAGCGGTGTCCAATAGTTCCGGTGCGAGCCGAGGGGTGAGATATTGTCAAGACCTGTGGATGAGCGGTTTTCAGGCGGCCTCCTGGGTGCCTGAGGTGGCGTCGGGTTCGACGAGTTTGCCTTTCTCGAAGGTGGCGCCATCACGGACCAGTTTCACCAGATGT
>NZ_JABFAQ010000056.1:0-8625 GCF_017168275.1 Rhodococcus sp. KRD175
TTTTGTGCACGGATGGACAGATGTCCACGTACTGTTGCCCACCATGCCGAGACCTGGTTGGCGTGTTTGTATCACTCCACACGAGTTGGTGCCGCGGCCAGCGGTGCCGGACACAAATTTGGAGTGGCCTGGGTTCGCGCGGCCAGAGTTGGTGGCCGGCACGCCGTTCCTCATTGACCCATCATTTGAGTATGACATCGAGTTGAATGCCTTCTTCAGATCAGTCGATATGCAGGCGAAGGCGCGCCACACCCAGGTGGGCTACGCCCGCGATCTAGCCGCGTTTTTGAACTTCGTTGCTGTCTCACGAGACAGAGCTCGTTGGTGCGACGTCAACGAGGCTGACCATCTGGCGTACTGGCGCTGGCGCAGGATCGACTCTCAAGGGCCGCACATACAAGGTGCGACATGGGACCGAGAGGTTGCCGCAGTCGACAAGTTCTATCGATGGCAGGTCCGCGCGGGCCATATATTGAACAACCCTGTGCCGCAGAGAGTTCGACGACCAATGCCGTTCGGCGCGGGCCTCGTCCGTCATGACTCTTCGACCACAACACCGGCAACCTACTCGCACGATGCCGCGACGGATCGTATCGAGTGGCTCCCACCCCAGTCCTACCGTTTATGGCGCGATGTCGGGATTCGCGGATATCGCGCCGACGGTGTCCACGACACCGGGTTTCGCGGTCGCTGGGCGGCGCGCAATGCATCATTCTGCGACTTGATGGTGCGCACCGGCATGCGGTTGTCCGAGCAAGCGGCGCTGACGGTATTCGATGTGCCAACAGCTCGCGGTCTCGGGGGCTATCAACGTTTTTGGCTGCCGACGGCCATCGCCAAAGGTCGTTCGGCCCGCCGAGTCTACGTTCCTGAATCCGTGATCGCCGACCTGATCGGGTACGCGACACTCGATCGCGCGGAGGTCATCGCCCGCGCACGCGCCTGCGGACGGTACGAACAGGTTCGCCGCCCGCTCGTGATCCCTGATCCGCATTCGCCGGTCGTCGTACAGACTCGGTCCGGTCTGCGATCGACCGTGAAAGTTTCCAACCTCGATGCCGACGAACGACGCCGCTTGCTCATCGACGGGCCCGATGGCTTGACGCCGGCCGCGTTCTGGCTGTCGGAGTTCGGCACCCCCATCGCGGTCTCGACCTGGAAAGACATGTTCGCAGTCGCCAACACACGGTGTCGTCGAGCAGGAGTTCCTCTGACTGCACATGCTCACCTCCTGCGGCACACGTTCGCGGTGGTGACTCTGGAACAGCTACAGCGCGGACATATCAGCGCGATGACCGAAATGACTGCCGAACAGCGAGGGCAATGGACACAGATCTTCGGTGACCCTCTGGACTGGGTGCGACGTCGCCTCGGACACCGCTCCGTGGTGACAACACAGATCTACTTACACGCGCTGTCGGAATTGGAAATGGAAACGCGAATGATGTTGGTGCCCAACACATGGGAAGATCCCCGCGACACTCCACTCGACGTCTTCGACGTCGCCACTGAGAACAAAACACAGTGAACGGTCGCGGCAGTACCGGCACCGGGCGCCGCGCGATGCTCCCATCTGGCCCGTACACACCGACCGAAGGCGAACACGCCATCGCCTCCGGCCTCACGGTCCGATTCGATGGTGAAGACGGCCGGACTCTGCTGGTGGACGTCGCGAAGATGGCGCTGCCCGGTTGGCACACGGCAGTTGCAGAGGCTCTGGCCCTTGCCCTCGGGGCGACGGGACGCAGCAGGACGCTCAGCTCAGCGAAGGGACTGGTTACGAGGGTGCGATCCATGCTGCGATCCCTCTCGGAACTGCCGGATCCACCGACCGGACCACCGTTGCTGGAGACCGCCCACCTCCAATCTGTCTACAACCAGCGCAGAATCACGCAGAAGGACGTCTACGCCTGGCGAGGCATCGCACTTTTCGGACAGTTCCTGACGTTGCCACCGCTGGTCGATACGGTGAATTCATCAGTGATCGACTACACCTGCCGCCAAATCGGGCAGACCCGGATTGGCCAACCTGGCTACTCGGACGGAGAGTTCGATCGTATTCTCTCAGCCGCTCGGTCAGACATCACCGCATTGCGCGATCGAATTCGACTCTCGGAAGCTGCAATAGGACAAACGGGTGAACAGGAAGGCTTGGAGGGCGACAAAGAGCTCGTCGCGATTGCGGAATCAGGAGTCGTACCCCCGAGCCGGAGCTTCAGCGCGCACGTCGTCAGACTGGAGCTTGCGAGCCGGCTCTATATGACGATCCGGGACCTCGCGCCAATGCTCGTGTTGATGGTGGCGCTGACCGGCCGCAATATCGAAACCATCAAAGAGCTCCCCTGGGAACACCGAATCCTGGAGACACGCGCCGTCGAAGTTCGTGTCATCAAACGCCGCCGCGGCAATCACCGATGGTTCGAGACCGCGACGTGGGAGATCGGGCCACCGGGTCGCGAACTGCACTATCCCGGCGGTCTTTACCTACTGCTACACGAACTGACCACTCGCAGCAGGAACACTTCTGGCAGCGCATCCGTTTGGTCGATCTGGCGTAGCGGCCACAACACCGGCCTTCGCGGTATCGAAGAACATTTCGACCCATTCGCTCGCGAACTGACCGCGACAGCAATCAACCTTGCCGGATGGCGCACCCGGCATTGCCTCCACGCTGACGTCGTCGACGGAACGCCCCCGGCTCCGCTTGCGGTCACCGGCAACCGGATCAAGACCACGGCAGACGTGCGCCGTACCAAACAGATCGGCGGTCACCTCCCGTCCGCTGCCCGGAGCAACACCATCCCGGTTCTGTTCCGGAACTATCTACGCGGAGACCCGACAACACAGGAATGGGCACACACCGTTGTTGCGGCTGCCGTCAGCGACGCCGAATCGAGCGCTCTGGCAGCACACAGACGGGCGCTGCACGTTGCAGGAGGCACACTGAACGTGCAGCCGGAACGCTCCGCCACCAATCCTCACGGGGATACCCCGCCGACGCACACAGACGCAGCCGATACCGCCTGGTCAGCGTGCCGGGATCACGACCACCATCCCGCCACCGGGAGAAGCTGTCGCGCATCGTTTCTCGACTGCTTTCACTGCGGAAACTGCGTGATCACGCCTGATCACCTTCCTGGACTGCTCGGATTGCTCGATGCGCTGGCGGCCCGCCGCGATCAGCTGTCGGAGGCCGATTGGTGGGTCCGATACGGACCGACGTGGGCGGCCATCCGCCATGACGTTCTCTCGAAGTTCAATCGGTCCGAGATCCTGGCGGCAACGGAGATCAAACCCACCGATGCACTTCTCGATCTCGTCGAATCACCATGGGAGCAAACATGACCAACGCCCACCCTCAACCGTCGACGTCGCACCCGTTCGACGAACGATGCGTACTGAACGGGCGGCCGGTGCGCCCGGAGACAGAACTCAGCCGAGCTTCCCGATTCGTAGAGGACGTCTGGGATCTCAGTCCAGCTTTCTTTCAGCAACATCATGTTGCTCTGATCCTCGACTTCACATCCGTGCCGTCTGTCTATCGCACCGTGGCCAAAGAACTTTTCATCGGGCTGCTGGGCGGGCCTGCACCCGCCAGAGGACGCGGCTTACCGAAGGTAGCGACGATTGCCTCGATGTTGCCCACGCTCCGCCACTTCTTCTCCTGGCTCGCTTCGCGACCCAACCTGCGCCAGCCGCTGCTATCGGAGTTGCAACCTTCCGATTTGATTGCGTACCAACTGCATTTGCTCGCGACGCAACCCACTCTCACGGTTCGTGATCGCTATCGCAGTTCGGTTCGGTCGCTCTATCGCTACCGCGGACTCATGGTTACCGATCAGCTGACTTTCGACCCGTACCACATCGATGGTTGGAGCGAGTCCGGCGACAGGAGCGGGCCAGACAACGCGACCGCCAGAATTCCGGAGGCGGTGCTCGGACCCCTACTCACCTGGAGTCTGCGGTTCGTCGATGAGTTTGCATCGGACATTCTCGCGGCAGACCGCGAGTGGCGACGAGTTCGATTGCAAGAAGGGGTAGTTCCGCCCGAGGCAAGGCGTTGGGTAGAGAAGGATCTGGTCCATCTGTTAGCTGAATACCGTGACGCAGAACGCCCACTACCGGGACACAACGGCCAACCGAGCTTTCGCCACCTGTCCCGCCTGCTTGGATGCGATCGCTCGACCTTGCGGACTTACCATGACCTCATCGAGGACACAGCTCGACTGGTCGGGGTCGACAACGATGTCTCGTGTGACGTGGTGATCAACGGACGGATCAACGGGTCCCCCTGGATTGACCGCATCCTGTTCAATCGGCGTGATCGGCAGGCCGGGATCTTGCACCTGCTGTCGGCGCTGAGCGCAGCCTGCTACGTGATCATCGCGTTCCTGTCCGGCATGCGTGACAGCGAGATCAAGCATCTGCAGCGGGGCTGCATCAGCGTCAAACGTGACCCTCACGGCAGGCCCTACCGGTGGATGATCACCAGCCTGGCGTTCAAAGGTGAACGCGACCCCACCGGAGTGCAAGCGACCTGGGTTGTCGGCGCTCCGGCCGCCCGCGCCGTGGCGGTCCTCGAACTCCTCCAACCCCGTAACGAAACCCGGCTGTTCGCACCCTCAACTCATGGCACCGCTGTGCGGATCGGCAAAACCGCCGCCCACGTCAATTTGACCAAGACCACGAACGACCACATCAACAATCTGGTGTCCTGGATCGATGGCTATTGTCGCGCACATGATCTCGCAGAGGACATTCCGGCTGTGAATGCCCAAACGTGGCGGCTGACAACCCGCCAGTTCAGACGAACACTCGCCTGGTTCATCGCACGCCAACCCGGCGGATCCATTGCCGGGGCAATTCAATATCGCCACCAAGCTGTCCAGATGTTCGAGGGCTACGCCGGCACATCGGATAGCGGTTTCCGCGCCGAAGTCGAGTCAGAGGAGGCCCTTGCCCGAGGGGAGGGTCTGATGGCAATGATCGATGCCCACGAACACACCGATCTCGTTGGACCCGCCGCCGACGAAGCCCGCCGACGTCTGAGCGAGCTCGAGTCGAATATCCGATACCAAGGACAGGTCGTCACCGACCGGCGTCGGCACGACCGCTTAATACGCCGATTCGACCCAGCAATCTATCCAGGCCGATACGCCACCTGCGTCTACGATCCGGACAAGGCACTGTGCACACGCGCACAAAACCTTTCGGGCCAGAACGCGCCGACGCTCGGTGGTTGTCGACCTCTCGAATGCCGCAACGTCGCGCTCACCTCAGGCAACCTCGACGAGTTGCGTTCGGAGAGCTCCGATATCGAGCGCGAGCTCGAACGAACACCGTCGCTGCCTCCGTTGCTGCAGCATCGACTACGGCAACGGAGTGAGCAGATAAATCAGTTCGTCGACCGACACGATCCGAACTCAATCCGATGAGTAAACGCATCGACCTCCCGAGCGAGCAGGACGTCCGTCGAGTGATGACAGAGCACATCGAAGACGCAGCATCGGCCGGCGGCCGCGCCACTGTCATCGGCCTTGCCCGTCGACTGGGTCTGTCCAACGCAACCTTCTGGCGGCACTACCCCGCTATCGCTGCCGAACTCAGAGCCGCTTCCGTCGCAGCTCCCGTCGCCACACGGCATGACGACCGGACCGAACTCCTTGCCTCCAACAAACGCGTGCAACGAGACAACGCGGCGCTGACTCAAGACCTCACCCTCGCACTGGCCGTCATCCAGCGGCTAACACTCGACAACCACGCCCTACGGAAAGAACTGGAAACAACGTCAGGGGTGACCTCCCTGCAGTCACGCTCGAGCTCCGCGGACGCTGTCGTGGGCGCGTGTGGCCGGCAGGACCGCTAAGCCTCGATCCACCGATAAAGCTGCAAGATACTGGGCGTCGGGGAGGAAGTATCCTCCGACCAGAATTAATTCGAGTTCTCACACAGCGAATCAGACCAGACCACTCCGAGTATGTTCACCGCTGTCCTTTTTGAGATGACTCGTTCAGCTTTTGACGTCGGATGGCAGATACACCAACGACAATGCTTGCGATCCCAGCCGCGAGGACAAGCGTTGACAGCGGATCAAATTCATTAGTCTCCACACGCGTGTCAAAATCCTGTGCAGCGCAACGCACGACGACTAGCGGTAGGAGGGGACGACTGGACTCGACGTCGACAGCCCCCGGATAAGCATTCTCGCAAATTTCTGAGGCCGAGCGACCGAGCCCAATCTGGCTGGTCGCCCCAAATGCAACACCAACGAGCAAGACGCCGATTAGAACCAGCAGGACAGCTGGCCGTAGCCACCGAGAACCTGTATTGCTCATGCGTTCGAAGTCTAGCCGCCGTCGAGTTGGCGGCGGTCACGGTGACCGAATTGTGACCAAACTCGTGTTCGCGTGTCTCTCCAACGGTGGGCAAACTGACCGTACTGTTCGGTTCGTCCTTGATGCCCTTCACTGTGGGAGCTCCATGAAACCGAGCAGGCTACCTCTCAAGTCGCATATTGGCGATCCAAGCCCATTGATCAATGTCCGCTTCAGGCAGCATCGGACGCGAAATCAAATTGTCGCTCGAAGAATGTCACTTATCGGTGCGTTAATTACATCCCTTGCATTGCTAGTTTCTACACCTGGCGTTGCGAACGCCGATCAATTTCGCAACAACCAGTGGGTATTCGGCTCCATCGAACGCGAATTTATCGATTTCCTTTCCGGTGCTAACCAATACGGCCAAGGCGGCACCTCGAGTATCGGAGAACCCACCAGTGGCGAGCTTTACGCAGGAAACAGCAACGAGGGGCGGTAGCAGGAATTCGGGTTTACTAATCGCATTTACTGGTCGCCGAATGTCGACCCAAACAAAGGTCGTCAAATCGGCGGCTTGATCATGAACAAGTGGCTTAATTTGCCATCGCGTCAGTACAGAACGTATGTCAACGGCCCGTATCAGTACGAGAAGCGAAGCGACGAACGTGGACGACTCGGGTACCCGGTCACACGTGAGAGCCCTGCTTCTGGCGGGCGGTACAACAACTTCCAGGGCGGCGCGATTACATACAAGTTCGGAGCCACATCTGCCTATGCCACCTGGGGTAACATTCGCGATCAGTGGGCTGCGCAGAACTACGAGCTTGGACCCTTGGGCTTCCCGAGCAGTGATGAGTACCTGTGTCAAGATGGAACAACGTCCAATGATGGTTACGAGTCATATGGCGCTTCCGGACAGAACTTCCAGAACGGCCAGTATCTGACGTCAGGACGCAGGCCGCCGACATTGGGCTACAGCTCAGTCCTCTTCTCCAAACTCACCTATCAGTCATCTTCCCAATACACGACCGCAATTTCGCAGGCATCCACTGCTTGGAATGCACTTGGGAGCGTCCAGGTTACCCCCTATGACCCTGTGAACCCGACGCTCACTAATGTGGAAATTTCCGACGCCAACCGTCCGGACGTCACATGGGCCGGGCTATACAGCAACACCGACTTTGGGGTGGACACTATTCAAATGAATACAGCGAAGCTCGGTAACGCCAGTAATCAACGGAACGTTATGACACACGAGATGGGTCATGCGCTCGGTTTGGCGCATAACTGCAAAAGTCAGCTGATGGATCCGATTTCAAACTCATCGGTTTTTGCGCCGCAGTTCATGGATCAAGCCGCCTACCGTCAACTCTGGGGATGACATGATGAAGGTCAGAAGTTTAGGATCAAAGTACGGCACGGTGGGCGTTGCGAGCTTATTCGCCTGCATTGTATTAGTTGGCTGCAGCACTTCGGCAGGCACGCAACCTGGAGATGCTGGCACGACTGCCAGCGTGACTACGCGCACACAAGCAGTGGAAATGGACTCGGCTTTCGATGTGACAGACCCTCAGCAGCTTGCCGGTTGGGCCGACGCGGTCTTCGTCGGAACAGTGATTGAGCAAGTCGGTACGAAGGCAGTTGGGCCGTTTCCCGAGACGCAGTTTTCTGTTGAGGTGCTTCAGACCCTAAAGGGTGACGTCGCGGGCCAAATACTCGTCAATCAGCAAGGCGGGTATGGCACCGACGGTACGTTGTACTTACTGGACGATGACCCACTGATCGAGCCGGGAGCAACATACCTTATGTCGGCTGGCTTCTTGCCGTCCGAAAACTGGTACACGGTCGCTCCACGCGCGGGCAAAGTGACGTTGTCAGCAGAGGAAGTTGCTGCCGTCAGCGATGGAACTGCGCGGCGATCAACCGATGAGCCAGCGCCGGTCGCAACAATGCGAGATGCCATCGACAACGAGATTCCGTTCGATCCGAACCGCGAATCGGAGCCCGTCAGCTCCGAACCGCCAGTGCCACCAAGGTAGGTGTGTGACTTCAGTCGACTGGACCGGAAGCTGATCTTCACGTCCCACCAGTGCAGTTCGGGGGTGTATGACTTATTCCCGAACTGCACTGACGTTTTAGCCTGTCTTGGCTGTCGACGGGCCAAATCCTCATCCGCGGTGGCTCCGCTACAGCGGCAGCTCATGGTCCGAGCGTGATTCGGGCAGGTGTCGAACCCTCGTTGGTGATGGCCCGAAACAGCGGGATACTAATCGGATGCACAGTGGTCAGAGGCAAACCCCGTCTACAA
>NZ_JABFAQ010000057.1:0-1382 GCF_017168275.1 Rhodococcus sp. KRD175
GAGCCCGTCTCGATCGAGACGATCACCATTCCCGATCCCGGCCCGAACGATGTCGTGGTCACCATCGCCGCGTGCGGGGTGTGTCATACCGATCTGCATTACCGCGAGGGCGGCATCAACGACGAGTTCCCGTTCCTGCTCGGCCACGAAGCCGCAGGCACCGTCGAAACCATCGGCGACGCTGTCACTCATGTCGAGGTCGGTGATTTCGTGGTGTTGAACTGGCGTGCGGTGTGCGGGGAATGCCGAGCCTGCAAGAAAGGCACCCCCTGGTACTGCTTCGACACCCACAATGCCTCGCAGAAGATGACTCTCGCCGACGGCACCGAACTCTCCCCTGCGTTGGGGATCGGGGCGTTCGCCGACAAGACCCTCGTCCACGAAGGCCAGTGCACCAAGGTCGACCCGGAGTCCGATCCGGCGGTGGTGGGGTTGCTCGGGTGTGGGGTGATGGCCGGGTTGGGTGCGGCGATGAACACCGGCCACGTCTCCCGCGGGGATTCCGTCGCCGTGATCGGGTGCGGCGGTGTCGGGGATGCCGCGATCGCCGGGGCCCGCCTGGCGGGGGCGTCGACGATCATCGCCGTCGACCGCGACAAGAAAAAACTCGACTGGGCTCTCGATCTCGGTGCCACCCACACGGTCGACGCCTCGCAGGTCGATGCGGTCGAGGCCATCCAGGAGTTGACCGGCGGGTTCGGGGCGGATGTGGTCATCGATGCCGTCGGGCGTCCGGAGACGTGGAAGCAGGCGTTCTACGCCCGCGATCTCGCCGGGACGGTGGTGTTGGTGGGGGTGCCGACGCCGGAGATGACGGTGGAGATGCCGTTGATCGATTTCTTTTCCCGGGGTGGGTCGTTGAAGTCGTCGTGGTACGGCGATTGTCTGCCGGAGCGGGATTTTCCGATGTTGGTCGATCTGTACGAGCAGGGTCGGTTGCCGCTCGAGAAGTTCGTGACCGAACGGATCGGTCTCGGTGATATCGAGGCGGCGTTCGAGAAGATGCATCAGGGCACGGTGCTGCGTTCGGTGGTGGTCCTGTGAGTGGGCAGTTGCGGGTCGAGAAGGTCGTCACGTCGGGGACGTTCGCGCTCGATGGTGGCGAGTGGGAGGTCGACAACAACATCTGGTTGGTCGGTGACGACGACGAGGTGGTGATCGTCGATGCTGCGCATACGGCCGGTCCGATCGTCGATGCGGTCGCCGGTCGTGCTGTGCGGGCGATCGTGTGTACGCATGGTCACAACGATCATGTGACGGTCGCTCCGCAGTTGTCGGGGGAGTTGGATGCGCCGATTCTGTTGCATCCGGCCGATGATGTGTTGTGGGAGCAGACGCATCCGGGCATCGGGCATTCGGTGCTCGAGGACGGTCAGCGGATC
>NZ_JABFAQ010000058.1:0-1125 GCF_017168275.1 Rhodococcus sp. KRD175
GGGCAGTAGCGGTGGCTACCGAGCGGCCCTGCGCATCGTCCATCGTGGCCGTGAGATCCAGTTTGCGCCCATCACGAGACCGAACGGCAGCACGCAATACGTATGGAGTGCCGAGCAGAACCGGCGCCAGGTAGTCGAGCTCGAGACGCCGCGTCACGGCGAGCTCACCCACTGTGTAGAGCAGGAAGCCGAACAGATCGTCGAGAACGGTCGCCACCGCGCCTCCGTGTGCTATCCCGGGTGCCCCGACATGACGTTGATCGAACACATGGTGAGCCACCACGCCGTTCTCGTCACGCTGGACCGACAGGGCGTGGCCGTGCGGGTTCTGCGGCCCACAACCAAGACAGTCGGGGTGGTGGGGCGGTAGATCAGGCGAGTCGAAACTCGTGCTCCAGAACGAGCGCGCCCAGTTCTCGACAGCCGGGCCGGCCGACCCGCTGACCTCGTCCGGAACTCTTTTCATGGTCGGACCTCTCTGTCGTGAAAAAAAATTGTGCCGAGTCTGTCGCGTCATCGTGCGCTCGGCCTGCACCGCTGTTAGTTTCGATAGATAAACTGCACTATGTCAGAAGTGAACCGCGCGTTGAAAACGTCGGCGAGGTTGCAGATGAGGGTCATCCACCCCGCAGCCCAGTGGCTGGCGTCGTGATCTGATCGGCCCAGGGATTCGGACACTAGACCCGCTTGGAATAGGGATCTACAAGCATGAGCAGATCGCGTCGATCTTTCAGCACCGAGTTCAAAGACGAACTGTGCCGAGAGGTCATCGACTCTTCCAAGCCGATCAGTGAGGTCGCCAGGGCGTACGGTGTCGGCGACGACAGCTGCAGCACAGTGCGATGCGCCCCGTGTACCGCGCGCCATCGAACGACGGTGGGCATCATCTCGTGATGGCGGACAGCGAGCGTGAAGCAGACTCCAGGGACTCCACCAGGATCAGCTCGAGTTCCGACAGTCTGGCAGCCGACACGGCCACCGCAGCTGCGCGTGTTCGTACATCGAGACCGCGTTGTGTTCCGGCGCGGGCAGTTTCGGTCCAGGCCTGGGCGCAGTGATCGGCGGCCACCGCGAGGTCTGCGGTAGCGGGATCACCGGTCAGACGTGCAATCTCGGTACAGCCGT
>NZ_JABFAQ010000006.1:0-136624 GCF_017168275.1 Rhodococcus sp. KRD175
GACGAAGCCAGAGCGGCGACCTACCAAGACTGGATCCATCACTACAATCACCACCGACCCCACACAGGCATCGGCGGCAAGTCACCCATCGAGCGACTGACCGTCCACAACGTCCCCGAGAAGAACACCTAGTGCGCGATTCGCCGCCGATATTGTGAGATCAGTAGCTCGCAGTACCGCGGAATCGGAAGTCATACAACTTTGAGAAGCTCGTTGATCTCCGCGACGCGTTCATTCAGCGCATCACCCTCACTCCGCACACGGAGTACCACGGCAATCGTGTCTCTCAATGTCACTGAAACTGAGGGCTTTTGGTCCCTGACATCGATCGAGACGGCAATTGGCAAGTTTCGCCGCCCGCGCGCTAGCGATGTTCCCAACATTCGGTAAATGGCTATGTTGCCGGCGTCAATCCGGGCTGACGTCTCGCTCACACGCGTCACTTTGCCCCCTAGCGGCTCCAAAGCAGCAATGATGCGATCGATCGAGGTGCCCCGGGGTATCCGCGACCCGACCTTGATCGGGGCAGGAATTTGCGAAGAATTGATCAGTGGTGCTGCCATCTCGCATCCTCTCGCTTGTATACCCCGCCGCCAACACATCCGCCGTTGTCATTGCCCACCACACAACCGGTTTCGTGGAATGGAAGGCGAATGCTCCTGGCGACGGAAGCGGGCGTTTGTGGTTGCGGCTGTCTAGGTTCAGCCCAGGCTCATTTGCACTGCCGCCATGGCCAGCGCGGGAACGGCAACCCCGATGAATACTCCCCCGATAGCTCGTCTGACCTGCATGTCTACTCCTCGAAAAGCATGAGTTGTTTCGTGCTTCTGGACGCTTCGAACATAAAACGGCACAGACGTCCGAGACAAGGGTCTGAGCCAAAATAGTTCGCCAAGGTATCGAAAGTTTGAAACCTGAAGCACATCGCTTGCCGCTCAACTCCCGTTTCGGCTTCGACTCGAGCGGCGTTGTGCTCGACCTCATCGTGGACCCGAGAATAGAAGGCTGATCGGCGGGAAAGAGTGGAAAGGTCTCGTCAATGACTATGACCAATGCCCCGTGGCGTCATCCCCAGCCCCAGCTGTCACGACTTCGCCTGGACGCAATTCCCGCGGAGATGCTGCACGCCTTGGCAACGGGACAGTCGATTCCCGCATCACACCACCGCGTTTCGCCCTATCTCGCCGGGGTCGAATGCCGCAGCCTGTGGCGGAGGAGAAGCAAGCAGATCATCGACATCCCCGGTGATGCAGCGTGGATCACGCGGCTGATGGTCGACCCAAACGTCGCCATGCCAGTCGGCGTGGCCGGCTTCCACGGAGCTCCCGACGAGACGGGGATGGTGGAGATCGGGTACCGAGTCGATCCTGAGTTTCGTCGACGAGGCCATGCCAGACGTTCGGTAGAAACCCTTCTCGCCGTTGCACGGCAACACAAGGAAGTGCGTAGTGTTCGCGCCACAGTCAGCCCGGGCAACACGCCCTCGCTGGCCCTCATCGAGAGCTTCGCGTTCATCGAAGTGGGTGAGCAATGGGATGACGAGGACGGCCTCGAGATCGTCTACGAAGTCTCCGCAGCACCGGTACAGCAAGATCAAGCGGTACGAACGGCTCCGCGGTAGAAGTCTGCGCGATCGTGTGCAGACATTCCGCCCCACACGCCGTACGGCTCGTTCGCTTCGAGTGCGTGCTGACGGCATTGCTCGAGCACCGGGCATCGGCCGCAGACCTGCTTGGCGGTCTTTTCTCGCGTGGCGCGGGCACGGCCTCGCTCCCCCTCGGGATGGAAGAACACGGACGAGTCGAGACCACGACACAGACCGTCGAGTTGCCAGTCCCAGACATCTGCATTGGGAACGGGAAGTTGGACCGGCCTGGCGGGTGCGCCTCGCACCATGAGCTGTCTCCTCACTGAAAAGTGAACAAGCTCACCTTCTCTCATTCGTCGTACTTTTACAAGTCCTTTCGGTCATTCGTAGTACTTAAAATCAAGCGCGCTTGCTTGGAATATGCACTTACCGGACACTCCGCCCCGGACCTCTGCCCTGTTTCGGCCCCCGGGTGTGGATCAATGTCCCATTGCCGCACTCTGAGCGACTGAATCCCGCATTGATCCGAACCCGGGTGGGGAGCAAGAGGGCAGAGGCAGGCAGCACTCAGTGGCTTTCGGACATTCCTGCGCGTTTTTCGAGTTCGACGAGGACGTGTTCGGCGATTTTGGTGGGCGGCGGGCCGATGTCGACGACGATGGCGTTCTCGTCGTCGCCGAGGGGTTCCAGTGTCGAGATCTGGGTGTCCAGCAGCGAGGACGGCATGAAGTGGTCCATCCGTGCATTCAGACGCCCGCTGATTCGGTCCTTGGTTCCGGCCAGGTGCACGAAGATCACCGGCGCCCCGTCCCTGGCTCCTGCGCTCAGTACGTCCCGATACGACCGTTTGAGTGCCGAGCACGTCACGATTCCCGATCGTCCCGTGCTGGTGTGGTCGGTGATCCACTCGGCGATGATGTCGAGCCACGGCCATCGGTCCTCGTCGGTCAGGGGCTGACCCGACGCCATCTTCGCGACGTTGGCGTCCGGGTGCAGGTCGTCGCCCTCTTGGAGGTCCCATTTCAAGGCTCCGGCGAGGATGCCTGCCACGGTTGATTTGCCCGATCCGGATACCCCCATCACCACGAGAACCGGATGGTGCGCTCTGCCTGTCTTCTCTGCTGCCATGCCTCGATACTGCTCCATCCGGTGCATCGGGATCGGACAGACGCGAGAAACCGGGCAACCCGTGGGACGATCGATCGGACATGACCGAGACCAATGATTTTCGCCAACTCCACGATTCGGTGCTCGACGAGCTCGGGCGCGACATCGTGAGTGGCGCGATCCCGAGTGGCACCCGAATCTCGGCCGACGACGTCGCCGTGCGGTTCGCCGTATCGCGAACCGTGGTGCGAGAAGTCGTTCGTGTTCTCGAGTCACTGGGCCTGCTCACCGTTCGGCGACGCGTCGGCATCACGGTCCTGGGTTCGCAGAACTGGAACTCCCTCGACCCGGTGGTCATCCGCTGGCAACTGGCCGGTCCTGCCCGCGCCGAGCAGCTTCTGCTGCTCAGCGAACTGCGCTCGGGTATCGAGCCTCTGGCGGCCAAACTCGCTGCCCACCGAGCCACCCCCGAGCACTGCGGGGCGCTGACCGCGGCGGTTATCGGTATGTCGTCGACGTCGCGTTCCGCGGACTCGGAGGCCTACCTCGAACACGACTGCAACTTTCACCGCACGCTGTTGGAGGCGTCGGGCAATCCCATGTTGCGGTCGATGTCGGACATCGTCGTCGAGGTACTCGCCGGACGCACCCGCCATGCCTTGATGTCGCGGCAAGCAGACCCCGAGGCCATCCGGTTGCACGGAGTGGTCGCGTCCTCCATCCAGTCCGGTGACGCCGACGCCGCCCAGCGAGCGATGTTGGCCATCGTCACCAAGTCCGCGAGGTCGATGTCGGCTGCTTCCGGTGTGACGCCATCGCCCGGTCTGGTTCCCGACCAGCAGTGATACACCGGGCGCACGAAGCCAGGTACGCCGAGACGAGGTTCATCGCCTAGATTCGACGCGTGACTGCTCTCGAATTGCCGCTCGAACTTCGCCGCGCACTCGTCGGAGTCGCTCGGACTCCGCGTTTGCTCGTCGCGTCCGATTACGACGGAACCATGGCTCCGATCGTCTCCGACCCGCAGAAGGCCTTTCCGCACCCCGAGTCCGTCAGCGCCATGCGCGGGCTCGCCTCCCTCGCCGGCACCAACGCTGCGGTCATCTCCGGCCGCGCTCTTCGCGATCTCGCGATCCTCTCGCGATTGCCGTCCGAGGTGCAGCTCGTGGGCAGCCACGGCAGCGAGTTCGACGCCGGGTTCGTCAACGCCATCGACGACGACGCCAAGAAGCTCCTCACCGTCATCACCGGCGAGCTCCAAGCCATCGCCGACGCCCATCCGGGCGTGAGTATCGAAACCAAGCCGGCCAGCGTCGCACTGCACGTGCGCAACGCCGAGACTGCTGCGGGCGAGGAAGCCCTGGCCGCCGTGCGTTCCGGTGCTGCCGCACGCGACGGCGTCCAGGTGACCGAGGGCAAGTCCGTCATCGAGCTGGCCGTCATCATCACCGACAAGGGCGTCGCCCTCGATATCCTCAGACATCAGGAAGCCTCCACTGCTGCAGTCTTTTTCGGCGACGACGTCACCGACGAGAAGGCATTCGGCCACCTGCACGGACCCGACATCGGGGTCAAGATCGGACCGGGCGATACTCTCGCCGAGTTCCGCATCGGCAGCACCGAGCACGTGGCACTGGCCTTGGCGTTCCTGCTCGAGGAGCGTCGGCAGTGGCTCTCCGGAGCGGACGCCCCGCGCATCGAACGACTGACGATGTTGGCCAGCCCCAACGCCGTCGCGCTGCTCACTCCCGATGCCGACGTCACCTGGCTCTGTCACCCCGAGCCCGATTCGGCAGCGGTGTTCGCACACCTGCTCGGCGGCGATCAGGCCGGACACTTCAGCATCGGACCCGTCCGCGCATCGCTTCCGTTGAGCCAGCAGTACGTGGACGGCACGATGACCGTGCAGACCAAGTGGGCCAGCCTGCAGGTCACCGACTACCTCCCGCACGACATCGGCCAGGGCCAGACCGCGCTGACCCGCGTCATCACCGGCAAGGCACCGGCCATCGTCACGTTCGCTCCGCGTCCGGAGTTCGGAAAGGCGTGGGCGTCACTGGAACCCGACGTCGATGGACTGCGCATCCTCGGCACCGCGGACCCGATGGTCCTGCGCAGCCCCGGTGTCACCTGGAACATCGTCTCGGACGGATCCCAGCAGTCCGCCCATGCCGAGGTCGATCCGTCGAACGGGCCGATAGTTCTCGAATTGCGGCTCGGCACAGACGATCTGAGCGAGCACCCGTGGCCCGAGGTCGAACGGCGTCGAGCATCGGAGTCGTACTGGAAGGACTGGGCCGACGGCCTGAATCTGCCGCCGCTCAAGCGCGATCTGATGAAGCGATCGGCCCTGACCTTGCGTGGCCTCGTGCACTCCGAGTCCGGCTCGATCATGGCGGCCGCCACCACCTCGCTGCCCGAAGACATTGGTGGAGTGCGTAACTGGGACTACCGATACTGCTGGCTGCGCGACGCAGCATTGACCGCGACCGCACTGGTCGACGTCGGATCGACAGCCGAGGCCGAGAACTACCTGTCGTGGATCCACGGGGTACTCGAATCGGTGTCGGGGCCCGAACGCCTGCACCCGCTCTACACCATCTGGGGCCTGGGCCTGCCGCCCGAGGCCGTCATCGACGAGCTGCCCGGCTACGCGGGTTCACGTCCGGTCCGCGTGGGAAACGCTGCCAACCAACAGGTTCAGCTCGACGTCTTCGGCCCCATCGTCGAATTGGTGTCCGCCCTCGCACACGCCCGCAAAGCCGCGGGGTCGGAGAACGGCCTGTCCGACGACGACTGGGACCTCGTCCGCGCGATGGTCGAAGCCGTCGAGCGACGCTGGTTCGAACCCGATCACGGCATCTGGGAAATCCGAGACAATCCCCGCCACCACGTCTACTCGAAGGTGATGGGCTGGACGACGGTGGACCGCGCCATCGGTCTGGCCGAAACCTTCGGTCGCACAGCAGAATCGAGCTGGACCGAGCTTCGTGACACCATCCGAGAAGAAGTGCTCGCCAACGGCTGGAACGACGAAGTACAGTCCTTCACCGCCGCATACGACGGCACCGACCTCGACGCCGCGACGCTGTACATCGGCCTGTCCGGACTGATCGAGCCGTCGGACCCGCGTTTCGCAGCCACCGTCACTGCAACCGAAGCCGAACTGCGCAGCGGATCGACGGTCTACCGCTACCGCCACGACGACGGTCTGCCCGGCGGCGAAGGCGGATTCCACCTGTGCGCAGCGTGGCTCGTCGAGGCATACCTGTTGGTGGGCCAACGCGCCGAGGCCGAGGCTCTGTTCGCTCAACTCGTCAGCGCCGCCGGACCGACCGGACTGCTCAGTGAGGAATACGACCCGATCGCCGAACGGTCGCTCGGCAACCACCCCCAGGCCTACAGTCACCTGGGTCTGCTGCGTTGCGCGAGATTGCTCAGCGCTCAGCCCGTCTGACCCCCACCCCCGGTTCACTCCTCCCCAGTTGGGATCAATGCGCCTTTGTTGCAGTCAGACTGACTGAAATCCACATTCATCCCGAACGGGGTTCCAACCGACACTGAATGAATGTGGCTTTGTTGCACTCTGAGTGACTGAAACCCACATTGATCCCAAATGGGGCGCAAATCTGGGGTGAGCGGCCAAACGGGCGACGGTAAAGGTCAGGCGATTGCGGGCGGTTGAGCCGGCGGCGGTGCTGCGGTGCGGCCGCGGAAGAGTTCGGTCGGGAGTGTTTCGGCGGCGACGACGCCCGAGTGCGAGGACGAGAGCACCAGTTTGCCTGCGCGGCGGCCTTTTTCCTCGGCGTCCTGGCGCACGGTGGTCAGGTTCTCGCGAATGGCGTCGGAGATGCCGTCGAATCCGGTGACCGAGAGTTGGCTCGGCACATCGATTCCCGAGACTCTGGCGAAGTTGAGTGCACCGAGGGCGATGACGTCGGTGGTGCAGAGCAGTGCGGTGGTCTCGCGGTTGGCCTGTAGTGCCTGGGCTGCGGCGGAGTGGCCGGAGCGCACGGTGTGGTCGAATCGTTCGACGACGGTGAGGGTGTCGGGGTCGAGTCCGGCGTCGATCATGGCGGCCTGGACGCCGGCGATGCGTTCACGTTGGACGTGGAAGTGACTGTCGGCCAGCCGTCCCGGGGGTACGACGCCGTCGCGGCGGTCGCGTCCGAGCCGCATGCACAGCACTGCAAGATGTTCGTGTCCCAGCGAGATCAGATGTGCGGCAAGCATTTTCATGGCGACGCGGTCGTCGATTGCGACGAGGGCGGCCTCGGGGATGTTGCGGGGTTGGTCGCACACGACGATCGGTAGGTGTCGTTCGCGCACTGCGGCCAGGTAGGGGTCGTCGTCGGCGACGGAGTAGACGACGAATCCGTCGACTCCCGCTTGTTGGACCACAGCGGCAGCTTGCACGTCGTCGCGTTCGGCACCGGCGGGAATGAGCAGCAGTCCTTGTCCTGCGGCCTCGCAGGATTCGGCGAGACCGGCGAGGAAGCTCATGGCGGCGGGGTCGCGGAAGGAGTAGCTGAGGGCTTCTGTGAGCAGGAGTCCGATGGCTCCGGCTTTGCGGGTGCGCAGCGATCGCGCGACCGGGTCCGGGCCTGCGTAACCGCGTCGTTTGGCTGCCTGGAGAACGCGTTCGCGCAGTTCGGGCGAAAGTTGATCAGGTCGGTTGTAGGCATTCGAGACGGTGGTTCGCGATACCTTCAGCTCGGCTGCGATCGACGCCAACGTCGCTTGACGTCGGGGTTCGCTTGACCTGGCCATAACCGGGACGTTAGTCCCACACCACGCTGCAGTGAAAATCGAGGTTGGGCTCGTCCGATTCGATACCGAGCCCGCCCGAGAGCTAGAGTACAACGGTAACGGTTTCCATTAGCGTCAAGCCCTGCCTTCAGGAGTACATCGATGTCGTCCTTCCACCGCCCGTCTCGGGTCAAGAGCTCGGCCCTCATCGGCCTGACCTGCGCTGCCGCGCTGGCACTGACCGCGTGCAGCTCGAACGAGCCGACGAGCACCGAGTCCGCTCCGGCCAACCCCGTCGACGGTCCGATCACGATCGTCGCGTCCACGAACGTGTGGGGCAGCGTTGCCGAGGCCGTTGCGGGCGACCTGGCCACCGTGAAGTCGATCATCGCCGACCCGTCGGCAGATCCGCACTCGTACGAGGCGAGCCCCGGTGACGCTGCCGCGGTTGCCGAGGCGTCCTTGGTGGTCTACAACGGCGGCGGCTACGACCAGTTCATCGAGGACATCCTCGGCTCCGAGGGCAAGGACGTGCCGTCCGTCGATGCCTTCACGTTGCTCGACGCGGACCACGATCACGACTCCGAGACGACGTCCGAGGCAGCAACCGAGTCCGCAACCGAGCCCGCGACCGAAGACGGCCACTCGCACGGTGAGGTCAACGAACACGTCTGGTACAACGCCGAGGTCGCAGCGCACACCGCCGAGGAGATCGCCGACAAGCTCGGTCAACTCGACCCGGACAACGCCGCGCAGTACACCGCCAACGCCGAAACGTTCCATGAGCAGATCCACGCCATCACCGACGTGACGGACCGGATCGCCGCCGAGTTCCCGAACGCACCGGTGGCACAGACCGAACCGATCGCGCACTACCTCCTCGAGGAGTCCGATCTCGACGACCGCACCCCCGAGGACTTCAAGGACGCCATCGAGGAGGGCAACGACCCGTCGCCCGCATCGATCGCCGCGACGCGGGATCTGTTCACGTCCAAGTCCGTCCGCGCGCTGGTCTACAACACTCAGACCGAAGACGCTGTCACACAGGACATTCGCACCACCAGCGAGGCTGCGGGCATCCCCGTCGTCGAGGTCACCGAAACTCTGCCCGCCGGGATGACGTTCATCGAGTGGCAGACCAAGGCCGCGACGGACCTGCAGGCCGCGCTCAGCACCAACCCGTGAGCCGATCCGCCTCCCGATCGGTGGGCAGCTGATGGAAAGCTGTAACGCATGCCTGCTGTAGAACTGCGCGATGCCGGACTGGCCTTCGGCGACCGCACCCTCTGGCAGAACCTGGATCTGTCCGTCGCGGCGGGCGAGTTCGTCGCCGTCCTCGGCCCCAACGGGTCGGGCAAGACGTCGTTGCTCAAGGTGCTGCTCGGTCAGAACCACCTCACGTCCGGCACCGCGTCGATCGGCGGCAGTCCCGTTCGCCGCGGCCAGTCGGGCGTGGGGTACGTCCCCCAGCAACGCAACATCGACGACGATCTGCCGCTACGCGGACGCGATCTCGTCGGTCTGGGCTGGGACGGCCACAAATGGGGCATGGGACTGCGCGGCATGCGGCAGCGCAAGGAGACGGTGCAGCGCGCCATCGATCAGGTCGACGCCAATTCCTTCGCCGGCGCACCGGTCGGCTCGATGTCCGGTGGTGAACAGCAGCGACTGCGGATCGCCCAGGCACTCGTCGGCGATCCGTCGGTACTGCTGTGCGACGAGCCCCTGCTCAGCCTCGACCTCGCCAACCAATCGTTGGTCTCCGGCCTCATCGATCGCCGACGGCGGGAGCACGACACAGCCGTGCTGTTCGTGACGCACGAGATCAACCCGATCCTTCCGCTCGTCGACCGCGTCGTCTACATCGTCGACGGCCGGTTCCGGATCGGGACTCCCGAGGACGTCATGACCACCGAAGTGTTGTCCGAGCTGTACGGCACCGAGGTCGAGGTGTTGAAGGTTCGCGGTCGGCTCGTCGTCGTCGGAACCGGCGACTCGATCGATGCGCTCGGCTCGGCCGGTGCCCACCACCCACCCGTACCGCACGACGGAGAAGACAAGGCATGAACGAGAAGGTTCTCGACGCATTCTCGAAAATGCTCGACTTCGACACCACGGCGAATCTGCTGAGCTACGACTTCGTTCAGCAGGCGTTGATCGCCGCTGCCATTCTCGGATTGCTCGCCGGCGCGCTCGGACCGCTCATCGTCAGTAGGCAGTGGGCCTTCGCGGTGCACGGATCGAGTGAACTCTCCCTCACCGGTGCGTCCGCTGCACTGCTCGTCGGTATCACCGTCGGACTCGGTGCCATCGTCGGATCCGTCGTCGCCGCGGTGATGTTCGCTTTGCTCGGTAACAAGGCCCGCGACCGCGACTCGGTCATCGGCGTCATCATGTCGTTCGGTCTCGGCCTGTCGGTGCTGTTCATCTGGCTGTACCCGGGCCGGACCGGCACCAGCTTCTCGTTGCTCATCGGCCAGATCGTCGGCGTCGGGCAGAGCGGAATCCAGCTGCTGCTGGTGTGCGCCGTTCTCGTGCTGATCGTGCTCACCGTGGTCTATCGCCCGCTGCTGTTCGCCAGCACCGACCCCGAGGTGGCCCTGGCGCGCGGCGTCCCCGTCCGCGCACTCTCGGTCGTGTTCGCCGTACTCGTCGGTGTTGCCTGTGCACTCGGCGTGCAGATCGTCGGCGCGCTGCTGGTGCTCTCGCTGCTCATCACCCCGGCCGCGGCCGCCGCGCGGGTCACGGCCAGCCCGCTGAAGGCGACGCTGCTGTCCATCCTGTTCGCCGAGATCGCCGCTGTCGGTGGCATCTTGCTCTCGCTCGCTCCGGGGCTCCCGGTCTCGACCTTCGTCACGACCATCTCGTTCGTCATCTACCTCCTCTGCCGCGGCATCGGGGCAACCCGCAAGGCCAATTCCGGACGGCTCGTCGCCGCCTAGACTGTCCAAGGTGACGGCCATCGATCTCAACGCCGATCTCGGCGAAAGCTACGGTGCGTGGACGCTGGGCGACGACGACGCGATGCTCGCAGTGGTGTCCAGTGCCAACGTCGCGTGCGGCTTCCACGCCGGTGATCCGACCACTCTGTTGCGCACGTGCCGCTCGGCTGCGAACGCAGGCGTGCGGATCGGGGCTCAGGTCGGCTATCAGGACCTCGCCGGATTCGGTCGACGCTTTCTCGACGTCGCCCCCGCAGACCTCACCGCCGACGTGATCTACCAGATCGGTGCCCTCGATGGCCTTGCCCGAGTGGCCGGTTCGGCCGTCACGTACGTCAAACCGCACGGTGCGCTGTACAACGCGGTCGTGCATCACCGCGGCCAGGCCAAGGCCGTCGCCGACGCCGTTCTCGCCTACGACCCGACGCTGCCCGTTCTCGGATTGCCCGGTTCGGCATTCCTCGACGAAGCCGAACGCGTCGGGTTACGCACGGTCGCGGAGGCTTTCGCCGATCGCGCCTACACCCCACAGGGAACTCTGGTCTCGCGCTCGGAACCGGGAGCCGTGCTCAGCGACCCGGAGGCAGTCGCCAACCGGGTACTGACGATGATCACCGACGGTACGGTCGAAGCAGTGGACGGCAGGACGGTCGAAGTCCGCGCCGAATCGATCTGCTTGCACGGCGACTCCCCCGGCGCGGTGGCGATGGCGAATGCTGTGCGGGACCTGTTGCGCGTCAACGCTGTCGACATCACACCCTTCGTCTGATGCGCCTCCTCCCCGCAGGCGAGAACGCGCTGCTGATCGAGTTCGCCGACCTGCCCGAGACCATGTCGTACCATCGGTCCATGGTCCGCGACCGGCCGGACGCGGTCGTCGATCTGGTTCCTGCCGCCCGCACCGTGCTGGTGATCTTCGACGGGGCACCGGCACCGATACTCGAGTGGGTCGCGGCGCTGGAACCCGCTGTCGACGACCCCACTGCCGCATCCGAGGCGGTCACGATTCCCGTCACCTACGACGGCGCTGATCTCGACGACGTCGCCCGCCTGACGGGCCTGTCCGTCGCCGAAGTGGTTGCAGCGCATACGAAACAGACCTGGACGGTCGCGTTCGGAGGCTTCGCGCCCGGCTTCGGCTACCTCGTCGGCACCGACACCCGACTGCGCGTGCCGCGACGTGATTCACCGCGCACCAGCGTCCCGGCAGGCGCAGTGGGCCTGGCCGGCGAGTTCTCCGGCATCTACCCGCGATCCTCACCCGGGGGATGGCAGTTGATCGGCCGCAGCGACGTGACGCTGTGGGACAGTGAGCGCACTCCACCGGCACTGCTCACACCCGGCACCACCGTCCGATTCGAGTCGACATGAAGACCCTGACCGTCCTGCAGACGGGCCCGCTGTGCACCGTCCAGGATCGTGGACGACGTGGCCACGCGGCGGTGGGCGTCGGACGGTCCGGTGCAGCGGATCTGCGTTCACACGATGCGGCAAACCGTCTGGTGGGCAACGACTTCGGAGCCGCCACCCTGGAAGTGACGTTCGGTGGCCTGCAGGTCCGTGCCCAGTTCGACGCCGTCATGGCCGTCACCGGAGCGCACGTGATCTGCCGCGTGGACGGCACCGTGCAGGGACTGCATTCGACGCTCGTGGTCCGAGCCGGGCAGGAGTTGACTCTGTCGCCGCCCACATCGGGTCTGCGCAGCTACCTCGCCGTCCGGGGAGGCATCGACGTCCCTCCGGTTCTCGACAGCAGATCGACGGACACGATGTCGGGCCTCGGGCCCGATCGACTCTCCCCCGGGACGGCGCTCCCGGTCGGCGACGCCACAGACCAGTGGCCTGCAACGGATTTCGTAGTACCGAACCCGCTCGAGCAGACACTGCACATCACGTTCGGCCCGCGCGAGGACTGGTTCACCGAGCACGCCCGATCGGTTCTGGTGCAGCAGCCATGGACGGTCACGCAGGATTCGGATCGCGTCGGCATCAGGCTCGACGGCGTGGAGCCCTTGACCCGCGCGGTCGACGACGAATTGCCCAGCGAGGGAATGGTTCTCGGGGCACTTCAGGTGCCGCCCTCGGGACAGCCGGTGTTGTTTCTCGCCGACCATCCCGTCACGGGCGGCTATCCGGTGATCGCCCTCGTCACCCTGGACGATGTGTCCGCCGCCGCGCAACTGACCCCCGGAACGCGGATCCAGTTCCGCGCTGCCGGTTGATCCAGGCCCCGCGCAACCTCAGCCTCGACGCTGACGCGCGATGTCGGCCAGCACGACGCCGGCAGCGACGGAGGCGTTGAGCGATTCCACCGGCCCGGCCATCGGGATCGACAGGATGTGGTCGCAGGTCTCGCTGACCAGACGCGAGAGGCCCTTGCCCTCGGATCCGACGACGATAACGACCGGTCCCTTACCATCGAAGGTGTCGAGGTCGGTGTCGCCGCCTGCGTCGAGGCCGACGACGGTGACGCCCTTGGACTGCCAATCCTTCAGTGTGCGAGTCAGATTGACCGCCCGCGCGATGGGCAGTCGGGCTGCGGCACCGGCGCTGGTGCGCCATGCCACCGCGGACACGCTGGCGCTGCGACGCTGCGGAATCACGACGCCGTGACCACCGAACGCGGCCACCGAACGCACGACGGCACCGAGGTTGCGCGGGTCGGTGATGTTGTCGAGCGCCACGAGCAGTGCGGGTTCCTGGTGCGTGCGCGCGTTCGAGATCAGATCGTCGGGGTGCGCGTAGCGGTACGGCGGCACCTGCAGGGCCAGGCCCTGGTGCAGTCCGTTGGCGCTGAGCTTGTCCAGATCGGAGCGGGGAACTTCGAGGATGGAGATCCGTGCGTCGCCTGCGCGCTGCACGGCTTCCTTGAGTCGATCGTCGCTGTCGGTGCCGACGGCAACCCACAGGGCGGTGGCGGGCACGCCTGCACGCAGGCACTCGACGACCGGGTTGCGCCCGAGTACCACCTCGGGACCGTCTTCGGCCTTGCGTCCGGCCGGACGTCCACCCGCGCGTCCTCCGGTTGTACCGCCGCGGTTCTGCGCGGACTTCTCGGCGAGCTTGGCCCGACGCGCTGCCGGATGCTTGGTGCGCTCGGAGGCGGGGGGCGTTGCGCCGCGGCCCTCGAGGCCCTTACGACGCTTGCCTCCGGATCCGGCGACCTGACCCTTCTTGGTGCCGTCCTTGCGGATTGCGCCGCGCCTACTCGAATTGCCTGCCATCACAAACCTGCTTCGTCGGTCTTGCTCGTACCCAGCGACCATTCGGGCCCGTTGGGTGTATCTGTCACATCGACTCCGGCCTGCGCCAGTCGATCGCGTATCTCGTCGGCGACGGCCCAGTCCTTGGTCGCCTTCGCCGTTGCTCGACGCTCCAGCTCGGCCTCGACGAGAACGCCGAGTGCACCGAGAGCTGCTGCGTCCGAACCACTGTCGCTCGACCAGTGCGGATCGAGGGGGTCGACACCGAGGATGTCGAGCATCGCCCGCACGCTGCCCGCATGCTCCACGGCTGCCGGTAGATCACCGGACTCGAGGGCGGTGTTGCCGAGGGTGACGGTGGCGTGAATCTCGGCCAACGCTTTGGGCACACCGAGATCGTCGTCCAGAGCCGCGGCAAACCCGGCGGTCCACTTGCCCATCGGTACGTCACCGGCACGTTCGACGGCTCGCCGGACGAACCCTTCGATGCCCCGGTACGTCACCGCCGCGGTCTCGAGCGCAGTGTCGGAGTATTCCAGCATCGAGCGATAGTGCGCGCCACCGAGATAGAACCGAAGTTCTTGCGGCCGAACCTTTTTGAGCACGTTGGGCACCGAGAGGACGTTGCCGAGAGACTTGGACATCTTCTCTCCGCCCATCGTCACCCAACCGTTGTGCAGCCAGTAGCGCGAGAAGCCGTCGCCGGCCGCCATCGATTGGGCTCGCTCGTTCTCGTGATGCGGGAACACGAGATCGAGACCACCGCAATGGATGTCGAAGTCCGCGCCGAGGTACGTCTCCGCCATCGCCGAGCACTCGAGATGCCAGCCGGGACGGCCTGGGCCCCACGGCGTCGGCCACGAGGGCTCGCCGGGCTTGGCACCCTTCCACAGTGTGAAGTCGCGAGGATCGCGCTTGCCCTCGGCAACGCTCTCGCCCTGGTGTACGTCGTCGAGCTTGTGACCGGACAACGCGCCGTAACTCGGGAAACTCTGCACGTCGAAGTACACGTCTCCGCACGAATCGGCATACGCGTGCCCACGCTCGATCAGCCGCTCGATCATCTGGACCATCTGAGTGATGTGGCCCGTCGCACGCGGTTCGGCGGACGGCGGCAGCACACCGAGTCGGTCGTAGGCCCAGGTGAACGAACGCTCGTACGTTGCCGCCCACTCCCACCACGGACGACGGGCGTCGCGCGCCTTGTTCAGGATCTTGTCGTCGATGTCCGTCACGTTGCGAACGAAAGCGACGTCGTAGTCGTGTGCCAACAGCCAGCGGCGCAGGACGTCGAACGCCACTCCGCTGCGTACGTGGCCGATGTGAGGCTCACCCTGCACCGTTGCCCCACACAGGTACACCGATACATGGCCAGGGACCAAGGGGGTGAATTCCCGCAGGGCCCTCGTCTCGGTGTCGTGTAGGTGAAGGGTCACGACCAGCAATGCTACCGGTGGTTTTACCTCGTCATGACAAGTGCGGTCGCGACGGCCGCGATTCCTTCGCCGCGACCGGTCAGCCCGAGCCCATCGGTGGTGGTCGCGGACACCGACACCGGGGCACCGAGCACACCCGAGAGAACGTCCTGCGCCTCGACGCGACGCGGTCCGATCTTGGGCCTATTACCGATGATCTGCACCGCAGCGTTGCCTATCGCAAACCCGTCGGCGTCGAGCAACCGTCGTACCTCGGTCAGCATCGCGGCTCCACTGACCCCGTCCCACTCCGGACGCCCGGTGCCGAAGACCGACCCCAAATCGCCCAGGCCCGCAGCGGACAGCAGGGCGTCACACAGCGCGTGCGCGGCGACGTCGCCGTCGGAGTGGCCCTCGAGACCGTCCGCGTCCTCGAAGAGCAGTCCGGCCAGCCAGCAGGGTCGGCCGGGCGCGATGGGGTGGACGTCGGTGCCGATGCCGACTCTCATAGGAGCGCCTCTGCCAGTAGTAGGTCGTGCGGAGTGGTGATCTTGAATGCGAGCGCGTCGCCGACGATGGTGTGCACCGTCTCGCCGATGCGCTCGACCAGTCCCGCATCGTCGGTGGAGATGTCGGTAGCGGCGGCATAGGCGCGACGCAGGACGTCGGCGTCGAAGCCCTGCGGAGTCTGGACCGCACGCAGACTCGCGCGATCGGGCGTGCCGACCACAGCGCCCATGAGGTCGACTTCCTTGACGGTGTCGACGACGGGCAGCACCGGGATGACCGCTGGGCGTCCGGCTCGGACCTCGGCGACGACGCGGGCGATCAACGCGGGCGGGGTGAGAGCGCGAGCGGCGTCGTGGACGAGCACGACCGAAGCGTCTCCGACGACGGCGAGACCGGCGCGCACCGAATCGGTGCGTTCGCGGCCGCCTGCCACGACGATGACGTCGTCGCCGACGAGCCCGCGGGCCGCGTCGAGCAAGTCGACGGGCACGATGACGACGATGCGGTCGACGGCACCCGAGGCACGCAGTCCGTCCACGGACCGCGTGAGAAGAGAGTCGGTACCCAGACAGACGAAAGCCTTCGGCTCGTCGTGTCCGAGCCGAAGGCCTTTACCTGCTGCGGGTACCAGGGCGACAACGTCGCCGGCGGTACCGTTCACGCTACGAAGCTGCTCATTCTGCGAAGCTGCACACTCTACGAAGCGGTGGCGAGAACTTCGTCGAGCATGGTGTCGGCCTTGGCCTGGTCGGTTCCCTCGGCCAATGCCAACTCGCCGACGAGGATCTGACGCGCCTTGGCGAGCATCCGCTTCTCGCCTGCCGACAATCCACGATCCTGTTCGCGACGCCAGAGATCACGAACGACCTCTGCCACCTTGTTCACGTCACCGGAAGCCAGCTTCTCCAAGTTGGCCTTGTAGCGACGCGACCAGTTGGTGGGCTCTTCGGTGTGCGGTGCGCGCAGCACCTGAAAGACTTTGTCGAGGCCTTCTTGCCCGACGACATCGCGAACGCCGACGTACTCGGCATTGTCCGCGGGGACTCGAACGGTGAGGTCGCCTTGCGCGACCTTGAGAACCAAGTACTCTCTCGGTTCACCCTTGATGGTGCGTGTCTCTATCGCTTCGATCAGCGCCGCTCCGTGATGGGGGTAAACGACGGTGTCTCCGACCTTGAAAATCATGTGACAAGTGCCCCTTTCGATTTATCCAGAATACCACGCCCAATATCAACGGCGCAGGTCAGGGGCACAGTGCTGCCGAATCAGGGGTTGACACAGACCGTTCGACGTGTATCCGATGCCACATTTCGGCCGCGGTCGTAACACCCCCGTTCCGTGCGGAAGGCTGCCCTACCTGGCGCATCGTGAGCAGTGGCGGACCCCACGAGCGGTCGGTGGACGAGAACTACTACTCTGCCTAGTGGACGAGATGGACCGAGCCGGCCCGGCACCACATGGAGGACGACCGAAGTGACTGCAATCGACGCTGCGACACCGCTTGGCCGCCATCGCAGAACGGCCGCCGCCCTCGCGCTTCTCGCTGGTGGCACCCTCGTACTCACCGCCTGCGGCGCAGGTCAGATCTCGCAGACGGCCACTCAGGTCGCGGCGGTCAACGGCAATTCCGTCGACGTCGGAGACATTCAGCTTCGCAACGTGCACGTCGTGTACCCCTCCTCCGAGGAGTACAGCATCGAGCCCGGCGGCACCGTCGAGCTCGGCTTCACGGCCATCAACGCCAACCCCGCCGTGGCGGACGAGCTGACCGGGATCTCCTCTCCCGAGGCTCAGGTCACCATCGTCGACGAGGCAGAACCGGGCAGCACCGAGATCGCTCCGCTGACCGCGCTCGGTGCCGGATCACCCGCCGACACGCAGCTGGACGATCCTCTGCTTCCGATCCAGCTCATCAAGGTCGAAATGGCCGACATCAGCGAGAACGTGCGCCCGGGCCTGACGCTGCCGGTCACCTTCGAGTTCGCGAATGCGGGCGATGTTGTCGTCAACGTCCCCGTCGACGCCGGTCACGAACTCGAGCGCTCCGAAGAGGCAGTCTCCGAGCACAGCGGCGGGCACTGACCCCTCCGTACGAGGTCACCGGACCTGTCGGTGCCGATCGTTAGGCTTCCGACGTGGTCAAACTGAAGTCGAGCTACCGCTGCTCCGCGTGTCATCATTCGGTCTCCAAGTGGGTCGGTCGGTGTCCCGAATGCGGCGACTGGGGCTCGATGGACGAGGTCCAGGCCACCGCGGCACCACTCACGTCGCGCGCAGGTGCATCGGCGCTCCGCTCGGGCGGCGGCGCCATGATCCCGACGACGCCCGCAGCTGCACTGACGACCATCAGCAGCGCAACCTCGCAGGCGAACACCACCGGCATCGACGAGTTCGATCGTGTCCTCGGCGGCGGTCTGGTCCCCGGTTCGGTCGTTCTGCTGGCCGGCGAGCCGGGCGTCGGCAAGTCGACGCTGCTGCTCGAGGTGGTGCATCGGTGGGCTCGTTCGGCTCCCGATCGCCGCGCGCTCTATGTCACCGGCGAGGAATCCGCAGGGCAGGTTCGGCTGCGAGCCGACCGTACCGGCGCGGTGCACGAGCGCGTCTTTCTCGCCGCCGAGTCCGATCTGGCAACCGTGTTCGGACACGTCGAACAGGTCAAGCCCAGCCTGCTGATCGTCGATTCGGTGCAGACGATGCTCGCCGCCGACGTCGACGGCGTCATCGGCGGTGTCACTCAGGTCCGCGCCATCACCAGTGCGTTGACCACTCTGGCCAAGACCACCGGAGTCGCCGTTCTGCTCGTGGGGCACGTGACGAAGGAAGGCGCGGTGGCAGGCCCACGCTCGCTCGAACACCTCGTCGACGTGGTCCTCAACTTCGAGGGCGACAAGCACTCCACGCTGCGCATGATTCGCGGCGTCAAGAACCGGTTCGGTGCCTCGGACGAGGTGGGCTGCTTCGAGTTGCGGGAGACCGGAATCGTCGGCATCAGTGACCCGTCCGGGCTGTTCCTGCATCACCGCAACGACGCCGTCCCCGGGACCGCCGTCACCGTCACGATGGACGGCAAGCGACCGCTGCTGGCCGAGCTGCAGGCACTGATCGTCGACACCGCCATGCCGTCACCGCGACGTGCGGTCAGCGGACTCGATCACGCCCGTGTCGCGATGATTCTGGCCGTACTGGAACGCCGGTGCGGGGTGAAGGTGTCCAAGGCCGAGGTCTACGCCGCGACGGTCGGCGGGATGCGCACGAGTGAGCCGTCCGCAGATTTGGCTCTGGCGGCTGCGGTGGCGTCGGCGGTGCGTGATCAACCGTTGCCCGCAGGAATGGTGATTCTGGGGGAAGTAGGGCTCGCCGGCGAGGTACGACGCGTCGCCGGGCTCGGGCGCCGCCTCGCCGAGGCAGCCAGACTGGGGTTCAACTACGCCATCGTCCCCGAGGACGCGGGCCCCATCCCGCCCGGCATCAAGGTCAAAACCGTCACCAACGTCGGTGAGGCCCTGACCTACACGCGTATGCGGCCGGTATGACACCGGGCGGTACCCTTTACGGCGCTGCCCGTGTGCAACGGCGTGGCCCGCATTCGGCGGCGCGTTAGTCTTTGTTGGGCACGAGCTCCAGATCTGCCGCATGCCGTTACGACACGAGGGGGTTGGCCATGGAAGGCGCCGCGCAGTCCCCGGCGTTACGCGAGACCATCGCTCGACTGGCACCGGGCACCGCCCTGCGGGACGGTCTCGAACGAATCCTGCGCGGCCGCACCGGCGGATTGATCGTCCTGGGCTACGACGAAGAGGTCGAGGCCATCTGCGACGGCGGGTTCGAGCTCGATGTCGAGTTCGCGCCGACACGACTGCGCGAGCTGTCGAAAATGGATGGCGCAGTAGTGCTTTCGACCGACGGGCAGCGCATCGTTCGGGCCAATGTTCAGCTCGTCCCGGACCACAAGATTCCTACCGTCGAATCCGGCACCCGACACCGCGCGGCCGAGCGAACCGCGATGCAGACCGGGTATCCCGTTGTCTCCGTGAGCCAGTCGATGAGCATCGTCAGTGTCTACATCAGCGGCATCAGGCACGTCGTCGAGGGCTCCGCCACCATTCTTTCGCGCGCCAATCAGGCCGTCGCCACGCTCGAGCGATACAAGGCCCGGCTCGACGAGAACACGCGTCAGCTCTCGGTCGTGGAGATCGAAGATTTCGTGACCCTGCGCGACGCGTTGACCGTCGCGCAGCGCCTCGAGATGGTGCGACGGGTGTCGGTGGAAATCGAGCAGAACGTCCTCGAGCTCGGTACCGACGGCCGTCAGCTCGCTCTTCAGCTCGAAGAGTTGTTGGGCGACAACGACATCGACCGTCAACTGATCGTGCGCGACTATCTCGCCGGCAACGAACCGTCGAGCACCACCGGTGTGGAGAAAGCGCTCGCGGCGCTGGACAAGCTGACCGATGTCGACCTGTTGGACCTGACGACTCTGTCCCGGGCATTCGGTTATCCCGCGACCATCGAAGCGTTGGACACCCCGATGAGTCCGCGCGGTTATCGCGTACTGACGCGAGTGCCGCGGTTGCAGTTCAGCCAGATTCACCGACTCGTGGGCGCATTCGGCACTTTGCAGGGCCTGCTTGCCGCCACCGCAGCCGATCTGCAGTCGGTCGACGGCATCGGCGGCCTGTGGGCCAGGCACATTCGAGAGGGGCTGTCGCGCTTGGCAGAGGCCTCGATCTCCGGGCCCTACGACTAGGAAGCGCTACGACCGTGACCCGGGACCACTGGGAGAACCGGTAACCCCTACCGCTTCTTGGTCCCCGGGAGGAAACCAGCGTCGATCACGGCTTTCACGTAGGGCCGTGCGCTCGTGATCAGCTGCTCCGCATCCGGAACGGTCTTCCACACTGCCGAAGCCATGGCGTCGGTGCGATCCTCGATGTGCCGATCGAGAGCGGTGCCGGCCTCGGTCAACGTCTCCCCCTCGGCAGAAGTGGTGAGCAGTCCCCGGACGGCGAGTCGTTCTGCAGCCGAATCCCATTCGGTCTCGGACCACTGTCGCGTCAGCTGTGTGATGCGCTTGCCGAGTGCTCGGCGCCCGGGCTGCGGTGTCGGACGGACAGCTTCGTGGAACACCGCTGCTTCCGCGGGGTCGAGTTCCGCGTCGATCAAGGCGGCGAGGTGGCCGTCGCCCCGCCATTCACGCAGCACGGTGATCGAATGCCACAGGGCGAGATGAGGCACGTCGGGTCGTTCGGTGGAATGCCATGCTGCTGCGAGAGGACGGCCGGCGAAGGACGCCGCGTCGCCGATGCTGCGCAGTCGCTCCGCGATGGTCGCGAGATCGGGCTCGGAGGCCAAGGAACCCAATGCTGCGCCGAGGACGGAGTCGAGCAGTGCCCACCGGCGATCGGACACTGCATCCAGACCGACGGCCACAGCGGCCGGCCACGCCTGCTCGATCAACACCGGGTTGAAGTTGTAGAACGCAGCCGCGACGACGCTGGGCGCGCACGGACCCATCGGCGCGGCCCGTGCGCCCACGTACCAGGCATGACCGTCGAGTCCGGTGTCCTCGTACGCAGATCCGAGTTCAGGATTGAAGTACGCGGTCACATGGAAGGGTTCGAGCGTCGTGTAGGCCGCTCGGGCAAGCGCTGTCGGGGTGGTCATGAGGTTCGACCGTACTCAGCCGGTGATGTTGAACGGTTCCGGCACGCTCTTGAGCTCGCCGAGCTGCGCGATGGCCTGGTATGCACCGACGCCGACCGGGACGCGCTCTTCACCGCAGCCGGGAACCGAGTTGGTGCCCGACCACTTCACCGTGAAGCCGGCCTGCTCACCGGGCTTGAAGGTTCGCAGATCCGACGCAGCGTTCGGGAAGCAGTCGATGTTGGACCAGATGCGCTGATTGTCGAGTGTGTAGACGAGCGCCTGCTGCAGCCCGGCACCGACGTCGCGCTGGCACTCCGCTGACCCGATGTTGGTGATCACGACGGTGAACACGGGCTCTTCGCCGAGGCGATAGGTGGCCTTCTCGGGCGTCACCTTGATCGCGAGGGACTGATCCGGGCACTGGTTGGCGATCGCCGGAGCGGGCGCACCACTGGTCGTTGCTGCTGTCGTGCCACCGCCGGCCGCGGAGTCGGTACCGCCGCCCGAACCACCGGACCCACCGGAACCGCCCGATCCCTCACCCGAACCACCGGAGCCACCCGAACCACCGGGCGTGGCAGACGAGCTGGGCGACGGCAGCGCGGACGTGGTCGCCGGAGCTGCGACCCCGGCCGGAGCGGCCTCGGGGTCGTCGGAACGACCGCTGAGCGAGGCGATGAACCACACGATCAAGCCGAGGACGACAACGGCCGCACCGATGGCGAGTGCGCGGCGTCGCCAATAGATTTCGGGAGGCAATGGCCCGGTCGGTTCCAACACGAATCAACCGTATGCGGCCGAAGCCACGCTATCCCTGAGCCCACGCGGCGTGTCGCACCGGCGAACGGGCTTTCGGGGGCTGCCGGACCGTCAGGCGGGCTGTTCGACCGTTCAGGCCGGCTGCTCGCCGATGTCGCCGATGACCTCGCGAAGCTGCGCACGCCCCTTGGACAGCTGGTACGTGAGCCCGACGATCGCCAGCTCGCCGGCTTCGACCTTCTCGGCGACGATGCGCGAACGCTGCATCAGCAGGTTGCCGGTTTCCTGGACGTGGCGCGCCTCGAACTCGTCGACGGCTTCGTGGCCGTCGCGTCGGGCCGAGAGCACCGACGGGGTGACGCGCTCGACGACGTCGCGGATGTAGCCGCCGGGCACGTCACCGCTCTCGAGTGCGTCGACGGTCGCCTGGACGGCACCGCAGTGGTCGTGTCCGAGCACGACGATCAGCGGAGCATTGAGCACCGCGACGCCGTACTCGATGGAGCCGAGAACGGCGGAATCGACGACGTGGCCGGCGGTACGAACGACGAACATGTCGCCGAGGCCCTGATCGAAGATGATCTCGGCGGCGACGCGTGAGTCGGCGCAGCCGAACAGGATGGCCCCGGGGTGCTGAGCGCTCTCGAGCCGGGCGCGGTCCTCGATACCCTGCGACGGATGCAGGACCTCTCCGGAGACGAACCGTTGGTTGCCTTCCTTGAGTGACTTCCAGGCAGCGATCGGATTCGAAGCAGGCATAGCTCTCATTGTGCACGCGCAGCGGGTTACCGGCGAGTCGGGTGCACGCGCAGCGGGTTACCGGCGAGTCGGGTTCACTACTGTTGGTACCCGTCACAGACACGAGAAGAAGGGCGCACAGTTGCCGATCGATCCCGAGGCCCTGCTCGGATGGTTCGATACCGACGGACGCGACCTGCCGTGGCGTCGTCCGGGAGTGACCGCATGGCAGATCCTGATGAGCGAGATCATGCTGCAGCAGACGCCCGTCGTGCGGGTGGCTCCCATCTGGGAGCAGTGGGTGCAGCGATGGCCGGTCCCCTCGGCGATGGCCGCGTCGTCGCAGGCCGAGGTGCTGCGGGCGTGGGGGAAGCTGGGGTACCCGCGTCGCGCATTGCGTCTGCACGAGTGTTCTCGGGTGCTCGCCGAGGACTACGGCGACGAGGTTCCGCGGGACGTCGATACCCTGCTCGGCCTGCCCGGCATCGGGGCCTATACGGCCAGGGCGGTGGCGACTTTCGCGTACGGCCAGCGAGTTCCGGTGGTGGACACCAATGTTCGACGCGTCGTCGCGCGTGCGTTGCACGGCAACGCCGAGCCTGGAAATCCCTCGACGACAAGGGATTTGGCCGACGTCGAACAACTGCTTCCGGTCAGCGTGCCCCGCGCCGCCCGATACTCGGCGGCGTTGATGGAGCTCGGTGCGCTCATCTGCACCGCCAAGAATCCGGCGTGCCTGCTGTGCCCACTTCCCGAGTGCGCCTGGATCGAGGCCGGGCGGCCTGCGCACACCGGCCCGGCGAAGAAGGTGCAGAAATTCGCCGGAACCGATCGACAGGTACGCGGCAAACTGATGTCGGTCCTGCGGGAGAGCACCGGGCCGGTGGAGCGGGCTCAGCTCGACATCGTCTGGCCCACCGACCCAACCCAGCGTGACCGCGCGTTGGACTCACTGTTGACCGACGGCTTGATCGAGCAGACCGAATCGGGCTTGTTCGCGCTGGCCGGTGAGGGTTCGGACAGCTAGGACGCCAGAAACTCCACCAGAGTCGCATTGACCGCATCGGGTCGTTCGAGGTAGCCGAAGTGGCCCGTATCGGCGATTTCGACGTAGCGCGCACCGGGTATCGCCGCCGCTACTTCAAGACACTGCTGCACCGGGATGAGCCGGTCGTCGGCGAATCCGACGACGAGCGACTTGGCCGAAATTCGGCGATACGCTGTCAATCTGTCTGTGCCGGCACGCATTTCGAGTCCGATCTGTGCCCGCATACCGGCCGTCTTCTTGCCGCCGGAGTATTCGAGCACCGCCAGCCAGTCGCCGATCGCTGCCTCGTCGGCCAAAGTCTTGGGCGAGAAGTTCTGCATCGCAGTCATCGCCGCCCGGTACGAGGCCGGAAGTTCGACTCCGGCGTCGAACAGATCTTTCTCGCCCTTCGTCAGCTGCTGACGCATCGTCGTGTTCCTGCCGTAGGTGGCCATCATCACTGCGTGCGACACCAGATCCGGCCGCGCCAACGCCAATTCCTGGGTGACGCGTGCGCCCATCGACGTGCCGACGACGCGCACCTTTCCGCCGCCGAGATGTTCGATCAAGGCGGCGGTGTCTGCGACCAGGTCGTCGAGCGTCATCCCGCGCGCACACTCGGACGACGGTGCGATACCGCGATTGTCGAATGTGACCACGCGATATCCGCTCTTCACCAGCGCGGGAACCTGATGGGTTCGCCAGACGCGGCCCGGGCTTCCCGTTCCCATCACCAGAACCACGAGCGGTCCGTCACCGGTGACGTCGTAGTTCAGGTCGATTCCGTTGAGCTGTGCGAGCGGCATTCGGATGATCCTAGTGTGCGCAGGAACCCCTCGACGGCGTCGCGATACCGCTCCGGGGCTTCGTCGTGAACGAGATGCGCCGCACCCTCGACTCGGACGTATACCGATCCGGGCTTGGCCGAGTGCATTCGGCTCATCTGGCCGGCCGGCGTGATGGTGTGCTCACCTTCGATCAACAAAACCGGAGCACGGACGGCATCCCATTCGTTCCAGAAGTGCCGCGTCCCCCACTCCTGCGAAATGGCCTCGAACGTATCGACGTCACCGTGCAGTCGCCAGCCGTCGTCGCTGAGCTCGAACGAATCCAGAAAGTACTGTCCGGCAACATCTCCGAAGAAGGCGCGTACCGCGTCGGCGTCCGGGAACGGTTGCGGCCACGCCCGGATCATCGCCGCCCAGCCGTCCGCCGTTCGACCGCGAAAGTCCGGCGCGATGTCTTCGACGACGAGCGCGGTGACCAGATCCGGTCGCCGCGCAGCCGCACACCAGCCGTGCAGCGCTCCCATCGAATGACCGACCAGCACACTGGGACCCACCGTTTCGAGGTGCTCGATCAGGTCGTCCACGAACGCCTCGGTCGTCAGCTCGGGCGGCGGAGGCCGACGGTGACCCGGGGCGTCGTAGGTGTGCACCCGCCCGAATTCTCGGAGCCACGGAATCTGGCGTCGCCACGTCGCCGCACTGCCCATCAGCCCGTGCAGCAGCAGTATCGAACGGCCGGATCCACCCTCGTCGTAGAGCATCACCGCCGAGCATATCGGCGGGGTAGTCTCCCGAGAATGGCCATTGTGAAGATCAACGCGATCGACGTACCCGAGGGCGCAGGCCCCGAGCTCGAGAAGCGCTTCGCCGCGCGTGCCGGAACGGTCGACGGTTCGCCCGGTTTCCTCGGGTTCCAGTTGCTCCGTCCGGTCAAGGGCGAGACACGCTATTTCGTCGTCACCCAGTGGGAGGACGAGGAGTCGTTCCAGGCCTGGTCCGGTGGCCCGTCACGGCAGGCGCACGCTGGTTCCGGCGAGAGCAAGCCGGTCGCGTCGGGCGCGTCGCTGCTGGAGTTCGAGGTCGTGCTGGACGTGCCCGCCACCTCGTGACGACGCAGTTCGCCCGTCAGATGGGCTGACGGGCGAGCTCCCACTCCAGTCTGGTGGGCGTATCGGAATCGAGTTTGTGCACGGCGTCGAACAACAGCTCGGCAGGCATCGGGCGACCGAGGTAAAAGCCTTGTGCCGCATCGCAACCCAGCCGACGAAGGGCGTCGAGGGTGCCTGCATCCTCGACGCCCTCGGCCATGATTCGCACACCCAGACTGCGGGCCAGGTCGATGGTCGAGCGAACGATGGACGCGTCGGTGTCGTCGGAGTTCATCTTCGAGACGAACGAGCGGTCGATCTTGAGGGTCTGCACCGGCAGGGTCTGCAGGTACGCCAGCGAGCTGTAGCCGGTCCCGTAATCGTCGATGGCCAGAGTCACCCCCAGGCTGCGCAACGAGGTCAACGCAGCCACCGATCGCACCGGGTCGGTCATGGCTGTCGTTTCGGTGACCTCGAACTCCAGGGCGTGCGCCGGTACCGAGTGTTTCGCCAGTGCCGCGGCGACCTGTTCGGTGAGTGTCTCGTCGAGAAGATTCCGAACCGAAAGGTTCACCGAGACAGACAGAGTGATGCCTCGCCGCCGTAGTGCGCTGCACTGCGCGAGTGCCTCGTCCAGTACCAGTGCGGTGATGGCGGGCAACATGCCGGTGCGCTCGGCATCGGGGAGAAACGTCGACGGCCCGATCAGTCCCTCGCGAGGGTGCAGCCACCGCAGCAGAGCCTCGACCCGGTCGACACTGCCCGACTCGAGATCGAGACACGGCTGGAAGAACACCCGGAGCTGATGGTCACGGATCGCCGTGTCGAGCTCGCCCAACAGTCGCATCTGGTCGTGTCGGTTTCGGTCCATGTCGGGCTCGTACAGACCGATGCGAGCATGGCCTGCCTTCGCGGACGTCAACGCCACATGAGCTCGCTGCAACATCGCCTCGCCGTCGACGCCGTTCGTCTCGGACGCCCCCGAACACTCCTCGAACGCCGCTATCCCTACCGCCGCGTCGAGGGCGACGTTGATGTCGTGCACGAACATCGTTCTGCTGACCGCGAATTGGAGCCGATGAGCCATGTCGAAAATATCGGTCCTGCCCGGCAGCCGACGCATCGCCACGACGAACTGATCGCCTCCCAACCGTCCCACCAGATCGTCGGACCGCACCGAGGCGACGAGGCGATGGCCGATCTCGCGGAGCACGCTGTCGCCCACGCTGTAACCGAAGGTCTCGTTGATCTGAGCGAAACGGTCGATGTCGACCACGAGCGTGAAGACGTCCGATTCGCCGCGCGTGGCGAGCATCGTGTCGAGCCGCTCCCGAAGCAGCCTGCGGTTGCCCAGTCCGGTAACGGCATCCGTTCGTGCCACGTTCTCGAGCACCGAAGCCTGCCTGCGCAGCGTTCCGAGGAAGCAGGCCATCCTGCCGCCGACCAGGGATATGACCAACGCAGAGGACAGCACGATCACCCAACCCCACTGCGCGACGGGCACTCCGCGAGCCAGTTGCACGGCCATGGCCGCCGGGGTGACGGCAACCGCGAGACCCAGACCGACGAATCGTGCTCGCCCGAACCTGAACGGACTGGGCCGCTCGATCCGTGCGACCGCCCGCTCCGGCACGAACAGCGCAACGACTCCGAAGCACACGTAGGCCGCCAGCCACAGCGTGTTCGGGATCAGCGAGCGGTAGAGCTCGACATCGTCGAGCCGAGAGTAGGTGGCGAAGTCGGACACGGTGAGAAGCACTGTGCCGATGGTGGCAGCCACGACCGGGATTCCGGTCGAACGCGTCAACAGATAGAGACTGCCGATGAGAGTGAGTAAGAACGCGTCGATGGTCAGGTAGACGGTCGCAGGCAGGAACGAGAGCATCGAGGCCAGCGGCCCCGTCCAGTCGCCGGGAACGACGAACATCCACGCGGCCAGACCGACGCCCACTGCGACCACCAGACATTCGAGCAGCTCTTCCAGACCGAAAACGAGCCCGTTCTCGTCGGCCGCACGCGCGAACCCCACAGCGATGATCACGTACCCGGCCAGAAACAGCACGTCCGCGGCCGAGAAAGTCGAGACCCGACCGCCCCCGTACTGCATCAGGGCGACCAAGCCGTCGCCCACGCCCCAACAGCCGACACCGAGGGCCATGTACTTCCATGTGCGCCGATCCGGACCGTTCTCGCGCAGGTACCGATAGACGAATGCCGCCATTGTGGCCAGGACCACGATTGCATAGACGATGTCGCGGGGTAATCCGTGCGGGGCTGCCGCGTGCGCTGCGACTGCGAGGGCACCCAGGCCTAGGAAGCGCGTCCACAACATGGTGGGCACATCCTTCCTAGGCTGGTCGTTACATTCCCCGAAGGTATGCAACAGCCGATCTAACCCGATGCTTGACCTCGATTCGGCACCGAACCATCCGTGGATGGGTCGATTCACGAACTATTTCAAACCTGACGACTGTTCGCCAGTCTCACATCGGGTGATCCGTTCGATCAGCCTTCGAGCGCGGCGTCCAGCGTGATCTCGACACCGGTGAGAGCCTTGCTGACCGGGCAGGTCTCTTTCGCTGCCTGCGCCGCCTTCGCAAACCCGTCGGCGTCGAGACCGTCCACCTCGCCGCGGACGGTCAATTTGATACCGGTGAGCTTGAAACCGGGCTGATCCGGACCGAGCGAGACATCAGCGGTGACTTCGAGACTCTGCGGAGTACCGCCTGCTTCGGCGATCAGCGCCGACAATTGCATCGCGTAACAGCTCGAATGAGCCGCTGCGATCAGTTCCTCCGGGCTGGTGGTGCCGTCGGCGTTCTCGGCGGCACGCTTGGGAAACGACACGTCGAACGTCGCTGCACCCGAACTGGACAGCTCCACCTGGCCGGAACCTTGTTCGAGAGTTCCATTCCATGCGGTGCGTGAGGTACGTGTTGGCATCGAACCGAGTCCTTTCGTCGTCGACCCTTCATAGGGCCGATACTCAGGCTAACGTCGGCGGGGTGACCGGGCCATCGAGTGCGGAGATCTCGAGATGACGAACGAGCGAGCCACCAGTTGCCTGCGGCGAACAGCGATGATCGTGGCGGCGGCGCTCGTCTGGGGTGTCACGCTGTCGGCACCCGTCGTCGCCGATCCCCTGTCGGACTTCTACGACCTGCCGGTGGAATCGACGGGACATTCGCCCGGCGATGTGGTGCGAGTACGACCGATGAACTCGCCCAAAGGTTTCGGACTCGGCTTCGACATCGAACGAATCCTGTACACCTCCACCGATACGCACGGCGAACCCATGACCGTCTCCGGGTACACGATGACCCCCACCGCGCCGTGGCCCGGTCCCGGACCGCGACCGGTGATCGCCTACGCGCCCGGCACATCCGGGATGGCAGATCGCTGCGCTGGATCGGCGGTTCTCGGCACAGTCGGCTCGTCCCCCGCCATCCTGCCGCTACTGCTGGCCGGCTATCGCGTCGTAGCGACCGACTACCAGGGACTCGGCACTCCTGGCGGGCACACGTATCTGAACCGTCTGGCCTCGGGACACGCGTTGCTCGACGTAGCCAGAACCGCCGACGATGACGCCCCGGTGGTGCTGTACGGGTACTCGGAGGGTGGGTTCGCCTCGGCCTCGGCGGCCGAACTCGCCAATGGGTATGCCCCCGAGCTCAACATCGTCGGCGCCTATGTCGGTGCGCCACCGGCAGATCCGACGCTCAACATCGAGCCCCTCGACGGCACCACACTCGGCAGCGCCATCCTGTTCGCGGTCGACGGCATGATCAACGCCTACCCCCAACGTGCCGACGAGATCCGAAGCGTGTTCGACGCCGACGGCACCGCGCTGCTCGACGCCGCGCAGAATTGGTGCAGCACCGACCGCGCAGCGAACGACGCTTTCGACACCAGCGAACTCACCCGCGACGGACGCCCACTCACCGCGCACCTGAACGACCCCGGAATCGTCGACGTGATCGATGCGAACACCGTCGGCCGAATTGCACCGAGCATGCCGGTCTACCTGTCGCACGGCGTCGCGGACGACGTCGTACCGATCGAGCAATCCCGGGCTCTGCTCGAACGGTGGCAGGAGCTCGGTGCCGATGTCACCTACCGCGAATACGACTTTCCGGTCGTCCCGATCACGGGCGCGAACCATGCACCCGGAGCCTTGGCCGCATACGCCGACATATTGCCCTGGATCGCCGACCTCGTTCACAGATCCGACGCCTGATCTCAGCACCGAAATCAGGGTCTTCGCCGAGGCTTCTGCGCGGCCCGGGCCTGGATCAATGCGCCTTTGTTGCAGTCTGACCGACTGGAACCCACATTGGGGTTGGCTTGTGGACATACGACAACGGGCGACCCTCCGAAGAGGATCGCCCGTTGTGTTGGAACTGGTGGAACTTACTCGCTGTCGCTGTCTCCGGCGGCCTTGGCCAGGTCGACCGGAACCTCGTCGGGGACGATGATGGCTTTCTTCTCACCGCGGAACGTGAACTTCGCGTCCTCGCCTGCTCCTTCGCCGTCCCAGTTCTCGACGTCGACCAGGATGATCTGGCCGGCTTCGATCTCGCCGAAGAGGATCTTCTCCGACAACGCGTCCTCGATCTCGCGCTGGATGGTGCGACGCAGTGGCCGTGCACCCAGTACGGGGTCGAATCCACGCTTGGCCAGCAACGACTTGGCCTTCTCGGTGACCTCGATCGCCATGTCCTTGTTCTTGAGCGCACCTTCGACTCGGTTGAGCATGAGATCGACCATCTGGATGATCTCGTCTCGGGTGAGCTGGTGGAACACGACGATGTCGTCGATACGGTTCAGGAACTCGGGGCGGAAATGCTTCTTCAGCTCGTCGTTGACCTTGAGCTTCATGCGCTCGTAGTTCGAGCCGGTGCCTTCACCCGAGGAGAAGCCGAGACCGACAGCCTTCGAGATGTCTGCGGTACCGAGGTTCGAGGTGAAGATCAGCACGGTGTTCTTGAAGTCGACCGTGCGTCCCTGTCCGTCGGTCAGGCGACCGTCTTCCAGGACCTGAAGCAGCGTGTTGTAGATCTCCGAGTGGGCCTTCTCGATCTCGTCGAACAGCACGACGGAGAACGGCTTGCGGCGGACCTTCTCGGTGAGCTGGCCACCCTCTTCGTAGCCGACGTATCCGGGAGGAGCACCGAACAGACGCGAGGCGGTGAAGCGGTCGTGGAACTCGCCCATGTCGATCTGGATGAGCGCGTCGTCCTCACCGAACAGGAAGTTGGCCAGTGCCTTCGACAGCTCGGTCTTACCGACACCGGACGGGCCGGCGAAGATGAACGAGCCCGACGGGCGCTTCGGGTCCTTCAGACCTGCACGGGTACGACGGATCGCCTTCGAGACCGCCTTGACTGCCTCGACCTGGCCGATGATCCGCTTGTGCAGCTCGTCTTCCATGCGGAGCAGACGCGTGGTCTCTTCCTCGGTGAGCTTGAAGACGGGGATGCCGGTCCAGTTTCCGAGGACCTCGGCGATCTGCTCGTCGTCGACCTCGGCGATGACGTCGAGGTCACCGGAACGCCACTGCTTCTCCCGCTCGGCACGCTGACCGACGAGGGTCTTCTCCTTGTCGCGCAGGTTCGCAGCCTTCTCGAAGTCCTGTGCGTCGATGGCCGATTCCTTCTCCCGGCGTGCGTCGGCGATCTTGTCGTCGAACTCACGCAGGTCTGGCGGCGCGGTCATCCGGCGGATGCGCATCCGCGCGCCCGCCTCGTCGATGAGGTCGATTGCCTTGTCGGGCAAGAACCGATCGTTGATGTACCGGTCGGCCAGAGTGGCGGCAGCAACGAGTGCACCGTCGGTGATCGAGACGCGGTGGTGTGCCTCGTAGCGATCGCGCAGACCCTTGAGGATCTCGATGGTGTGCTCGACGGTCGGCTCGCCGACCTGGACGGGCTGGAAACGACGCTCGAGAGCGGCGTCCTTCTCGATGTACTTGCGGTACTCGTCGAGGGTGGTGGCACCGATGGTCTGCAGTTCGCCACGAGCCAGCTTCGGCTTGAGAATCGACGCTGCGTCGATGGCACCTTCGGCGGCACCTGCGCCGACGAGCGTGTGCAGCTCGTCGATGAACAGGATGATGTCGCCGCGGGTGTTGATCTCCTTGAGCACCTTCTTCAGGCGCTCCTCGAAGTCACCGCGGTAACGGCTGCCGGCCACGAGCGAGCCGAGGTCGAGGGTGTAGAGCTGCTTGTCCTTGAGCGTCTCGGGAACCTCGCCGTTGACGATGGCCTGAGCCAGGCCTTCGACGACTGCGGTCTTACCGACACCGGGCTCGCCGATGAGAACAGGGTTGTTCTTGGTACGACGCGACAGCACCTGCATGACGCGCTCGATTTCCTTCGCGCGACCGATGACCGGGTCGAGCTTGCCTTCGAGCGCGGCCTGGGTGAGGTTGCGTCCGAACTGGTCGAGAACCAGTGACGTCGACGGGGTGCCCGCCTCGCCGCGGCCGCTGCCGCTCTCGGACGGCTCCTTGCCCTGGTAGCCCGACAGCAGCTGAATGACCTGCTGACGCACGCGGTTGAGGTCGGCTCCGAGCTTGACCAGAACCTGAGCTGCGACGCCTTCGCCTTCGCGGATCAGGCCGAGCAGGATGTGCTCGGTGCCGATGTAGTTGTGGCCGAGCTGCAGTGCTTCACGCAGGCTGAGCTCGAGTACTTTCTTGGCGCGCGGAGTGAACGGAATGTGACCGGACGGAGCCTGCTGGCCCTGGCCGATGATTTCCTCTACCTGGCTGCGGACTCCTTCGAGGGAGATGCCCAGCGACTCGAGAGACTTTGCTGCAACACCTTCACCCTCGTGGATGAGGCCCAGCAGAATGTGCTCCGTGCCGATGTAGTTGTGGTTGAGCATCCGGGCTTCTTCTTGAGCCAGGACGACAACACGCCGCGCGCGATCGGTGAACCTCTCGAACATCGCTCTCCCTCACTTCTCGGTGGGTGGTAGCTCGCCCACCAGTTCTTCCAGCGCCGCAGTGTCCTGAACACTCGGTCGCTTGTGCATTCGAAGGTAAGACTGTGTCTCACTGTAGTTGGCCGACGCGACGAACGCCGACCCTCCACCCCTGAAATACTGCGTCTCCGGCAACGAGACGGACCGCCTCGTGTGCTTACTGTTCATAACGCAGGCACTTTGCAAAACGTTTCCCGATCGCTGTCCGCTGCTGGCGAACAGCTTTCTGGCCTCCGATCAGGCCTGCGACGGCTTGACGATCGGAAACAGGATCGTTTCGCGGATGCCGAGGCCGGTCAGTGCCATCAGCAGACGGTCGATTCCCATACCGGTTCCGGTGGTCGGCGGCATTCCCTGTTCCATGGCCGCGAGGAAGTCCTCGTCGAGCACCATCGCCTCGTCGTCGCCTGCGGCAGCCTGACGCGCCTGGTCCTCGAAGCGCTCGCGCTGGATGATCGGGTCGATCAGCTCCGAGTAGCCGGTCGCCAGCTCGAATCCACGAACGTAGAGATCCCACTTCTCGGTGACGCCCGGCTTGCTGCGGTGCTGACGCGTCAACGGCGACGTCTCGACGGGGAAATCACGGACGAACGTCGGTTCGGTCAACGCGTCGCCCACCTGGTGTTCCCAGAGTTCCTCGACGAGCTTGCCGTGGCCGTAGATCGGGACGCCGTCCTTGCGGGGGACTTCCAGCCCGACCTTGTCGGCGATCGCGAGCAGTTCGTCGACGGTGGTGTCGGGGGTGACGTCGAATCCGAGCGACTCCGACAACGACGGGTACATCTCGAGCGTCGTCCATTCGCCGCCGAGATCGTAGGAGGTGCCGTCGGGCAGGGTGACCACGGTGGATCCGAGTGCGGCCACCGCCACTTCCTGGACGAGTTCCCGCGTCATCTTCGCCGAGTCGTCGTACGTGCCGTAGGCCTCGTAGGTCTCGAGCATCGCGAACTCCGGCGAGTGGGAGGAGTCGGCACCTTCGTTGCGGAAGTTGCGGTTGATCTCGAAGACCTTCTCGATGCCGCCGACGACGCAGCGCTTGAGGAACAGCTCCGGCGCGATGCGCAGGTACAGATCCGTGTCCATCGCATTGGAATGGGTGACGAACGGCCGGGCCGCGGCACCGCCGTGCAGCGTCTGCAGCATCGGGGTCTCGACCTCGAGGAAGCCGCGACGCTCGAGTGCGTTACGCAGTTCACGAACGACGGCGATGCGCTTGCGGGCAGTCTCTCGGGCCTCCGGACGCGTGATCAGATCCAGGTAGCGCTGCCGAATACGCGTCTCTTCGCTGAGTTCCTTGTGCGCGACGGGCAAGGGCCGCAACGACTTCGACGCGATCTGCCATGCGTCGGCCATCACCGAGAGCTCACCGCGACGGGAGCTGATGACCTCGCCGTGCACGAACACGAAGTCGCCCAGGTCGACGTCGGCCTTCCACGCTGCGAGGGCGTCCTCGCCGACACCTGCCAGGCTGATCATGGCTTGGAGCTGGGTGCCGTCGCCCTCCTGCAGGGTGGCGAAGCACAGCTTGCCGGTGTTACGGACGAAGATCACGCGGCCGACGACCCCGACGATCAGGCCGGTCGTCGTGTCGGCGTCGAGCTCGGGAAACTGGGTGCGGATCTCGAGCAGCGAATGGGTCCGCGGAACCGACACCGGATACGCCTCGACCCCGCGCTCGAGCAACGCAGCGCGCTTGGCGCGACGAATCCGTAGCTGCTCCGGGGTGTCGTCGGCCGGCTGGGTAGAAGCTGTATCACTCACGCGCACACACTTTACAGTCCGAGACTGTCGGGACGATCAGTGCGCTGCGACGGCCTCGGCCTCGCGAACGCAGTGCTTGGCCTGCGTCAACACCCCTAGCAGCCCGGCCGACTTCAGTGCCTGATAGCCGCCGACCAGATCGGTGGCCTTGTGCAGACCCAGCAGCTTGAGCGACGCGGCCGCGAGCGAGGAGGTGTAGCCCTCGGAGCAGATGACGATCCACTCGACGTCGTGGTCGGTGGCGATCGCCAGCCGCGCGTCACTGGTGGGATCGAGACGCCATTCCAGGACGTTGCGTTCGATGGCCAACGCACCGGGCAGGGTGCCCTCGACTGCGCGCTGTGCCTGCGGGCGAATGTCGACGACGACCGCGCCGCGGTCGACAGCGTCACGGAGCTCGAAGACGGTCATGCGATCGATGGTCTCGCGAGCGGATTCGAGCATTTCGACGATGGTCATCTCGTGGCCTTCTCGGGTTCGGCGGTGAGCTCACTGCGGGTACGGCGCAGCGTGGCGCGCTCGGTCACTTCGTAGTACGACATCGCCGTCAGCGGCGGTGAGTAGGCGTGCACGCTGAGGGTGGGCCCGGTCGTGTTCGACGCCGGATCGTGCATCACGTCGTGCACCCATCCCAGCGGAAAGGCTGCCTGATCTCCCGCGTCGAGATGACGTTCCTTCAGTTCGGTTCCCGCCCAACGGTATTCGAGCAAAGAACCACTCAGGACGGTCAATGCACCGAGCGATCCGGCGTGATCGTGCAGTTCGGTGGATCGCTCGGGAACCCAGCTGATCAACCAGACGTCGAGATCGTCGTCGGAGTGCAGGCGAGTGGCCCATCGCTCGTCGGTAGGCCACAATCCACCGCCGGGAAGCAGGTGGTCGAAGCGACCTTCGAGGACGTCCGCCGCGCCTTGATCGGTGATCCGAAGCAGGTCGGGAGGACGCAGCCGAGTCGGCAATGTCGAGACCGACCGCGAGGTCGATCGGGGTCGGGAGGGTGCAGAAAATACAGGTGTGGAAAGCATGAAGCTCTACTCCAGGGGTGTGTAACGAACGAGGCAGCGGTCAGCCTCGACAACACTCCTGGGTGGCCATGCACGTCATCACGCCGACGATTCTGACACACGAACGCCCGACGCGCTACCCCGCTTCACCGAAACACTCAGCGTGGCCGCCGCTTTGCCATGTTGCGTTCGTAGACCAGTCGCAGACCCTCCAGCGTCAGGTCGGGTTCATGATGCTCGATGGTCGTCGACTCGGGCAGGATCAGCGCAGCGATGTCTCCGGTACCGATGACCGCGACGCCGGTACCTTTGACCTCCGGCACCTCACGTCTGATGCGTCCGACGAGCCCGTCCACCAGGCCGGCGAAACCGAAGATGGTGCCCGCTTGGATGCACTCGACGGTGTTCTTGCCCAGCACCGATCGCGGCCGCACCATCTCGACCTCACGCAGCGTCGCGGTGCGAGTCGACATGGCCGACGCCGAAATTTCGAGACCGGGCGCGATCGCTCCGCCGAGGAACTCGCCCTTGGCCGAGACGACGTCGACACACGTGGTGGTGCCGAAATCCACCACGATGCACGCCGAGTCGTACAGATCATGTGCGGCAAGGGTATTGACGATGCGATCGGCCCCGACCTCTTTGGGATTGTCGACCAGCAGCGGAACCCCGGTCCGCACACCGGGTTCGACCACCACGTGCACCACGTGATCCCAGTAGCGCACGAGCATCGTCCGCATCTCGCGCAGCACGGACGGCACCGTGGACAGAGCCGTCACCCCGGTGATCTGCTCGGCCTGTTCGCCCAACAACCCCCGCAACATGAACGCCAGCTCGTCGGCCGTCACATGGGGATCGGTGCGAATACGCCAATCGCGCAGCAGTTTCGAGTGATCCCCGGTGCCGGTGAAGAGCCCGACCACCGTGCTGGTGTTGCGTACATCGATTGCGAGAAGCATCGAGTCAGACCAGCACGGAGTCGGCCCGCAGATCGCGCGGCGTGATCAGACCCGAACCGGCGGGCGCATGAGCCGGGTCGCTGCCGAGCTCGACCGGCCGGTTCTTGTCGTCGACGAACACCACCCGGGGTGCGTAGTCGGCAACCTCCTGCTCGTTCATGACCCCGTAGGCGATCAGGATGACCAGGTCACCCGGGTTCACCAGATGCGCTGCGGCCCCATTGATTCCGATCACACCACTGCCCGGCTCACCGGTGATCACGTAGGTCTCCAGCCGCGCACCGTTGTCGATGTCGACGATGGTGACCTGCTCGCCTTCGAGCAGATCGGCTGCTTCCATCAGCTCCTGATCGACGGTCACCGAGCCCACGTAGTGCAGGTCTGCGTGCGTGACGGTGGCGCGATGGATCTTGGACTTCATCATGGTACGAAACATCGTGTCACTCTCCACTTTTCGGATCGTCCGGGTACTCCAAGAAACCGGTGCCGACTGCGACACCGACGTTGTCGATCAATCTCGTGGTGCCCACCTTGGCCGCCACGAGCAGTCTTCCGTCCCCACGTTCGGGAGCCGGGCCGAGATGCGGGTCGCGCACCTCCAGATAGTCGACCTGCACCAGTGGTGCCTCGTCGAGGACGGCACGCGCGGTGGCGATGATGGCCTCGACTCCGCCGGCCGCAGCGTGCGCCCCGGCCACGAGTGCAGCGGACAACGCCATTGCAGCGTCACGCTGTTCGGCATCGAGATACCTGTTGCGCGAGGACAGCGCCAGACCGTCCTGCTCGCGAACCGTCGGGACTCCGATGACCGCGACGTCGAAGTTCAGGTCTCGCACCATCTGCCGGATCAGCGTCAGCTGCTGGTAGTCCTTCTCCCCGAAGTACGCCCGATGCGGAGCGGCTATCTGCAGCAGCTTGGCCACGACGGTGAGCATTCCCGCGAAATGCGTTGGTCTGCTGGCACCTTCGAGTTCACTACCGAGCGGACCGGGATGGACCGTGGTGCGCGGCCCGGACGGGTACATGTCCGACGCGGACGGCGCGAATACCAATTCCACGCCCTCGCCGCGGAGCAGTTCGACATCGGTGTCGAGGGTCCGCGGATAGGCGTCGAGGTCCTCCCCCACGCCGAACTGCAGTGGATTGACGAAAATCGACACGATCACGACCGCGCCGGTGAGCTTCGCCTGGCGCACCAACTGCAGGTGGCCGGCATGCAATGCGCCCATGGTCGGCACCAGAGCGACCTGCTTGCCGACGCCACGTAGGGCCTTGGACACCGACGTGATCACCGCGGGATCGTGGTGAACCGTCAACTGCCCCTTCGTGTAGCTGCCCGCGAGGGTCATCGCTTCCCTTCCAGAATCTCGATCAGATCGGCTGCGGCACCGATACGTTGGGCGGACCGCAGCGACAGCGCACGGTAACCGGCGGCGATCCGTGGATCGACGGCCTCGAGCACTTCGAGGTGTTTGCCGACAGCCGCGGTATCGCCTCGGGCCACCGGGCCGGTCAGTGCGGATTGTCCGTTGCGCAGCGCATTGTCCAGTGCAGCTTCGAGCAGCGGAGCCAGAACGCGCTCGGGCACACCACGTTCGGCATCGGATCCAGGAAAACCCGGACCGGCCAACGCAACTCGCAGTGCCTCGACCGCGTCGACGACCAACGTCACGAGGTGATTGCTGCCGTGAGCCAGCGCCGCGTGGTAGAGCGCCCGGTTGCTCTCGGGCACGTGCACCGGCTCGCCGCCGATCTCGAGGACGAGGGCTTGGGCTACCGCATAACCGATCTCGTCGCCCGCGGTGATGCCGAAGCACGCCGCCGTCATCCGGTCGGTGTCCTCGGGTCCGCCGCTGAATGTCATGGCCGGATGTATTGCCAACGGAACCGCGCCAAGGGCAGCCAACGGCTCCAGTACCGCGACGCCGTTCGCGCCGGAGGTGTGCGCCACCAACTTGCCCGGCGCGACCGCCCCGGTCGCGGCGAGACCGGCGACGATCGAGGCCAGTTCGTAGTCCGGTACCGCCAGAATCAGCAGTTCGGCGCGACGTGCAACCTCGTCGACAGGCAGAATCTGCGACTCGGGCAATCGATCACGTACTCGCGCGATGGATGCGTCCGATACCGCGGCGGCACCGACGACAACGTGTCCGACGCGTTCGAGCGCCTCACCGAATGCCGTACCGACCCGACCGGCGGAGACGACACCCACGGTCAAGCGAGCCGGAGACAGACCACCAGTGAACCCTGATGAGGTCACCGAAATTTTCCTCTCGTTCGTTCCAGTCCCGCTCGGCGGGTACCAGACGTCCTGCAGGGAACACTAGCGACAGCGGCACCGAACGTGCCATGGGAAACCGGTGTGATCTGGTTCTCAGTCTGCGCGACGGCGACGGCGACGCGTGCCTGCGTCGGTGGTCGTCGTGTCGGCCGAATCGCCGCCTGCCAGCCCGGCCATGATCTCGGCGACGGAACGGCCGTTGGAGTGCGCGCCGGACGCCTCCTCGGGGGATTCGGCGCGCCTGCGTCCGCGTCGCGGTGCATCCGCCGTCTCCTCGGCAGGCGTGTCGTCGACGCGGTCGGCTGCGAAGAACGCATCGGCCGAATCGCGCAGCGAGCGGCGAGACTCCGGGTACGTGGCCTCTTCCTGGGCCGATTCGGGCTCGGGGGCCTGCTGGGGCTGGGCCTCCTCGACAGGTTCGGCGTCCTCGACAGGTTCTGATTCGGCCGGTTCGGATTCGGCCGCGGGTCGACGCGTCTGCTCGAAGTTGTATGCGGTGAACGGCGAGGTAGGCGGGCTCACCCGCCCGGCCGGCCTCGGTGCCCCGTAGGGGCGTGACTGCGCGGCCGGCGGCTCGGTGCGGTCGTTCTGCCCGGCGTCGGTGACGTCGTCGGAACCCTCCGGTGCAGAACCCTGCTCGGCAGACGCGTCCTGTGCGTACCGGGAATCGGGGTCCGGTGCCGCCGTCGCGCGGGGCATTTCGTCCGGATCCTCGGGATAGACCACCGACGTCTCGGCGGTGACCGGCTCGTCGTAGGGCGTGCCCACGCCGTTGAAGCCGGGGCCTGCGGGTCCGTTGCCGTTGCCGCCACCTCGTACGTACAACCCGGACGGTGCGGGCTGATAGCTGTCGTAGCCACGGCCACCGAGTTCCTGCATCCGCATCGCCTCGGCGCGCAGTGCGACCCGTTCGGTCGGCAGGTTGCCCTCGAACAGCACCTGTAGGTTCTGGCGCAGCGCGGCCAGTTCGTTACGCAGCGCAGCGACCTCGTCCGATTCCAACCGCGTCTCGTTGCGCACCCGGGCTTCGACGCTCATCTCGTACTCGCGTCGGGCCGAGATCTCGCGGGCGAGCTGCAGTTCGTAGACGGTCTGTAAGTCCTTGGCCTTGGTCTGATCCGCAGCCGCTTCCCTGCGGTACTTCGTCATCGCGAACGCACCGATCACCGCGGCCCACAGCGCCGAGAGCACCCCGACGCGCATCCACTGAACGCTTTCGCTGAACAACAACAGCACACTGGCGACGATGCCGAACACGACGAGCGCCGCGAGGAACAGCTGGCTCGCACTACGCCGCTTTCGGCGTCCCTTCTTGGCGCGAGTCTGATCTGTCATGTCCTCAAGGGTAACCGGCCTGTCGGTCGCATCCGGTCATCCCCGACCGATCACGTGCACAACGAAGGTAACGATCGAGGGACGGATACGTTATCGGGAGCGCTCGTCGTCCCGATCTTCCGGGGTGCGGCAGCACTGCTCGAGCCACACCGCGGCGGCGACGACGGCCAGGCCCGCGACGAGGGCCACGATCGCTCCGGCTCGGTCCGCGGACGCCGCTCGCACCGTTGCCGCTCGTGGCAATACGTACACCAGGAAGCCGACGCACACCCCCACCAGAGCGGTTCCCACCAGCAGCGACGCCTTCGCCAACACCAGCGCCCGGAAGACCGTCAACGGATGCAGGTCGTGCAGACCGGTACCCACTCGATGCTCGGCGATGCGATTGCGGACGATCACCGCGGTCACCACTTCCACCACCGCGACCAGATACAGCGACGCTCCGGCGTACACCGGGATCGGCGGAAACGAACCGTAGAAAACCCGCACCAGCAGCCACGTGCCCACTGCGGCGATCAGAAACAAACCCAAGACATCCCAGATCTTGGTGGGATTGGTCACCACAGTCGATCACCGTCGCCGTCGAGACGGACGACTCCCGCTCGCTCGTCCGTACTCAGACGCTCGAGCAGCTCGGATATCGGCACGTCCGCCCCGTCGACCCGAAGCGTGGCGTCGGGCTCGACGTCCAGCCACGGCATCAGCACGAACGCGCGCTCGTGCGCACGGGGATGGGGAAGAATCAGGCGCGGGTCGTCACTGATGACGTCGTCGCACACGATCACGTCGACGTCGAGGCTGCGGGGTCCCCAACGCTGCACTCGAACGCGGTCCGCTGCCTCCTCGAGTTGCTGCGCCAGACGCAACCAGTCCCACGGGCCGTAGGCATCGTCCTCGGCCACCACGATCGCGTTGAGGAAGTCCTGTTGCTCGACGCCACCCCACGGAGCAGATCGATGCACGGCCGAGCACGCCACCACGCGCGAACCCAATTCCGTTGTGACAGAACGCAAGTGGCTCATCGAGTCGCCGATGTTGCTGCCGATCGACAGCACTGCACGGCTCACTTTCGCTCCCGATAGGCCACCACGGCAACGTCGCCGAACGTCAGGGGAATGGGAGCCGACGGCTTGTGCAGCACCACCTCCACCGCGTCGACTCGGGAGTCGTAACCGAGCACCACCTCGGCGATCTCGGCGGAGACCGTCTCGATCAGATCCCGGGACGGGCCCGCTACGACCGCCGCGGCATGTTCGGCCAGCTCGCCGTAGTGCAACGTCCGAGTCAGATCGTCGGTCTCGGCCGCGGGCGAGAGATCCATCCAGACGGTGATGTCGACGACGAAGTCCTGGCCGTCTCGCTTCTCGAAGTCGAAGACACCGTGATTGCCGCGGACGGTCAGCCCGCGCAATTCGATGCGGTCGCCGCGACGAGTCCCTGCAGCGGCACTGTTGATCTCGCTCATGCGCGACCACCCTGCCATGCCCGCACGACGGCCACCGCGTCGAGTGACGACCGGACGTCGTGCACCCGCACTCCCCACGCGCCGCCGGCGACGGCGAGGGCCGAGACGACGGCCGTCGCGATCTCCCGGCCGTCCGGTGGACGCGGTGAACCGTCGGGTTCGGCGAGAAGCGAGCCCAGAAAACGTTTGCGGGACGCACCCACCAGAACCGGGAAACCGGATTCCACCAGGATGGGCAGTCCGCGCAGCAGCTGCCAGTTGTGCTCCGCGTTCTTGGCGAATCCGAGGCCCGGGTCCAGCACGATCCGCGACGCGTCGACCCCGGCGCTCACTGCGTGGTCGACCTGCTCGAGCAGTTCGCGGCGGACGTCGGCGACCACGTCGTCGTAGTGATCGGCCGGACCGGTGTGCCGGAACGTCGAGTCGGCGGCCCGCCAGTGCATCAGGATCCACGGCAGTCCGCCTCGCGCGACCACGCCGGCCATTGCGGGGTCGGCTCGACCGCCCGAGACGTCGTTGACGATCGACACCCCGGCCTCGATCGCCGCAGCGGCGACGTGTGCGCGCATCGTGTCGACGCTGGTGCTCACGCCTTCGGCGGCCAACGCCGAGATGACCGGTACGACGCGCTGCGCCTCGACCGACGGGTCGACGCGGTCCGCCCCGGGGCGCGTGGACTCCCCGCCGACGTCGACGATGTCGACTCCCAGCCGATGCATTGCCAGACCGTGTTCGACGGCCGCGTCGACGTCGAGGTAGCGACCGCCGTCGGAGAACGAATCGGCCGTCACGTTGAGAACGCCCATGACGATGGGCGCAGCGGGAACGGAGCGCGCGAGAATCATCGTGATCGGACCGGAACCGTCATTTCCGGAGGATCAGGTCCAAGGCTTCCGAACGCGATGCCGCGCTGGACTGCAGCAGACCCCGGACCGCAGAGGTGGTGGTGCTGGCACCGGGCTTGCGGATACCGCGCATCGCCATGCACAAGTGCTCGGCCTCGATCACGACGATTGCGCCGCGTGGGTCGAGCTTGCGCATCAACGCGTCGGCGATTTGGCTGGTCAACCGCTCCTGCACCTGGGGACGCTTGGCGTACATGTCCACCACGCGGGCCAGCTTCGACAGACCGGTCACCTTGCCGCTCTTGCCGGGGATGTATCCCACGTGGGCGACGCCGTGGAACGAGACCAGGTGGTGCTCGCACGTGGAGTACATGGGGATGTCTCGAACCAGAACCAGTTCTTGATGGCCTTCGTCGAAGGTCGTGTTCAGCGCGGTGTCCGGATCGGTGTAGAGGCCGGCGAAGATCTCTCGGTAGGACCGGGCGACACGAGCCGGGGTATCGAGCAGGCCCTGGCGGTCGGGATCCTCACCGACGGCAATGAGCAACTCGCGTACCGCGGCCTCCGCGCGGGGCTGGTCGAACACCGCGCCCGTGGCAAAGGCCACCGTCTCCACGATTCCCTGCTGCGGGGCGGCGGATTGCACGGCTGCTGGGACTTCTGCCGAGTCGCCTGTCGACTCGTCGGTCCTGTTGACTGACACGAGAACGTACCTCCGGTTGGGCTCCGCGAATGTGGCAGCTGGGCGGGCGTGCTGCTCGGTGTGAACGGCTCGCCGACGAACAACAGCACGGGTTCGAAACGACGCACTGGGTCGACCGTCACGGTCGACCCAGTCAGCCTAATGATCGGACTAGCGGTGTGAGCCGCCCGGTCCTTCCCACCGTTGGGTGCGTGGGCCGGCGTCGCCGTCGTCGTTTCCGTGACCGTCGCCGTGCTCACCCTGTTGCGACTCCTCCGACGAACCATGAGCGGGTCGATCGTCTCCGGGCAGCGGGTAGTTGTGCGAGCTTTCCGGAACCTCCCACGTGGGAGTCGACTCCGGCGCGCCCTCGGAATTCTCGCCGTAGGGAGGCTCGTGCCGGGACGTGCGACCGTGCTCCCCGGCGTCCGGCCGGAACGGATCCGGCTGGTACTGCGGCGGCTGATACGACTGCTGCGGCTGCTGCGGGTCGTACGACTGCTGCGGCTGGGGCGGCTGGTAGGACTGCGGCTGCTGATACGTCGGATGCTGACGGTAGCCCTGATCCGAGTCCTGCTCACGCGGAGGCTGGTACTGAGCCGGCGGCGTGGACGGGCCTTGGTAGCGCGGCACCTGTGGCTGATCGCGCGGCGGCCAGCCGGGTGCCGACCAGCCGGCGGGAGCGCCGTAATCGGGGCCCGAACCATTGGGACCCGATCGGGGCTCGGGCCGGCGATAGCCCTCGGAGTATCCGCCGCCCGTGTTCGGCCCGTAGCTTCCGTTGGCAGGACCGCCATTGGCGGCGCCGTTGTAACCGCCGCCGTTGTAGTCGCCGGGGGCTGGCGCGCTACGTCGACCGGAACCCGTGTTCGGTCCGAGCTCGCCGGTGCCCGGTGCGCCGTTGCTGGGGGCGCCGTTGGTGGGTGCGCCGTTGTAACCGTTGCTGCCGTTCTGCTGCCCACCCTTGGTCAGCTGCGGCGACCCGGCGTAGCTGGGCTGCGGAAACTGTTGCGGTGGAAGCTGTTTCGGTGCCGGTGGCACCGGAGGCCACGGCTCGCCGCGCTCGGCTGCGAGCTCGCGAGGAGTCTTGACCGGCGGCTTGTCCGACGGCTTACGGTCACCGAAGTCGTTGAACAGCGTGATGCGCGGGCGCTTGGTGACGCTGTGGAAGATCTTCTCGAGGTCCTTGCGGGTCAGCGTCTCACGTTCGAGCAGCTCGGAGGCAAGGGTGTCGAGCAGGTCGCGGTACTCGTTGAGGATGGCCCACGCCTCGGTGTGCGCGGCTTCGATGAGCTTGCGCACCTCCTCGTCGATTTCGCGTGCGACCTCGTGCGAGAAGTCGGACTGCTGTCCCATCGAACGACCGAGGAACGGGTCGCCCTGTTCCTGTCCGTAGCGAACGGCACCGAGCTTGCTGCTCATGCCGTACTCGGTGACCATAGCGCGGGCGATCTTGGTGGCCTGGTCGATGTCCGAGGACGCTCCGGTGGTCGGCTCGTGGAACACAAGCTCTTCCGCGGCGCGTCCACCCATGGCCATCACCAGGCGTGCGATCATCTCCGACCGCGTCATCAGGCCCTTGTCGTCCTCGGGGACCGTCATCGCGTGGCCGCCGGTGCGACCGCGCGCGAGGATGGTCACCTTGTACACGGGCTCGATGTCGGGCATCGCCCATGCCGCGAGAGTGTGGCCACCCTCGTGGTACGCGGTGATCTTGCGCTCGTGCTCGCTGATGATGCGGCTCTTGCGGCGCGGACCACCGACGACGCGGTCGACGGATTCTTCGAGCGACGCCTCGGTGATGACGGTGCCGTTCTCACGAGCGGTGAGCAGTGCCGCTTCGTTGATGACGTTGGCCAGGTCTGCACCCGACATTCCGACGGTTCGCTTGGCCAGACCTTCGAGGTCGGCATCCTGCGCGACGGGCTTGCCGGCCGAGTGCACCTTCAGGATCGCTCGACGGCCGGCCAGGTCGGGGGCACCGACCGGGATCTGTCGGTCGAAGCGGCCCGGACGCAGCAGGGCCGGGTCGAGGATGTCGGGACGGTTGGTGGCGGCGATGAGGATGACGCCGGTGCGCTCACCGAAGCCGTCCATTTCGACGAGCAGCTGGTTGAGCGTCTGCTCGCGCTCGTCGTGTCCGCCGCCCATGCCTGCGCCGCGCTGGCGGCCGACGGCGTCGATCTCGTCGACGAAAATGATGCAGGGGCTGTTCTGCTTCGCCTGTTCGAACAGGTCGCGCACGCGGGATGCACCGACGCCGACGAACATCTCGACGAAGTCCGAGCCGGAGATGGTGAAGAACGGGACGCCCGCCTCGCCTGCGACGGCGCGCGCCAGCAGCGTCTTGCCGGTTCCGGGAGGGCCGTACAGCAGAACGCCGCGCGGAATCTTGGCACCGAGGGCCTGGTAACGCGCCGGGTTCTGCAGGAAGTCCTTGATTTCGTAGAGCTCTTCGACAGCCTCGTCCGCGCCCGCGACATCGGCGAACGTGGTCTTCGGCATATCTTTCGTCAGCTGCTTGGCCTTGGATTTGCCGAAGCCCATGACACCGCCGCGGCCGCCGCCCTGCATACGGCTCATCACGAAGATGATCACGCCGAGGATCAACACCATCGGGAGGATGAGCAGCAGGAACGAGCTGAACCAGCTCTCCTGGGTGACGGTGGTGTTGTAGCTGTTCAAGCCCTGCGAGTCGACCTTGTCGAAAATCTGCTCGGACGCCGAGTCCGGATACTTCGCGATGATCTGCTTCTCGTTGTCCGTGGCGTCGGAGGCCTCTTTGAGGGTCAGCCGAATCTGCTGCTCACGGTCGTCGATCTGCGCGGACTCGACATTGCGGTCGTCGAGCTGGGCGATCGCCACCGAGGTGTCGACCGACGTCCAGTTCCGCGTGTCGTTACCGAAGTAGCTGAAGGCATAGATCACCAACAGAATGCCGAAAACGATGGCGAGATTTCGTATTACTGTCTTCCGATTCATACAGCTTCAGCCGACTCGGCCGTGTCCTTTCAGTCCGCTCCCGCGCGCTGGCTGCTCCCTGCCCGCCGGATACTCCAGGCTACCGCGAGACTCGGACATCGGACTCGCTCTTACCTGGCGCTCTGCGTCCACGCGCCTGTCGGCGTCGACGCTTCTTCCCCTCCAACGACTGCACTCCCCCGGCAGTTCCCCGTGTATCGCCGCACACTATCCGGATCGATGGACCATTGCATACGTCTCGGCGCGGCAATGGTCCATTCACGGACGGTCCAGCGCAGCGACACGGGCGGAACCGAAAGAACTCGGATCAGCTGTACACCTTCGGGTCCAGCAGACCGATGTACGGCAGATCGCGGTATCGCTCGTTGTAATCGAGGCCGTAGCCGACGACGAACTCGTTGGGGATGTCGAAGCCCACGTTCGCGACCTCGACGTCGACCTTGATCGCGTCGGGCTTACGCAGCAACGTCACCACCGACAGCGAGGCGGGCGACCGGGTCGCCAGGTTGCGCTTGAGCCAGCTCAGCGTCAGACCGGAGTCGATGATGTCTTCGACGATCAGCACGTGGCGTCCGGTGATGTCGCGGTCGAGGTCCTTGAGAATCCGGACGACGCCGGAGGACGACGTCGACGAGCCGTAGGAGCTCACCGCCATGAACTCGAGCTGCGCCGGGATGGGCAGGGCCCGCGCGAAGTCGGTCATGAACATGATCGCGCCCTTGAGAACGCCGACCAGCAGCAAGTCGCCTTCGGGAGCACCCTCGGGATACCGCTTGGCAATTTCCTCTGCGAGTTCCGCGGTCCGTGTTTTGATCTGTTCCTCGGAAATGAGAACCGATTCGATGTCGCCCTCGTACACGGGGTTTCCCTTCATTCGTTCTCCAGGCCGACGCTCAGCCTGCCATGCCGACGCGAGCACACCAACCTCGCCTCCGGCGTTCCCCCAGGCAGCGCAACTCCGCCCTGCCCGGTCCAGCACACGACGAGCGCATCGACAGCGCGGATCTGACGGTCCGACAACGACGTCACTCCCCGGCCGAGGAGCCAGCGACGCACCACTCGGCGGCGGATCGCAGGGTCGGACGATTCGATCGCCGAGACGTCCAACTCGCGCGTGTTCGTATCGACGACGGCCGCGGCGATGGCGTCGAGCGCCCGGCCGTCGTCCTGCAGCTGCTCGGCCGTGCGGGCCAGAGCCGGAGCGACGCCCCCACCGAGCACGTCCTCGAGCAACGGCAACACCTCGTGGCGTAGTCGCACCCGGGTGAAGTCGGGATCGGAATTGTGCGGATCTTCGAACGGTTCGAGTCCCAGCTCCGCGCACGCGGCTCGCGTCACGGCGCGGCGCACCCCGAGGAGCGGGCGACCCCACGGGTCGTCGAACGCTGCCATTCCGGCGATAGACCGAGGCCCCGAGCCCCGACCGAGGCCTAACAGCACCGTCTCGGCCTGATCGTCGAGAGTGTGCGCCACCAGCACCGAGGCATCACCGCGCGCGGCGTCCAATGCGTCGTATCGGGCTCGGCGAGCGGCGGCTTCCACCCCACCCGTACCCGCCACGGTCACCGTCAGCACCCGCGCATCGGCGACGCCCAGCAACCGGGCACGCTCGGCGGCGACGGCAGCCACCTCGGCCGATCCCGCCTGAAGTCCATGATCGACGATCAGCGCCGCCACGTTCGAAGCCTCGGCTGCCGTCGCCGCAGTGAGCGCCAGTGAATCCGCACCACCGGACAACGCCACCGCTACCGGGCCGGGATGCGCCGCCAACCAACCCCGCACCGCACGCCGAACTTCCAGCAACGCCGGAGACTCGGGCAGCTTGGGTCGTTCCGCAGGCTCAGCCAAGGACTCGCGCGACCCACGCATCCGGGTCCTCGATCTCAGACAGCAACGGCAGGGTGTCCGGTCCGGTCCACACCGTGTTGAAGCGTTCCATTCCCACCGAGCCGACGACGTGATCGACGAATGCCTTGCCGCGTACGTATTGCGCCATCTTTGCGTCCATCCCGAGCAGTGTGCGGACGACGCGTTGCACGGGGTTGACCTTGCGTTGGCGTCGCCGATCGAATGCGCGGCGGATCTGCACCACCGACGGCACGACGGCCGGTCCGACGGCGTCCATGACGTGGTCGGCGTGACCTTCGAGCAGTGTTCCGAGAACGAGAAGCCGGTCGATCGCCTGCCGCTGCGGCTCGGGCTGGGTCGCGCGGAGCAGACCGATGATGCCGGCGTCCTCGGCGGATCCGCCGGGATTCTTCCTGGCCTTCAGAGCGCCGCTCAGCCGAGTGAGGACATCGGACATCGGCTCGTCGGTGCCGTCGGAGAGCAATCCGACGTTGTCCCGCATGTACTGCCCGAGCCACGGCGCGGAGGAGAACTGCACTCGGTGGGTCACCTCGTGCAGGCATACCCAGAGTCGAAAATCACTGGGCGAGACGCGAAGTGCACGTTCGACGGCGATCACGTTGGGTGCGACCAGCAGCAGGGTGCCGCTCTCACCGGTGAACGGATCGTACTGTCCCAGAATGGCACTGGACAGGAACGCGAGCATGGCACCGGCCTGCAACCCGGCGGGCTTGCCACCGAGCAGACCGGTCGGGGGTGCCTCGTTCTCGTCCCCGGTGAGGTGCTTCATCGACGCAGCCGCTGCAGCGATCCATCCTGCTCGATCGACCACCTGGGCGTCGGGCACCGGCAGACCGTCGGCCAGACCGGTCGTCTCCCGCACCGGCCCCTCGGCCCGAATCGATGCTGCGGCAAGCTCTTCCACGGCTGCGGCGGCGGTGTATCGCGAGGTGGCCGGTCCCGGGCGGGCCAATCTCGCTCCGGCCTTCGCGGCCACCGCCCAGTCGACTGCGCCGGCGAACCCGGACGTGGCGCCGTTGTCGTCGGCGGTTGCTGTTTCGGTGCTCATCGGCAACCACACATTCTCAGGGTCGATGCGACGGCATCGAGGGCGGGTCGACTGACATCGGGTGGCCGGTCGTTGGACATCAGGGCGAACGTCAGGATCCGACCGTCGACGTCGACGACGTATCCCGCCAGAGCGCTTGCAGCGGAGAGGGTTCCGGTCTTCGCGCGAACCCAGCCGGCACCGGTACGATCACCCGAGGCGTACCGATCGGACAGCGTTCCGGTGGCACCGGCGACCGGTAGGTAGTCGAGCATGGGCCGCAGTGCCGGTTGGCCGCTCCCGGCTGCCGACGTCAGCACCTGATCGAGCAGGCGCGCGGGAATCCTGCCGTCGACCGACAGTCCGCTCGCGTCCTGCAACGCCAGACCCGCCATGTCGAAGCCGGCCGAGAACAGGGTCTGGCCGATGGACGCCACCGCCCCGGAAAAGCTTGCCGCCGTATTCATCTCGAGCGAGAGTTCTCGGCCCACCGCTTCGGCCAGCACGTTGTCGGACCGATAGATCATCTGCTGCAGCCGATCCCGCAACGGGGCCGACTGCACCGATGCGATCTGATCGGCACCCTCCGCCGCCTTGCCCGTCGTCACCGCAGCGGGGTCGACGCCGAGTCCCGCGGCGAGGGCGCGGCCGGCATCGAGGGCAGGCGTGGTGCTGCGCGGCGATTCGTCGACGAGGGGGTTCGAGCGGCCGCCGTCGAGCATGATCGGTTCGATCGGGGTGATCGATCCGGCGGCGATGTCGGCCGGGAACCAGCCCTGGGCCATCGTGTCGCCGGAGTAGATGGACGTGTCGACGCTGATGCTGCGCACTGCGGTTCCGCTGCGGCGGATCTGCTCCACCAGGTCGTCGATACGCGCCGCTCCCGGATAGAACCCGGTCGTACCCACCGGCAGGGCGGTGAGCGTGGGGTCGCCGCCGGCGATCAGCACGATGTTGCCCTCACCGCTGCCCTGGACCACCCGGGTCGCGACGCGGTGGTCGGACGGAAGCGCGAGCATCGCGGCCGCTGCCGTGAGCACCTTGGTCGTCGATGCGGGAGTCATGGGCGTGTCGGGATTCTGCGACCACAGGATCTGGCCGGTCTGCGCGTCGGCCACGGTGCCGGTGAAGGTGCCGAGCGCGGCGTCGTCCACGACGGGTGCGAGCGCGCCTGCGAGACCGGCTGCGCTCGGCACCGGGGCGGAGTCGGGGAACGCGGTGATCGACGGGTTCGGCAGCACAGTCTCGGGCGGGGGTGCGATCGCGGCGTCGACACTTTCGGAGACCCTGGGCAGCACCAGAGCGGCGGTCGTGACGGCAAGGACCACGACGAACACCGCGCACAGCGTGAGGATCAACCGCTTCTTCCTGCGTCTGCGCCCCGCCATGGGACCGAGGAATCGCCGTGTCAGCCCCGCCACCGTTCCTCCGTCATTGCCGTGGTCGTACCCATGATCGTCGAGTCAACAGTATCCTCGGGTCCGGTAGCCTTGCGCCGCCACCATAGAGACATTCGCAAACCACTCGAGCCCGCTCGGGCTCGAACCAAGACAGTGAGGACTGCACGTGTCGTTCGACGTCACCATCGAGATCCCCAAGGGGCAGCGCAACAAGTACGAGGTCGACCACGTCACCGGACGTGTTCGTCTCGACCGCTACCTCTACACCGCGATGGCGTATCCGGCCGACTACGGCTTCATCGAGAACACCCTGGGCGAGGACGGCGATCCGCTCGACGCGCTGGTGCTGCTGCCCGAGTCGGTGTACCCCGGTGTCATCGTCGAGGCCCGCCCGGTGGCCATGTTCAAGATGGTCGACGAAGCAGGCGGCGACGACAAGGTGCTGTGTGTGCCGGCCGGCGACACCCGCTGGGATCACATCCAGGATCTGAGCGACGTCTCGACCTTCGAGCTCGACGCGATCAAGCATTTCTTCGTCCATTACAAGGATCTCGAACCCAACAAGCACGTCACCGGTGCAGACTGGGTGGGTCGCGCAGAAGCCGAGGCCGAAATCGCTGCGTCCTTCAAGCGTTTGACGGACAATCCGGGTCACTGATCCTTTCGGCATCACAACACCTCGTTTCGGCCGTGTGCCGACGAACCACAGTTTGGGGAGACGTATGACCGACAGCACTTCCAACGGCACCGCCGGTGATCGGCGCAATCTGGAGTCGCGGCCGATATCGGACCCGACCCAGTTCCCCGATCTGCCGGTGACCGTCGTTCTCGACCGGATCCCGGTACCGATTCTGGCTGTCGATCCCACCGGTGCCATCGTGTTCGCGAACGAGGCCTTCGACGATCTGTTCGGACTCGACCGGACAGAACGAGAGGACTTCCACCTGCACGACATCTTCCCGGATCGAGCTCCGGAGGGCGTGAACGTCGCGGAGATGTTCCTGACCACCGTCGCCACCCGTGCGGACTCCCTGTGGCGGATGACCGACAAGACCGGCGACATCTTTCAGGTGCGGGCCAGCAAGTCGATTCTCAGGCGCACCGAGGACACTATCGTGCTCGTCGCGTTGGAGGATTTCACCGACCAGCTGTGGAACGACCCGAAGAGCGCTCTGCGCTGACGGTTCGAATCGTTCTCCCCAGAACGTTTCCCGGGAACGACCAACGGTGTACATCGGCATGTCAGGTGCCGGTGTACACCGTTGCTTTGTTTCCACCCGCGTGTTTCGACTCGTACATCGCTGCGTCGGCGTCGAGCAGTCCGTTGTGCATCAACTCGGCCGACTCGTAGGACGAATCGGCCGACCGCCACTGGCCGGCATCGAGTATCGCGACCCCGATGCTGACCGTCACCGGCACGTCGTCGCCTGGATCGTGCACCGCCTCGCGAATGTCGTCGGCCAGGTGTTTGGCGGAGTCGGCGTCGACCGGAACGGCAATCGTGAACTCTTCACCTCCGGTCCGCGCCACGCACGGACGTCTACCGGTGACAGCGCTCAGCCGTCGCGCTGTCCGGCGAAGAACCCGGTCACCCATCGCATGGCCGAAGGTGTCGTTGACCCGCTTGAACTGGTCCAGATCGACCACCATCAACGCCACGGATTCAGTGTCGGCCAATCTGCCCAGCATCCGCTCGAGCCGCAGTTCCAGACCGCGCCGATTGAGCAGGCCCGTCAGAGAGTCGGTGTTGGCGAGGTCGAGCTGGCGTTGGATGACGGCGCGAAAGGCGAGCACCGAGTTGACCACGAGCACCGTGACGAGAGCGCGCGCGATGATCGAGGCCGGGTCGTCCGGGCGTTCGAGGACGGCCAGAACCGCGAGCAGCAGAATGACTGCGTTGACGAACGCCGTGTGAAATTTCAGTACGTTGCGGCGGGAGAAGTACGCGATGTAGGTGCCGATCACCGAGAACAGGGCAGCCCCGTACAGAGCCAGGTCCCGGTCCGCAAAGGTCAGCAGTAGCCCCGACACCCCCACGTCCGCATAGATCACGAACCATCCGGGCATGTGCGAGGCGTCCACCGACCGTAACCACCACCACGCTCCCACCGGCAGGGTGGAGAGCAGCACGATCGTGCAGATCAGCACGGCCGTCGTGCCCACCGGACCGTCGTCCGACAGCATGATGATCGCGCCGATCACTCCGAACGACGGGACGAGCACTGCGATACCCCTGGCCACGCGACGCTCGAGCCGGATCGAGCCCGATCGGGGTCCGATCTCGGACGACGGGGAGGGTAGGTCGTGATCGGTTGGCATCGCGTCCCCTCCGTCCGTTTCGAGCAGTCCGAGCATCCGGGTACGACGGCGTCGCGCCCCGGCCGTCGAGGCAGGGCTCGAGCGTACGAAACGACTCGACCGTCGTCACCGAGTTCTCGGAGTCCGAGGCTCAGACGTTACCCGGGCGTTGAGTGGGCAGGTCCGGTCTGATGGTCTCGTAATCGGTCAAGAATCGATCCAGCAGTCCGACCAGCGTCGCCCGATCCTCCTCGGCCCATCCTTCGATGACTCGTCCGAGGTTCTCGGTGCGGCGTTGCTGGATGGCGGCTGCAGCTTCCTCACCGGACGGGGTGGCGGCCAGAACGAATGCCCGCCCGTCACGTTCGTCGGGTACCCGAGCGACGTGTCCTCGCTCGACCAGCTGGCCTACCTGCCTGCTGACCGTGGACGGGTCCGAGTTGACCATCGCGGCGAGCTCGCTGGACCGCATCGGTCCGTCGCGCAGCAGGCGGAACAGGCATACGTAGGCGGCACCGTCGACGCCGCCCGAGGACGAGATCTGCGCGATGTTGCGCTCCCGAATCCGCTGCAGCCGAACCAGCTGTGTACCCAGCTCTTCGGCGTATTCGACCACGTCAGCTACCGGTGAATTGGGCCGGACGCTTCTCGAACACCGAGGTGATGGCCTCGGTGAGATCGTGCGAGGCGAGGAAAGCCGCGTTCCAGGCCGCGACGAATCTCAGCGAGTCGTCGACGCTCGCCGACCGGGAATGGTCGAGGACGGTCTTGATGCCCTGCACCACCAGGGGCGGGTTCGCAGCAATGGCCGCGGCGCACTCGCGGGCGGCCGCGAGGACGGCATCGTGGTCCTCGAACACGTCGTTGACCAGGCCGATCTTCTCGGCGCGCGCCGCGTCGATGTCCTTGCCGGTCAACGCGAGCTCACGCATGTGGCCGTCGCCGATGATCGCGGGGAGTCGAGCGAGAGATCCCATGTCGGCGACGATCGCGACACGCACCTCGCGGACGCTGAACTTCGCGTCGGCGCTGGCATATCGCACGTCGGCGGCGGTGATGAGGTCGACGCCGCCACCGATGCACCAGCCCTGCACTGCGGCGACGACGGGCTTGCGGCAGTCCGCCACGGCGTTGACGGCCTTCTGCATCGTCTTGATGGTGTCGTGGAACGTGGTCCTGGGTCCGGCGAGTGCTTGGTCGGCCATCAGCGGTCCGAACGTTCCGGCCATGGCCGGCAGGTCGAGACCGTAGGTGAAGTTCCTTCCGGAGCCCGCGAGAACCACGGCCCGTACCTCTGGATCGGCATCGAGTCGGTCGAACAGTTCTGGGCATTCGCTCCAGAAATCAGGGCCCATGGCGTTGCCCTTGTTCGGCCCGAGAAGTGTCACGTGCGCGATGTGGTCTGCGATCTCCACAGAGAATGCGGTCCAGTTCCGTTCGGTCATGCTGCAAGCCTAGCGGCAGATGCAGCAGTACCTACAGGGCGTGTTACGCCGAGTAACGTCTGCGCTAAGAGCCTGCTCAGCTATGGCAATGACCGACTCCGGTCTTCCATCATTCATGCATGTTGATGCATCAGGGGTTGGGTCTCGAGACATTCAACGATCTGCCGCGTCGCAAGGCGGTCCACGCGCTCTACGAGTGCTGTTGCTCGGTTGCCTGGGCCTCACGTCTCGCCGACGGCCGCCCGTACCGGTCGCGGGACGAGTTGTTCACCGCGGCGGCCGCCGAGCTGAACGAGTTGTCCGACAACGTCATCGACGCCTTGGCCGCGACGCTGCCCGAGCCGAACAAGATGTGCACGACCATGGACGCAGAATCACGTAGCGCCCTGGGCACCGCAGCGCGCGCGTACGAATCGAAATTCGGCTGGCGGTACGTCTCGAACCTGATGATGGCTCCCGACGGTTTCGAACCCAGGGACGTGCTGATGGAGCTCGGCCATCGACTCGACAACGACGAACCGACCGAACGGCTGGTCATGCGCAGGGAGTTGGTCGAGATCGATCACCGTCGCCTCGGCCGACTGTTGGGTCCCGAAGGCGGCTGGCCGCCGTACTGACACCGCGAAATCAGCCGAACAGGCCGACAACTCGACCGATCAGGCCACCGGCGATCACGATCGCCAACAATGCCACCAGAACGACGACGACGATCGGCATCACGCGACTGCGCTGCGGCGGTTCGTGGTTGGGCCCACCGACTGCTGTCTCGGCTGGAGGAGTATCGCCCGGCGTCACGCTACCGCCCGCTTCGAGGCCGGCAGTCTCATCGGGTTCTGGATTCTGAGCAGTCATGAACCCGGAGTACCCGGTAGCGCAGCCCTCAATCGAGCTGTGCTCTGGCTATCGCTCCGGCGAACAGTTCCGACACGGCATCGGCGATGACGGACCGGTCGATCTCCTCCGGATCCACCGAATGTTCCACGGCCAATCCGGAGATCAACGCAGCCAAGGACATCGCGAGGCGTCGAGCATCGAACGCCTCCCCCACACCCCACTGCACCGCTCGATCGGCGATGAGTCGTTCGAGCTCGGAGCGGAGGGCACGACGGTCGGTGCGGTAGCGCTCGGCAATCACCGGGTCACGGCCCGCGAGAATCCCGAATTCGACGGTCAGTAGTGGCCACCGCGGCTCGGCGACCACCCAGGACGCGATTTCGCCGCCGCCGGCTCCCGCAGCCGCCTGCGGGTCCAGGTCGGACACGTGAGCGAGTACTCGGGCGGCGAGGTCGAGTGATCGCTGTGCCAGCAGTTCGGCGAACAGCCCTTGCTTGGAATCGAAGTTGGAATACACGGCCCCCTTCGTGAACCCGGCCCGATCGGCAATGTCGGTGAGCTTGGCCGCCGCGTATCCGCGCTCGGTGAACTCGTCGGCCGCTGCGGCGAGCAGTCGTTCTCGCACATCGGTGCGCTGCGGCCTGCGCTGTGGCTGTGTCGATCGCCACTCTTCTTGCTGCTCGGCATTCACGATACCTAGAGTATTGAATACCTCGGGTATCGACAAGGTCTTCGAGTCTCGACATGTTCAGGAGCACTTTTCATGCGCAAGATGTCACTACTCGCCGCCGCAGTGCTGGTGCTGCAACTCGGCTTCATCCTCAGCTACGTGTCGGCGTTCCATCAGCCGACTCCCCACGCGATTCCGATCGCCGTGGTGACCGAGGCCGGGCTTCCCGCCGGCCTGGACCAGCAGACCGCCGACCGCCTCGACGCCATCGACGGTGCGCCGCTCGACGCGCGTACGGCAGTGGACACCGCCGAGGTTCGCACTCTGCTCCGCGATCGGGACATCCTCGGTGCCTACGTCGTCGGCTCGAGCGGCACCGACACACTGATCACCGCGAGCGCTGCCGGCAGCTCGGTGGCGACCGCCCTCGAATCGATCTTCACCGAGGTCGATGCCGCTCAGGGACGCCAATTCGTGGTGCGTGACGAGATCCCGGTCGGCGTGCATGACAACCGTGGATTGTCCGGCTTCTACCTGTCGGTGGGCTGGGTCGTCGGCGGCTACCTCCTCGCGGCCGCCTTCGGTCTGCTCATCGGGGCACCGACGACCCGACGCGAAACCTGTGTCCACGTCGGCATTCTCGCCGCGTACTCGATTGCCTCGGGCGCACTGGGAGCACTGCTGACCACCCACGTACTCGGAACCTTTGCCGGACACTGGTTTCCGCTCACCGTGCTGGGCACCGGGGTCGTCTTCGCCACCGGACTGTTCACGATGGGCCTGCGAGCCCTGATCGGAGTGGCTGCGGTACCGGCGGCGATCGTGCTGTTCGTCATCCTCGGAAATCCCAGCGCTGGAGGCGCTTTCGGGGCCAACGTACTGCCGCATGTGTACGCGTCGATCGGCCGGTGGATCACCCCGGGCATCGGCACCGAAGGAGTGCGCAGCATCGTGTACTTCTCGGGTGCGGGGGTCGGGCAGCCGGCACTCGGACTGGGTCTCTACATCCTGATCGGCGTGCTGCTGATGGCTGCGGCAGCGGTTCTGCGCCGTCGTCGCAGCGCCGGTGAATCGATGCCGAGCCAGTAAAGTGGCATCCCATGACTGCCACATTCCCTCTGCCGATGCCCGATCTCGCTGTCCGCACACTCGGTGGCGCAGTGGTGTGGGCGAACGACGAGACGTTCGCCGAGAAGGAAAATCTGATCACACCGGGCAAAGCCGACTACTCGACCGCGACGTTCGGGCACAAGGGGCAGATCTACGACGGGTGGGAGACGCGGCGCCGACGCGAGGCCGGCTACGACGAGGCGATCGTGCGACTCGGAGCTGCCGGCATCGTGTCGGCCGTCATCGTCGATACGTCCTGGTTCACCGGCAACTATCCGCCGGAAGTTTCGATCGAGGCCGCCGAGGTGACCGGATTCCCGTCACCGACCGAGCTGTACGAGACGGAATGGACGACCATCGTCGCCCGTAGTGCCGTCGATGGCGACAGCGAGAACCGATTCGAAGTCGCGTCCGACGCCCGGTGGACGCACGTCAAGCTGTCCATCTACCCGGACGGCGGCGTCGCTCGGCTGCGAGTACTGGGCCGCGGCGTCCCGGACCCGAAGTTCCTCGCCGTCGGGCCCGTCGACCTGGCCGCGCTCGAGAACGGCGCATACGTGTCGGCCTGCTCCAACATGTTCTACAGCTCCCCCAACAATCTGCTGTTCCCCGGCCCGCCGCGCTCGATGGGCGAAGGCTGGGAGACCTCGCGTCGACGCAACGACGCCAACGACTGGGTGCAGGTGCAGCTCGCCGGCACGGGCCGAATCCGGCTGGCCGAGCTGGACACCAGTTGCTTCCTGGGCAACGCCCCCGGCGCGGCATCCCTGCAAGGGCGACTGGGCGACGGCGACTGGATCGAACTCTTGCCGCGAACGACACTGCAGCCCGACACTCGGCATCGCTTCGTTCTCGACCACGACACTCCGGTGTCGGAGGTGCGAATGGACATCTTCCCCGACGGGGGAATGGCGCGATTGAGACTGTTCGGTGATCTCGACCTGTCTGCGTAAACGGTCGTGTGGCAATAGGGTTGGGGCATGTCCCGGCTACTTCATCCGAATGCAGCCCACGTTGCCGACACCCTGATTTCTCGTGGTCATCACGGGGTGGTGGTGAACAGTCCCGAGGGCACCCACACCGCCGCCGACGCCGCAGCTGCGTTGGGCGTCGAGGTGGGTGCGATCGTGAAGTCGATGGTGTTTCTGCTCGACGACGAGCCGGTGTTGCTCCTGGTGTCCGAGGCTCACAATGTTCATCTCGAGCACACCGGTGAGCGTCTCGGCGGCACGCTCGCCCGGGCCGATCTGCGTACCGCCAAGCACGCCACCGGCCAGCCGATCGGGGGAATCGCTCCGGTGGGCCATCCGACGAATTTGGATACGTTCGTCGATCAGGACCTTGCGGCCCACCCCGAACTGTGGGCCGCGGCCGGGCACATCGACACGATCTTCCGCTCGTCGTACTCCGAGTTGCTGCGCATCACCGCAGGTCTGGCGATCGACGTCACCTGAGCTCGAACGACCTAGGACGCGAGGGTCGGGGCAATTCGGGGTGCGCTGAGGATCGCGTCGACGACGTCGGTGTCGAGGCGGGTGCCGCGCGATTCGAGGAGCGGCAACACTCCCGCGGCCAGGAACGTCGACTGCCGCTCGATCTCGCCGTGCACCTGCAGCGTCACGCCGTCGGCGACGTCGGCCGCGGTCACGTCGGAGATCAAACTTGCCAGTCCCGACGGGGTACCGACGTAGCGGATGGACGACGGGCTTGCCGGCGCGTCGAGTGCGGCGAATTCCCGACGAGCCGTCCTGGCGTCGGCAGCGATGTAGATCTCGAGATCGAGGAAGACCGCGAGATTGTCGGCCGAGTCACCGCGGTCGACGGCTTCTGCGTGCAACCGGGCGCGTTGCTGCTGAGCTTCCCGCAGGTCCGAGGCAACGATTCTGACGGTGTTCACCTCGGGCCCGGCGGTCAGCTCGTTCCAGACGTCAGCGGATTCGATGGCTATGCGGGTGTGATTGTGCGACATGAGTGGTGGTCCTGATTCGTCGGTCGGGATGCGCATGCGGTCGGAGCGGAGCCGAACTCGAACACGACCCGGACGCAGTGCGGCACAGATCGACATACCTGTTGCACCAGTGGCGATTGCCACGCGACACGACACTCACGGTCATGACGCCATGCTAACTGCCTGCGGGGCTGCACGGGGATCCAACCCCGGCGGCCCCGTCGGCCAGGGCGGGGAACGGCCGAGGGTCCGGAACGGGGTTCCACCACCCGGCTTCTTCGGCGTAGGCCCATGTCGGCCCGGACTCGACGAACGCTGCCACGGCGTCGACGAGTCGGTCCACGTCGGCCGAGGAACTGCCGAGACCGATACTGGCCCGCACGGCACCGTCGGCATGACCGAGCCGGCGCAGCAGCGGGTGGGCGCAGAACTTTCCGTCGCGCACTCCGATGCCGTGTTCGGCCGACAGGTACGCCGCCACTTCACCGGGGTCGTGGCCGGCGACGGTGAAGGTGACGATGCCGACGACGTCGGGCGCGTCGGCCCACACCTGCAGCAGTTCGACACCCTTCAGTGCGGCCAACCCGTCCCGCAATCGGGTGGACAATTCCCGCTCGTGCGCCGTCGCGGCATCCTCGTCGAACGACGCGATGGCCTCGCACGCCGCCGCCAGCGCGGCGACTCCGAGCACGTTGGGCGTTCCCGCCTCGTGACGCTGCGGTGCGGGAGCCCAGTCGGTGTGCTCGATCGTCACACTGCGCACGGCACCGCCGCCGGCCAGGTGGGGCTCGCCCGCGTCGAGCCAATCACGGCTTCCCACAAGCACACCCGCGCCGAACGGAGCGTAGAGCTTGTGACCGGAGAACGCCAGATAGTCCACACCGAGTGCGGCGATGTCCACTCGACGGTGCGGAACGAGTTGTGCGCCGTCGACGACGATCCGGGCACCGTGGCGATGCGCGAGATCGGCCAGTTGCTCGATGGGGAGCACTTCGCCGGTGACGTTCGATGCACCCGTGATGGCCAGTAGCGCAGCAGGTTTCGCAGCCAGTTCGGCGTCGAGCCGGGCGAGCGTTTCGGCCAGCGTCGATGCTGCGACCACCACTCGGCGATTGCGCCACGGCAGGAGGTTGGCGTGGTGTTCGATATCGAGCACCACGGTATCCCCTGGCACGCACGCGGCCAACAGGTTGAGCGAATCGGTGGTGTTGCGTGTGAACACGACCACTGAATTCGGCTGTGCACCAACGAATTCAGCCACGGTCTCGCGCGCCTTCTCGTATGCCGCGGTGCACACCCGAGACGCGTAGCCGGCCCCGCGGTGCACGCTCGAATAGAACGGCAGCAACTCCGCGATCCGATCGGTCACTGCGGACAGCGCAGGCGCGCTGGCCGCGTAATCGAAATTGGCGTAGGTGCACGTGCCGCCGTGAACCACCGGAACCTGCAACTCCGTGCCGGAAACAGGGGCAAAAGGAGTGCAGGGACGGGAAAGTACAGACGTCATGACAGATCAAGCCCTCACGTTCGAGGGACCCGCAACGGAAGATATTCGTGAACGAGTCCGCGCTTGCCGCACCGATTGTTCGGTGTCAGCCTGGTCGTCACCCGGAGCACCCCACCGCGAAGGAGGGTTGCCGACCAGCAAGCCGGGGCTCGATGCTGGTACTCGTGACCGTGGTCAAGACACTGGCAAACCCGCCACGGTTTTGTCAAGCCGGGGATCGCTCCGACACAGCAGTAGGATTTCCGCGGTGGGAAGGCGCGCTCGTTCACCTGCTGGCAAACAGAACGTGAGATAACCAACGGCGCTGCTTTCCCCAGCACCACAAGAGTCATCTGCCAACGAACGAGAAGGACACCCGGTTGTCTGTGCACCAAGAGAACGATCTGCCGGGTTCGAGCACGGATATCGCACCTGCTCCGGCCGCGTTTCTCCGCTCGCCCCTTGCCCCGCCGGCCCGCACACTGATCGACGTACTGCAGGAGACCGCCGATCGCTTCCCGGATGCACCCGCGATCGACGACGGGACGGTGTCGGTCAGCTACGCCGAACTGCTGGACGACATCGCCGAGGGTGCCCAATGGCTCGCCGACGCCGGTGTCCGGCGCGGCGACCGCGTCGGCATCAGGATGCCGTCGGGGTCCTTCTCGCTCTATGTCGCGATTCTGTCGATCCTCGACGTCGGGGCTGCGTACGTCCCCGTCGACGCCGACGATCCGGAAGAGCGCGCCGAACTGGTCTTCGGTGAGGCGCAGGTGACGGCCATCGTCACTGCGGGCGGAATCGCTGCCGGCACCGCGCCGAAACAGAATGCGCCCGAACTGGGTGCCGGTACTCCGGTGCCCGAGCTGCCCACACCCGAGGACGACGCGTGGGTGATCTTCACCTCGGGTTCGACCGGAACCCCCAAAGGTGTTGCAGTCAGCCACCGTAACGCCGCGGCATTCGTCGACGCCGAGGCGCGGATGTTCCTGCAGAAGGATCCGCTGGGGCCGGGAGACCGAGTGCTCGCCGGCCTGTCGGTCGCGTTCGACGCCTCCTGCGAGGAGATGTGGCTGGCGTGGCGGCACGGTGCCTGCCTGGTACCCGCCCCGCGCTCTCTGGTGCGGTCCGGCTTCGACCTCGGTCCGTGGCTCGTCTCCCGAGACATCAGCGTCGTCTCGACGGTGCCTACGCTGGCGTCACTGTGGCCGGCCGTGGCACTGGAAGCGGTGCGGCTGTTGATCTTCGGCGGCGAAGCATGCCCACCGGAGCTGGCCGAGCGGCTCGCCGTCGAAGGCCGGGAAGTCTGGAACACCTACGGCCCCACCGAGGCGACGGTTGTCGCGTGCGCGTCCATCATGGACGGTAAAGGTCCGGTCCGCATCGGATTACCGCTGGACGGTTGGGACCTGGCGGTCGTCGACGCCTCGGGCACTCCGGTGGCTGTCGGCGAAGTGGGCGAGCTCGTCATCGGCGGCGTCGGCCTCGCCCGGTATCTCGATCCGGCCAAGGACGCCGAGAAGTATGCGCCCATGCCCTCTCTCGGGTGGGACCGGGCGTATCGCAGCGGCGATCTGGTGAAGCTCGAGCTCGAAGGGCTGCTGTTCCAGGGCCGCGCCGACGACCAGGTCAAGCTCGGCGGCCGACGCATCGAGCTGGGCGAGATAGACAATGCGCTGCAAGCACTTCCGGGCGTCGGCGGCGCGGCCGCGGCAGTCCGCAAGACCGCTGCGGGCAACTCGGTTCTGGTGGGATATCTCGCCAGTACCAATCCCGACTTCGACCTGGAGGCCGCGCGCGCCTTGTTGGCCGAGCAGTTGCCGTCGGCGCTCGTACCACGGCTCGCGCTGGTCGACGAGATGCCCACACGTACCTCGGGCAAGGTCGACCGCAATGCGCTGCCGTGGCCGCTGCCCGGCATGGCGGGCGCGTCGGCGCTCGGTGGTACCGCGGGGTGGGTGGCCGAGTTGTGGACCAACATCCTCGGCGCTCAGGTCAACGACGAGAACGCCGACTTCTTCGCCAACGGCGGCGGTTCGCTGTCGGCCGCGCAGCTGGTGACGGCACTGCGCGAGCGGTTCCCCGAGATCACCGTCGCGCAGCTCTACGATCACCCGCGATTGGGTTCTCTGGCACAGTATCTGGACGACCTGAAGCCCGTCGTGGAGGCAATCCCCCGCGACGTGGCACCGACGTCCCGCACCGCGCAGTGGGCGCAGATTCTGGCGACCGTGCCGTTGACGACCCTGACCGGGTTGCAGTGGGTCACCTGGCTCGGCCTGCTGTTCAACGTCATGGCCTGGTTCGACGACGTGCCGTGGGCTCCGACGCTGTCGTGGTGGTGGATTCTTCTCGCGTTCGTCCTGTTCATCACTCCGGTCGGCCGCATGGCGATCTCGGTGATCGGATCTCGCATCCTGTTGGCGGGCTTGAAACCCGGTGCGTATCGACGCGGCGGCAGCATGCACATAAGGCTGTGGGCGGCAACGAGATTGACCGATGCCAGTGGCGCGTCCAACCTGTCGGGTGCACCGTGGATGGTCTACTACGCGCGCGCTCTCGGTTCGAAGATCGGTAAGGGCGTCGACCTGCACACCCTGCCGCCCGTGACCGGCATGCTCGAACTCGGCGACGGTTGCTCCATCGAGCCCGAGGTCGACCTATCCGGTCATTGGATCGACGGCGATCTCGTCTACATCGGCGGCATCGAGATCGGTGCGGGTGCCACTGTCGGTGCCCGCTCCACGCTGCTGCCCGGTACCAAGGTCGGCAAGAACGCGGTCGTGACGGCCGGCTCCGCCGTCGTCGGACGAGTGAAGGCCGGCCAGATGTGGTCCGGCTCGCCCGCGCAGAAAGTGGGCAAGGCCGATCATCCGTGGCCGGCGGAGACCCCGCCGCGCGCCACCAAGTGGGTGTTCGCCTACGGCGTCGCGTCGCTGTTCCTCTCCGGCATGGCCCTGTTCTCCATCGGCGTCAGCCTGGTGCTGATGGGCTGGTGGATTCACACCGCGGACTCCGTGCTGGGGGCCTTCGAGCGCGGCTTGGTGATGCTGCCCGTCGCCACTCTGGTGTCGCTGGCGGTGTTCGCGCTGATCACCGTCGTCGCGGTCCGGTTGCTCGGCATCGGTCTCGTCGGCGGCTACCACCCCGTGCGCAGCCGCATCGGCTGGCAGGTGTGGGCCACCGAACGCCTGATGGATTCGGCGCGCACCTTCCTGTTCCCGCTCTACGCGTCGCTGCTGACACCGCATTGGCTCCGGTTGCTGGGCGCGAAGATCGGCAAGGACGTCGAGGCATCGACAGTGCTGATGATTCCCAAGTTCACCACCGTCGCCGACGGCGCGTTCCTCGCCGACGACACCATGGTCGCGAGCTACGAACTCGGCGGCGGCTGGATGCACCTGGGCGACGCCAAGGTGGGCAAGCGGGCGTTCCTCGGAAACTCCGGCATGACGGGACCGGGGCGGACCGTCCCGAAGAACGGTCTCGTTGCGGTGCTGTCGGCAACACCGGACAAGGCGAAGTCGGGCTCGTCGTGGCTCGGTAGTCCACCGGTACGGTTGCGCCGCGCGGCAGGCAGTGCCGACTCGTCGCGGACGTTCGACCCGCCTCGCAAGTTGAAGATCGCCCGTTCACTCGTCGAGACGTGCCGGCTGATTCCCGTCGTCGTGACGTTCGGCATCGGCCTCGGTGTGCTGTTCGGACTGACCGCGATTGCCGACTCGATCGGCTACTGGCTCGCTGCCGCGCTCAGCGGTGTCGTGTTGCTCGTCGCCGGCTTCGTGGCTGCAGCGGTGTCGGCGGCCGCGAAGTGGCTGTGGGTGGGCCGGATCGGCAAGACCGACCATCCGCTGTGGAGTTCGTTCGTCTGGCGCAACGAGGTGGCCGACACGTTCGTCGAGACCGTCGCCGCACCGTGGTTCGCGCGCGCTGCCGAGGGCACCGCGGTGCTCAACATGTGGCTGCGGTGGCTCGGGGCGGACATCGGCCGCGGCGTGTGGTGTGAGACGTACTGGCTCCCCGAAGCCGACCTGGTGACGTTGGCCGACGGTGCGACGGTGAACCGAGGGTGCGTTGTGCAGACGCACCTGTTCCATGATCGGATCATGTCCATGGACACCGTCGATCTCGGCAGAGGCGCAACCCTGGGACCGCACTGTGTCGCTTTGCCGGCATCGGGTATAGGTGATGGTGCGACGGTGGGGCCTGCCTCCCTGGTGATGCGCGGCGATACGGTTCCCGCGCATACTCGTTGGCAGGGCAATCCGATCGCGCCGTGGGCCAAGGGTGACCCCTTTCCGCGGATTCGCGACGACCGAAACGAGGGGTGATCTACCGTGCCGGACAGGCTCGTGGCACCGGTGTTCGACGTCGACTCCAGTGACAATCCGATCGATACGTATCTTCCGCAGAACGGCAACCGCGGCTATCGCGTCTCGCGCTACGAACTCGACCTCGAGTACAAGGTCGAGAGCAACCGGTTGACGGGCAAGGCGAAGATCACCGCGGTCACCACGGCGACGGTGTCGAAGTTCGCGTTGGATCTCGGCCCGGCGATGAACGTGTCGAAGGTGTCGGTCAACGGGTCACGTTCGGTGAAGTTCAGCCACCAGCGGGGCAAGCTGAAGATCACTCCCGCCAAGCCCATCGCGTCCGGAGCGGCACTGGTGGTCACGGTGGCGTACGGCGGAACACCCAAGCCCATCAACGGTTTCTGGGGTGAGGTCGGCTGGGAGGAGCTCACCGAGGGATCGATCGTCGCGAGTCAGCCGAACGGTGCCGCGTCGTGGTTTCCGTGTGACGACCACCCGGTGTCCAAGGCCAGCTACGGCATCACCATCACCACCGATTCGCCGTACTACGCGGTGGCCAACGGCACGTTGGTACGCAAGCAGACCCGGGCCAGCCGGACCACGTGGGTGTACGAGCAGCCCGAGCCGATGGCGAGTTATCTCGCGACCATTCAGATCGGGCCGTACGAGCATCGCGTCGTGAGCCCGGGACCGGTGCCCATGAACGCGATCACGCCCCCGCGGCTACGAGCGCAGTTCGATCACGACTTCGGCCGTCAACCGCAGATGATGGATACCTTCGTACGGCTCTACGGCCCTTACCCTTTCGCGGCGTACACCGTGGTGGTGACCGACGACGATCTCGAAATCCCGGTCGAGGCGCAGGGCCTGTCCATCTTCGGTGCCAACCACTGTTCGGGTTCCCGGTACTACGAGCGTCTGGTTGCACACGAATTGGCGCACCAGTGGTTCGGCAATTCCCTCACCCTCGGCAAGTGGGCAGACATCTGGCTGCACGAAGGATTCGCCTGCTACTCGGAATGGATCTGGGCCGAGAACTCCGGCGGCGCAACGGCTCACGACAAGGCCAAGCGAGCTCACACCATTCAGCGAGGGCTCGCGATGGATCTGCAGCTCACCGATCCCGGGCCCGCCCGCATCTTCGACGACCGCGTCTACAAGCGCGGCGCGCTGGCCTTGCACGCACTGCGACGCACCATCGGCGACGAACGATTCTTCGGCCTGATCCAGGAATGGACCTCCAAATACCGCTACTCAACCGTGGCGACCGCCGACTTCACCGACCTCGCCTCTCGCTTCGGTTGCCCCCGAACCCTCTGGGACGCATGGCTTGTGGATACGCAATTGCCGTCGTTGCCGTAGATTCAGCGGGCAATCGGCTCCCCGGTTTCGGAAATGTGCCTCCGATCAGAGGCATATTTCCGAGTCTGGGGAGCCGATTGTCGTCAGCGATACCCGAACGAGACCGCGAGGCCTGCCACAGCGTAGCCGTACAGCGCGACCGTCGCCAGTGCTTGCAACCGGAAATTTTGCGGGAACGACGCCGCCCAGCGTCCCTTGCCGACCAGTTGCAGATCGCAGGGGAAGTCGCTGATGACCATCGCTGAAGCCGGTTGTTTCGAATGCGCGAGCACCACACCGGTGGTGAACGGCAGTCCCCGAACGAACAGGTGACCACGCGCATCCCCCGCTCGATAGCGCACCGTGGATTCCGTCAATGGTCCTGTGTACCAACGCCGTTGGACGTTCCACCCGGTGGCGTGTGCGAGTCGGAGGTTGCGACCGCCGCGTAGTGCCGTGTCCACGGTCTCGACGTGTGCGATCACTCCCCAGCGCAACATCGACACCCACGAGGCGATCCGTCGGTAGCGAAACACCAGAGCCCCGAACAGAACGATCGCGAACATGTAGGGCACCAGCGCGGGATACCTGGACCAGCAGGCAGCAGGCACGATCACCGCGACGAGAAACCAGTACGCTTCGCGTCGATTCCAGACCGTGGCAGCAGCGATCAAGACTGTCGGGGGCACCCGATACGGCGGGACCGTGCGCGAGGACTGCACCATGATGGCGCTGATCCTAGCCTCCCTCGTGCGCGTTGTGCGCCCCTCCAGGTACGCAATACGCGCACGACCCTAGGGCAGGTGAGCGGACGTCTTCGATCGCACTACCAGGCCACACAGTGCCGCCATCACCGCGCCGAATCCGAAGATGATCGGATACGTGACCACCCCTGGCCAGGTCTCGGTCAGCGCCGACAGCACAGCGGGTACCGCGAAGCCGAGATACGTCAGCGAATAGAACACAGCGGTGAGGCCGGCGAGATCGTCGGGGCCCGCAATGCGTTGCACCTCTTGCAGACCCGAAACCAGCGCCATGCCGTATCCGCAACCGAGCACCGCTGCCGCGATCAATGCCGCGGCGATGGTGAGCACCGACGCCGCCCACGCCGCGACAGCCATACCGACCACCAACAGAGACAGCGCAACCAAAGCGCCGCGGGCATTGGCGGGTGTGTCGATCCGACGCCCGACGGCCTGGATCGCGAAACCGGAGCCGAGGGCGATCACCGCCATCGCCGCGGACAGGGCGACGGGGTAACCGCCACCGGGCTCGTCGGCCAACGCGTCGGCCATCAGAGATGGCAGCACCGCATAGGCGACGCTGGCCGCTCCGAAAACCCAGGGGGCCAAGGGCAACACGACGAACAGGAAGCGTCGATGCGACGCCGACGGGATTTTGAGATCGTCGACGAGGCTCTTCCTTCCCGATGATGCTGCGGCGCTGCGTGTCTCGGGGACCGACAGCATGCCGACGAACGCGGCGATGCAGATCAGCACATGCACGCTGTACGCGAGGTGCGTCGGCCAGGGTGCCCACTGCGCGAGCACACCGGCGACGCCGGCTCCCAGGGCGAAGCCCGCCGTCAACGACATCGCGGCGCGGCGCGCTCCGGCACCGGGCTTGGCGGTGGCGTCGCGACTGGAGAGTTCTTTGACCCAGCTACCGCCGACGGCCATACCGATTCCGAGCGCGATGCCGCTGAGCACCCGCCCGCCGAAGAGCATGTAGGCGTTGTCGGGTCCGAGGGCGATCAGAATGGACCCGGCCGCGGCAATTGCAGGCGCGGGCAACATGATCGGGCGTCGGCCGAGTCGATCGGACAACGGACCACAGATCAGCATCGCCGGAATGATGCCCAGAACGTATGCGAACAGGAACGTGTCGACCACCACGGCAGAGAAGCCGTGGTCGAGTCGATACATCACCAAAAGCGGTGTGAATTCGTTGCCGCCCCAGGCGACGGCGAACATGCCGACGGCAACCAACAGCCAGCGTCTGGCCGTCGTCTGTCGGACGTCGTCGTCGATCATGGCCTCGGTCATCGTGTTCCCCCTCTGTCTGTGCGCAAGCCGTGCACCCTGAGCATGTGTTGTTCGACGGCTCGCTCGAATTCGTCTGCGTCCCCGGCTTCGATCAGGTCGGCGAGTCTGCGGTGGTCGTCGACGATGCGCGAGATCTGACCCGGATCACGGGTCAGGGATGCCGCGGTCATCCGCCGCTGTCGCTCGCGAAGTCCGTCGTAGAACGCGTCGAGCAACGGGTTGTTGCCGGCGCGGACGACGGTGCGATGGAAATCTGCGTCGGCGGCGCTGAACTCCGCTGCGGTGCCGTCGACTGCCAGCTTGTCCTGGATTCGCAGGTTGTCGCGTAGCGCCTCGACCACTCGTGCGCGGGCATCCGCATCACCGACGAAGGCGCGAACACTGCCGGCCTCGACCAATCGCCTTGCGTCGACGACGCTCTCCGCCTCACCCACCGCGATGGAGACGACCAGCGCCCCGCGCTTGGGATAGAGGCGCATCCATCCCTCGACCTGGAGGCGAAGGAACGCCTCGCGGACCGGTGTGCGGCTGATCTCGAGCCGCGTCGCGATCTCCCCTTCACTGACGAGCTCACCACCAGGAAGTTCCCCCGAAATGATGAGCTCCTTGACAGTCAGGTACGCCGTATCGGCGGCGGATCTCGTCTCGGACACAACATAGATACTAGATGCGCCTCAGCAGTCCACCCAACTCGACCTATCCCGACGGTCCACTCAACGTGACATTGACCGTCGAAAAGGCCACCACATGTCACATTGACTCCCCGAGGGGAGTCCAGAGGGGGAGCCAGCGGTCAGGGCACCCAGTGTCTGGCGGCGATGTCGTCGATCACCGGGTCTCCGTCGGGGGCTGCGTCCAATGCTTCGAGGTCGTCGCGCAGTGCGTTCAGGCGTGGGTCGTCCCCCTCGGCCTGCTCGGCTGCCGTGCCTCCGTTGTCGGCGATCTGGGCGAGCAGTTTCGCTCGCACCCGATCTCGCAGTGAGTCGCTCATTCGTCGTCACCCTTCTTGAAGACGCGTCGGGCCGTGGGGATGAGCGCGATGAGTACGCCCAGCAGCACGATGATCGAGAAGATTTGCAGCAGCACAGCAGCCTCCTATGGAGTGTCAGGTCGGGGCGAGTGCGCTGCCCCACGCAGTGTTGCGCACCACGGTGAACAAGACCAGTAGGGCCACGCCGACGACGACGGTCGGGCGACCGAAGCCAGGCAGCGACAGTGGCGTCTGGGTCCATCGTGCTCGAAGCCACGCGGCCCAGACACCGATCGCGACGACACCGAGCAGCACCGCCACGACGTTGCTCGACGCGGCAGCCGCGATGTCTCCGCGAGTGAGGTCGCCGAAAGCCCTGGTCGCACCGCAACCCGGACACCACAATCCGGTCAGGGCGTGGAACGGGCACGGCAGGTACGTCGAGGTTCGGGGATCGCGGACGTGCAGCAGCACAGCACCGCCGACTGCGGCCAGGCCGACGCCGAGAGGAGCGGCGATGCCGCGCGTCCGGGTTGCCATGACTATCGGTCCATCACGGTTCGACGATAATCGTCGCGGTCATATCGGGGTGCGGGGTGCAGTGGTAGGTGTAGGTGCCCGCGGTGTCGAAGGTGTGGGTGAACTGCCCCGACTGCATCAGTTCGCTGCGGAACGACTTGTCGTCGGCGACGACGTTGTGTGCCATCGCGCGGTCGGCGAACACCCAGGTCACGGTCTCGCCCGCCGTGATCGTCAGAGACTGCGGTGTGAACATCCGGTCGGCGACGGTCACCTGGTTCTCGGCAGCGGGCTCGGCGGGTGCGGCCGGGGTGGTCGAGGTGGAGCAGGCAGTCGCGGCCAATGTGATCGACAGTGCCGCGAGCAATCCGAGTGCCTTCATGACTCCGACGGTACCGAAGCGGCTCGTTCTCTCCGATCCAGCAGGTAGGTCGCCGTCAGCGCGATCGAGCGGTCCTCATCCTGAGTGAGCTCGCGCAGAGCCTGCGCCGCCGCCGGACCCGGAATGCTGGCCAGCGCCTGGGTCACACGTAGGCGCGCCGCAATCTCACTCGGGCCGCCCATGAGGGCCGCGACCGTAGAGTCTTCGTGGCCGAGCTCACCGAGCACGTCCGCCGCGTCCACGTCGTTCGTACCCTCGTGGACCATGTCGATCAGCACCGCAATCGCGTCGACGATTCCTCTAGTACCCAGTTCCAGCGCCGCGAGTCGTCGTACCTGCCCGTCCTCGTGGCCCAGCGCCTCCCGCAGCACCTCGGTGGCGTCGGGATGCGGAATTTCGACGACGGTATCGACGGCGCGGCGACGCACCTCGGGATCCGGTGAGTCGAGGCCCTGCCGCAGCGCCGCGACAGCATCGCTCCCGGTCTGCGCGAGTGCCCATCGCAGCGCGCCGGCGACGTTGGTGGCGGGCTCGCGCAGCACCGCCTCGGCCAGAGCCTCGGCCGGGATGGGGCGATCTCCGACGGACGCCAACGCCGCCGACTGCCGCTTCCCCGCGCTCACCGAGTCCAGGTCTCCGAGCATTCCGATGACACCGAGTACGTCCTCCCAATCTTCCGGTCGGGCGCTTCCGATGCGGCGCAACCGCGTCAGCAGCTCGGTATCTCGCGCGATGCGCTCTTCGGCTCGGGTAGCCAGCTCGTCGACGAGTCCCGTCGCCACGAAACTCGGATCGTCCAGCGCGCGTCCGACGTCGTGCAGGGACAACCCGAGCGACCGGAGCGATTCGACGTGGAACAGGCGACGAACGTCGGCCGGGGAGTATTCGCGGTAGCCGGTGCCAGTCCGCGAGGTCGGCTGCACGAGCCCGAGCCGGTCGTAGTGCCGGAGCATGCGCGCGCTGACTCCGGACCGCCGCGCCACCTCACCGATCAACATCTGCCTATCTCACCCCGTCGGGTCGGCTGCGCCAAGTGCATCGACGCGCTGGGCCTCGAACAACGCAAATCCGCTGTCGGGGTCTCGAAGCAGCGACTCCGTCGCCAGCGCGTGCGCGCGAACAGCAACATCCTTGCTCGACGCGGCTTCGCGCACCATCGGCTCGATCACCGACCCGAGTTCCACCAGTGCGCGGCTGAGGCTGCGCTGCATTTCCCGTCCGCCTCGTCCCAGCTGAGTGGACAGCGTCGTCGCCAACCACTGCTCGCTGCCCTCGGGGACCAGGACGACCGCCGCCCGCCACGCGCTCCGGGCCACCTCGTCGTCGGAGTCGGAGATGAGCGGCTCGGTGATCACCGGCCAGGCCGCCCGGTCCTTGACCTTGGACAACGTGTGCAACGCCTGGCTGCGAGCCTGCGCGCCGCCGGCACGCACTTCATGCATCAGCCTGGGCACCGTCGATGCAGCGGGGAGACGAATCAACGCCCACGTCAACATCTCTCGCACCTGGAAATCCGGTTCGACGGCGCAGCGCTCGAGCAGTGCGTCGAGAAATTCTGGGTTCTTCGATATTCCGATGTCGAGCGCGGCCCGAAGCCGCACGGAAGAGTTCTGGTGCCGAAGTGAGTCGATCATGGCCGTCAGCCAAGACCTTGTCACCGTGTGAAGGTCAAGCCCGGGTCAGGACGTCCGCGAGCGTCCGGTTCATGATGTTCAGCGCCCGCACCGCGACCCGCACCGGTCCGGGCGAGTTCGCGCTGGTGAGCAACACATCCAACACCGTTGTGTCGGTGACCTTCTCGGGCTGAACCACCCGCTTTCCCGCAATCGCTGCCTCGACCTGCCGAGCGGTGCCCCGCACCAGCGCCGCGGCGTCGCGAAGGGCGTGGGCCGTATCGGCCGAGGGTGCCGACTCCGGTTCGGCACGCGACGCCAGCACTCCGGCTCGCGCGAGTGCGTGGGCGGATCGGCCGCTGACGGTCAGCACCCGCAGTAATCGCTTCGCCCCTCGCCGGCTGCGGGTCGTCGGCCCGAGCACGAGCGGCTTCCCCGCCGTCACGACCTCCTTCAGCGCGTTGTCGAGCGTGCGCGTCGACGCCACGAGGTCGGTGGCGTTTCCTGGGGTGATCACCGATTCGACGCTGGTGTCGATCAGGGCGTCCAATTGGTCGAGATACGTATCGACCTTGTCCACCAATGTCTTTCGCGTCCCGGTCGAGAAGATGAAGTAGGCGGACGCGATACCGACGGCTCCACCGACTGCAGTCTCGATGATTCGTAGTTCGAGAACCTCGATACTGAACGTGCCGAGCAGCCCGTAGAGCATCGCGAGCAGAATGGTGACGAAGAACGACAGCAGCGCATACGCGACGGTCACCAGGTAGAACGCAAAGAACACACAGACGACGATGAGCACCAACTGAACGGATTGGTGATTGCCGACGAGTGCCGCGATCACCACTCCCGCAAGCACTCCCGCCATGGTGCCGAGGATGCGTTGGCCGGCTCTGGTCAGAATCTCACCGCGCGTCGACGCCCCCGTGAACACCAGGAACGCCGTCAGCACGGCCCAGTACCAACGATCCGGTGAGACCAGCTCCCCCAATACCGTTGCCGCGCTGGTCGCGACAGCAACCTGGATTGCCGCCTTGGTGCTGGGGTTCAGGCCGGCAGGCTTGTCCTTGTCCGCCGGAGCCTGTCGAGGACTCGACGTGACAGCCACCGCATTGGTGGTGATGTGATGAATGGCGATGTGTGCCTGCACCGCTCGTTGCGCGGATACCGTCGCGATACCGGCGGGGGTCGACGGGTCGGCGCGCTCGGCCGCCGTGGCGGCCAACCGTCGGGCGGCCTTGAGTTGCTCGGCGGACGGGGCGTTCTGCAGGCACGATCCCAGCGCGGTGGTCGCTTGCCCCAGCGCGGTCGGCCACGGCTTGGCCGGATCGAGAGCCCACAGTGAGCTGACGAGTTGTTCGGTGGCGATCTGGGCGTCGAACACACGAAGCGACAGATCGGTACTCGTCACGCTGAGCAGTTGTCCCGCGTCGTGACGGTCGAGCCAGTCGTCGATCATCAGGGCGGTGTTTCCGAGCCGATCGAGCCTGCGCCGCAACAGTTCCAGATCACGGTCCTCACGCGCCGATGCCGCTGCGAGCACCGATTCCGATACCGCTCGCATGGCGTAGAGCAGCCGCCGCACCTCCACGATCGGTCGGTCCGGAAAGACCACCGCCCGTACGAACAGAGCGATGAGCACTCCGCCGACGATCGCCGCGATCAGCATCGGCACTTGCCCCGGGGTCGCCTGAAGGAACAACGCGAAGAAGTACGAGATGAACGCGACCATGCCGAGCGCGGTGCCACGGGGTCCGAATCTGCGCACCCATACGGCCGCGAACAACACCGCGATGAATCCGACGTCGGCCACCGCGCCGAGCCGCGAGAGCAGCGCCGCGACCGTCACTGCCGCCGAGGCGGGCAGCACCATCAGGGCGGTGGTGACGAGCCGGCTGTGCTGGTCTTTGTCCTTGACCGACGCCGACGCCTGCATCGCCACCACGGTGCCGAGCATCGCCACGGTCACCGGCTGGCCGATGACGCGAGTACCGAGCAGCAGGACCACCATCGCGAGCAACACCGTCAGCGTCGTCGCCGAGGCACCGCGCAGCCGTAACTGCCCGGGATCCGACGCGTCGAGGATGCGGGCGAGGCGGTTCATTCCCCGATTCTGCGCTACGGCTCAGCCCCGTGCGGCCCGGATAGCGGGGGCCGACGAATGCGGTAGCAGCCTGTTCATGTCCGCCGGCGTGATCACGTCGACCGTCGCCGACTCGTCCAGCCGATAGGGCTGGGTGGAGATGATGCCGGCGAGGTGCTTGCGCAGGCGCGACATCTCGGCCCGCACGGTGATCGCGCGGCCGTCGTCGCCGAAGAGGTCGGCAGCCATCTGCGACGCGGTGCGTCCCTGCCGGTGGATGGCCAGCAGGTACAGAATCTCGGCGTGCCGGGGCGTCGGCTCGTGGGTCCACTCCCCCACCTCGCTGCGCACCTCGATACGAGGCTTCTGCGAATCGCGCAGGTCGATGCGAATCGTCGTCGTGTTACCGGACTCCGCGACGAACGAGTCCGCCGACTCGCCAGGAGTGGAGCCGGCGGAACGACCATGAGAAGTGGGTCGCACCAGCCATCCACCGGGCAGGGGTTCGAAGTCGCACACCCCGAGGCTCGGCAGCCAGAAGCGTCCCGTCGCGAGGTCCTCGGGCAGCAGGATGCGATTGCGCAGTGCCACCGATTCGACGGCCGCGACCCACCCGTTCGCGTCGACGGCCAGCGCCGGGGACTGCAGGCGCGCCAGCATCGGTGCGGCCACCGAACGCAGTCGATCCAGGGTGGTTCGGTGAATCTCGCGCAACTGCGATTCCGCCAACCTCGCCACGGCGTCGACCAGGGCGATGGTGGTGGGGTGCACCGTCTTGGCCGGCCCGCTGACGTCGATGGCTCCGAGCACCTGGCCGGTACGCGGATCGCGAATGGGGGCTCCGGCACAGGTCCACGAATGATGGCTGCGCACATAGTGTTCGGCCGAGAAGATCTGCACAGCGCGGCGTGAGACCAATGCTGTCCCGATGGCATTGGTGCCCACCGAATCCTCGGCCCAGTTGGCCCCTTCGACGAACCCGAGACCGTCGGCGCGGTCGAGCACCGACGTCGATCCGCTGCGCCACAGCACTCGACCGTTCCGATCGGCGACGACGAGAATGTTGTCGCCGTCCTGCACCACCGATTCCAGGCCACGGGCGAGGTCGTCCAGAATGTCGAACAACCCCGATTCCCGTCGACTGAACTCGAGATCGGACGCGTCCATCTGTCTCTCGGCAGGATTGCCCAGTTCCGGGTCGATACCGAGGGTCTGCAACCGCCGCCAGGAGTCACCGATGACCTCGCGGGGACGCGCGGGAGACTTCCCGCCGGTCATGGTCGCGTCGTACACGGCAGTGAGAATCTGCGCGTAGCGGCGCGGGTCTTCGCCGGCCGCCAGCGCAGGTTCAGGGCCTGTCGACTGCGTCATCGCTGTCAATTGTGCTCCAGCTCACAAAGCGGATTCATGCGGGGTCACCGGTAGACCAAACCACCATCGATCAACGGTGCCTGTCCGGTCATGTAATCCGAGTCGGGTCCGGCGAGATACGAGACGAACGCGGCGACGTCCTCGGGAGTCTGCGCCCGACCGAGAGCGATACCGCCGACGAACTTGTCGTAGGTCTCCCCCTCGGCGGCACCGGTCAGCTCGGCGAAGCGCTTGTCGATGGTCACCCACATGTCGGTGCCGACAACGCCGGGGCAGTACGCGTTGACGGTGATGCCGTCCGAGGCGTACTCCTTGGCCGCAGCCTGGGTCAATGCCCGGACCGCGAATTTCGTTGCGCTGTAGACCCCGAGCATCGCGAACCCGTCGTGGCCTGCGATCGAGGAAGCGTTGATGATCTTGCCCTTCTGGCCGAGCGCCTTGAATGTGGCTGCCGCAGCTTGAATTCCCCAGAGCACACCGTCGACGTTGACGGCCCAGATCTTCTTCGTGTCTTCCGGGCGGACGTGGTCGAGCGGCGCGACCTGTGCGATACCGGCATTGTTGACGATGACGTCGAAGCCGCCGAGCGCTTGATGGGTATGTTCGACGGCCGCGAACACTTGATCGCGATCACTGACGTCGGCGACGAATGTCGTTGCCTTCGAGCCTGTTCGACGCACCTCGTCGGCCACGTCGGCGATCTTGTCCTCGGCCAGGTCGACCAGCGCGATGTCGTGCCCGTCGTTGGCCAACCGCAATGCGATCGCCCGTCCGATTCCCTGACCGGCTCCCGTCACCAACACCGCGCTCATGCGGGTGCACCCGTCGAGGGGTCGACCAGAACTTTCATCTTGGTGCCTGCATGCAGCGCCTCGAATCCGTCGTCGATGACGCCGTCGAGCGTGATCTTGTCCACCCAGCCCGTCGTGTCGTAGTGGCCCTGGCTCATCAGATCGATGACGGCCTCGTAATCGGCGGAGGTGTAGCAGAGCGATCCCTGGATGCGGGATTCGTTCATGACGAGCTTCTGCAGCGGTGTGGTGAGCGGCTTTTCGTAAATTGCGACGCTGACGAGCGGTTTGCGAGCACCGATGCAGCCCAGCGCGGTCTCGACGGCCGGTTGCACACCGGCCGCGTCGTAGATGGCGTCGGCCCCGTTGCCGTCGGTCAGATCGGCGATGAAGGCGGGCACGTCCACTGCCGTCGGGTCGAGGGTCTTGGCACCGAGCGCTTCGATCGAGGCGCGACGCGTCGGCGACGGTTCGACGACGTAGACGTTGTCGAGTCCCTTACCGCGCAACGCGAACCACAGGCCGATACCGATGGGGCCGGCACCGAACACCATCGCGGTGTCCTCGGGCTTCGGATCACCGAGTGTCGCAGCGTGATAGGCAACCGACATCGGTTCGACGAGGGCACCGAGTTCGAGGGAGACGTTGTCGGGTAGGGCGTGAATCATGTCCGTGGGGACCACGGTGTATTCGGCCATTCCGCCGTCGGACATCAGTCCGTGGAAGCCGATCTGCGCGCAGATGTTGTAGTTACCTGCCCGGCAGGGTCCGCAGTGTCCACAGCGGTAGAGCGGTTCGATGGCAACGCGATCGCCGACCGAGATGCCGGTGACACCCGTGCCGAGCTCGGTGACCGTGCCCGAGAACTCGTGTCCGAGCACCAGGGGCATCTCCTGGCCGGTCAGCGGATGCGGCGAGGTGGGGATGAAGATGGGGCCTGCGTAGTACTCGTGCAGGTCGGTTCCGCAGATTCCGTTGAACCCGACCTTGACCTTGACCTGCCCCGCACCGGGATTCGGCTCGGGTACGTCGGTGATCTCCACCTTGTTCGGGCCGTAATACACAGCTGCACGCATCGGTTCTCACTCCTGACTGAATTGGATGCACACAGGTTTATGTGACGACGACCACTTCCGACAGGGTTGCAGTGCGTTGCATCGAATCGGTCGCACTGCAACCTCCCGCAACCCTGACGGGTGGGCTGTGATTCAGCTCATAGTGACGGCGACCCTGTCGACCCACCGAGAAGAGACCCCCATGACCGCAACCGCAGACCGACCCCTCGACGAGCCGAAAACGGCGTCAGCACAGGGCAACTGGCTCATATTCGGACTGGCCAACCTCGCCGTGGTCATGGCCGTGTCGCTGGCGACCTGGTATGTGCTCGCCGATCCCACCACCAGTCCCTGGAACTTCTATCCGCTGCCGTTCAACGCCGCGCTGTTCTGGGCCATTCTCTTCATCGTGTTCATCGGATTCGATTGTGAATTTGCCGGATTCGACTCTCTGAAACAACCGATGCGCGGGCTCGCGATCCTGACTTCGACGGCGGTGTTCGCCGTTGCCGTCACCTGGATCCTCGGCAGCGGCCTCGGGGCGTTGTACCCGGATTTCGCCGGTTCTCGCGAGGGCGGGCTCGGCTACTTCGCCGGAGCGCTGTTCGTGCTGTTCGGATTCGGCACCTGGGTCATGGTGGTCCTCAACTGGCAGCACTGGCCGTGGACCGTGCTGCGCATGAAGCAACCGCTGATCGGGCTGTGCGAGATCGCATTCGTCGCCGTCCCGACCCTCGCGTTGTACTTCGTGTTCGGACTGCCGTCGGTCTCGCTCTCGGCCACCGATCCACTGATGTCCGTGGACACCGCACTCGGCTGGTTCTACTCGATCGTCGTCTCGGTGATCCTGACCGGCCAGACCCTGGACAACTGGCCCTGGAAATTGGCCGGCGGCGGCGGACGGACCGCACTGGCGGCCACCGTCGGCAACGCGGTGCTCGGCACTGCCATCTACTTCCTGATGGTTCCGCTCGCGAAGCTACTCGTCGGTTCGGAAGCCACCGCAGAACTCGGCACGGTGATCAACCAGTTCCCGGCGCAGATCGGAGTCTGCTGGGCATTCTGGATGATCTTTTGGGCGAACGGCTTCGGCAATCGCTTCCCGGCGGCGGGACGCGCAGTACTGACTTTCGCGCTGGCTATCGGCACGTTCCTGGCCTACTACTACGTTCTTGCCGAGCACGTGCTCCACGAACCCGTCGTCGCGGCCGGCATCTCCGGCAACGCACTGGGCTTCGTCGACTGGCTGGTGCTGTGGACATTGATCTACGTCGTTGGATTCCAGTCGTTGGGGTTGAAGAAGCTGTCACCGGCATGAGCCGCTGCAACGCATTGCAACTCTCGACCCGGCTATCCGAAGAGAGTGTGCTGGGTCACATACACGGCACCTCTTCATCGCAAGGAGTTTTCATGACCCAGACCATCGAGCCCGACTCGATCACCCGCACGCACACCCCGCAGGAACGGGTCGACGCCTGGTTGTCGAAGTTCGAGGACGCCCTGGTCACCCGGGACATTCCTCGTGTTGCCGGCATGTTCGCCGTCAGCAGCTTCTGGCGCGATCTCGTCACGTTCACCTGGAACCTCAAGACGGTCGAGGGCCGGGACGGCGTCGCCGACATGCTCGGTGAAAGGCTCGCCGATACCGACCCGACGGGATTTCACACCACCGAGACCCCCGACGAAGCAGACGGCGTCGTCTCGGCGTGGATCGCATTCGAGACGGCGACGAGCCGTGGCAAGGGACATCTGCGTTTGACGACGGACGCCGAGACCGGTGACGACGTGGCGTGGACGCTGCTGACGACGATGCAAGAACTCAAGGGATACGAGGAGCGGCAGGGCAAGTCCCGCATCAAGGGTGCCGTGCACGGCTCGAATGCCGACACCCAGAACTGGGCCGAGAAGAAGGAGATGGAAGAGACGGAGCTCGGCTACAGCGTGCAGCCGTACGTCCTCGTCGTCGGCGGCGGGCAGGGCGGCATCGCTCTCGGTGCTCGGTTCCGTCAACTCGGCGTCCCGGCGATCGTCGTCGACCGTGCCGAGCGCCCCGGAGATCAGTGGCGTGGCCGATACAAGTCACTGTGCCTGCACGACCCGGTCTGGTACGACCATCTGCCCTACCTGCCGTTCCCGCCGAACTGGCCGGTGTTCGCGCCGAAGGACAAGATCGGCGATTGGCTCGAGATGTACACCAAGGTCATGGAGGTTCCGTACTGGACCAAGACGACCGCGAAGTCCGCGACCTACGACGAGGCCGCGAAGGAGTGGACAGTCGTCGTCGACCGCGACGGCGAGGAAGTGATCCTGCGGCCCAAGCAGTTGGTGATGGCCACCGGGATGTCCGGCAAGAAGAACGTGCCCAACTTCCCCGGCATGGACGAATTCGAGGGCGAGCAGCACCATTCCAGCGAACACCCCGGTCCCGACGCCTATGTCGGCAAGCGCGTGGTGGTCGTCGGTTCCAACAACTCGGCGCACGACATCTGCAAGGCGCTGTACGAGACGGGCGTCGACGTCACGATGCTGCAGCGCTCGTCCACACACATCGTCAAGTCGGACTCGTTGTGCGAGATCGCTCTCGGCGATCTCTACTCGGAGCGCGCGGTGGAGTCCGGAATGACCACGGCCAAGGCCGATCTCACGTTCGCGTCGCTGCCGTACCGGATCATGCACGAGTTCCAGATCCCGGTGTATCAGCAGATCGCAGAGCAGGACAAGGATTTCTACGATCGCCTCGAGAAGGCAGGCTTCCAGCACGACTTCGGTGACGACGGTTCCGGCCTGTTCATGAAGTACCTGCGCCGCGGCTCGGGTTACTACATCGACGTCGGCGCATCCGAGCTCGTCGCGGACGGCAAGATCAAACTCGTTGCCGGGCAGGTGGAGCGGATCAGCAAGACCGGCGTCGTACTCGAGGACGGGACCGAACTACCGGCGGACCTCATCGTCTACGCCACCGGCTACGGCTCGATGAACGGCTGGGTCGCCGATCTCATCGACCAGGAGACCGCCGACAAGGTGGGCAAGTGCTGGGGCCTGGGCTCGGACACCACCAAGGATCCCGGTCCGTGGGAGGGCGAACAGCGGAACATGTGGAAGCCGACGCAGCAGGAGAACTTCTGGTTCCACGGCGGCAATCTGCATCAGTCACGCCACTATTCGCTGTACCTGGCGCTGCAGATCAAGGCGCGTTACGAGGGCATCGACACCCCGGTCTACGGGCTGCAGGAGGTGCATCACCTTCGGTGACGGTCGTGCGCGGAAACTCGTAGTGGGCTACGAGTTTCCGCGCACATGGCTATCTAGTCGTACACGCCGGTCCCCTGCGCCTTGGCGATCAACGCATCCTCGGAGCGCACCTGATCGAGGTTGACCACACGGGTGGACAGCACCGTCGAGTACAGCCAATCGGTGGCCACGCGCACCCGGGCGGAGGCGGTGGGCAGGGCATAGAGGTGATAACCACGGGCGACGAATTTCGCGACGGCTCCGGTGAGGGGCACACCCAAAGGCTTTGCCACACCGTCGAATCCGCCCAGGTCGGCGACCAGTCCCAGATCCTTGTGTCGGTACGGTCGAGCAGTGCCGACACCGAGGGACGCGGCGACGTTCTTGGCCACCGCTGTGCCCTGCCGCTGAGCGTGCTGCGCGGTGGGCGGCGTCGGCTTCGACGGGTCGGCGGCGATATCGGGCACCGCGGCCGCGTCACCGATGGCCCAGACGTCGTCCACGCCGGGGACCGTGAGGTCTGGGTTGACCACAAGCCGCCCCTTTTCGGTCGGCAAATCGAGTTGCGCGATGAGGGGGCTCGCAGCCACGCCCGCTCCCCACACCAGGGTGCGTGTCGGTACGACGTCGCCGTCCGTCAGCGTCACCGCGTTCGCCGTGGCCGATTCCACCGACACCCCGAGACGCACCTCCACGCCGCGAGCCGCGAGGACTTCCATTGCTTCCTTGCCGAGTCGCTCGCCCAGTTCCGGCAGCACCGCCGGAGCAAGGTCGATGAGTAACCACCGGATGTCCGACGGGTCGACCGTCGCCCACCGGGTAGCGATACCGCGAATCCAATTCTGCATCTGCGCAACGAATTCTGTACCCGTATAGCCGGCTCCCACAGCGACGACGGTGAGCCGTTCCTTGCGTTCGGCGCGGCCCTCCGGCGTGTCGGGCAGTTCGTCGGCTGCATCCAACTGCTTCAACACGTGGTTGCGAATGAACACCGCTTCGCTCAGGGTCTTGAGACCGTGTGCGTGCTCGGCGACACCGGGGATGTCGAACTGCCTCGTCACCGAACCCGGGGCCAGAATCAGCTTGTCCCAGGCCAGTTCCGAATCACCGTCGGGACCGGCGACGCGAACGCGTCGACTCTCGAAGTCGACGGACGTGACGTGTCCCAGCACCAACCTGGTGCGCCGCAACGTCTGTCGTGTCGACACTGCGATGTCCCGCGGATCAAGCACCCCGGTCGCCACCTCGGGCAGCAACGGGCTGTAGAGCAGGTAGTCGTTGGGCGCAACCAGGGTGAACGAGGCGCGGTCCGGGCCCAACAGCTTCTGCATCTTGCGCAGTGCGTAGAAGCCGCCGAACCCGCCACCGACCACCACCACCCGGGCTGGGGATGCAGGAGCCGGGGCGGTGCTGCGATTACGGAGTGGTGAGCGCATGGTCCACATTAACGCCGAGTACCGCAGCTCCGCCCCGTCAAACGTGGACCGGGCGACGAATTTCTAGACCAACCGGGCTTCCGGGGAGCCGGTCTTACCCGCATCGCGCTCGACCGAATCGCCGAGGGCTTCGTCGATCTTGGCGAGTACATCCGCGTCCAGGATGACCTCGGACGCCTTGATGTTCTCGGCGATCTGCTCGGGACGCGATGCCCCGACCAGCGCGGCGGAAATGTTGTCGTTGGCCAGAACCCAGGCAACAGCCAACTGCGCCATGGTGATTCCGAGATCGTCGGCGATCGGTTTGAGTGCCTGCACCCGGGTGAGCGTCTGATCGTCGAGGTAGCGCGCGATCATCTTGTCGCCGCCCTTGTCGTCCTTGGCGCGCGAGCCGTCGGGCAGCGGTTGTCCGGGTAGGTACTTGCCGGTGAGCACTCCCTGAGCGATGGGCGACCAGACGATCTGCGAGATGCCGAGTTCCTTGGACGCCGGGATCACCTGATCCTCGATGACGCGCCACAGGGCAGAGTACTGCGGCTGGTTCGAGATGATCGAGAACCCGTTCTGCCGTGCCAGTTCCTGGCCGGCGCGGAGCTGATCGGCCGTCCACTCCGAGACGCCGATGTAGAGGGCCTTGCCCTGACGGACGACGTCGCCGAACGCGGCGATGGTCTCTTCGAGCGGGGTCTCGACGTCGTAGCGGTGGGCCTGGTAGAGATCGACGTAGTCGGTACCGAGGCGACGCAGCGAGGCATCGATGCCTTCGAAGATGTGTTTGCGTGAGAGTCCGGTGTCGTTGGGACCCTTGGGTCCGACGGGGAAGTAGACCTTGGTGAAGATCTCCAGCGATTCGCGGCGCTCGCCCTTCAATGCGTCACCGAGGACCGTTTCCGCAGCCCCGTTGGCGTAGACATCGGCGGTATCGAATGTGGTGATGCCTGCATCGAGAGCCGCACGCACGCACTGGGTCGCGATGTCGTTCTCCACCTGCGAACCATGGGTCAACCAATTGCCGTACGTGATCTCCGAAATCTTCAGTCCACTGTTTCCGAGGTATCTGTAAGCCATGTAAGAAAACGGTACTCCGGTGATCAATTCACAAGTGGCCGACGGCCGAGGAACCGGGTTCCGATACCCGCGAGGACCACCGCTAGCACTGCCGCGCCCGTCGAGAGCCACAGCCCGGCACAGGGCCACGTGGAGTGGTGGAGGGCGGATGTGAGCGGCGTGTACGCCGTCCAACCGTAGGTGACGACCATCGGCACCGTGATTGCCACCGGTACCGCGAGGCCGATGGTCAAGGGCGTGGGGGGCGAGGGAGTGTGAGTAGCCGGCGTGCACGCCACGTACAGGTAGGCCGCAGCGGCCGGGAAGATCACCAGACTTGCCGCGTAGTGCACGTTGTCCCACGGGGGCGCTCGAACAGCGCGGTCGTACACACCACCGCCAGGGTCGCGAATCCGACGATCGGTCGACCCCAGCGCAGCCCGAGTGCCGCGCCCACTGTCACCGCAACTGCCGTGATTGCCACGAGCCCGAGCACCCAGATACCGTCCGACACATCGATGCCCACCCCAGCGGTGGTGGTCGAGGTGAGCAACACGGCTGTCCCGGCGAGCACAAGAATGCCTCCGCGACCCGGTAGCAGAGCGGCAGCACCGAACAACACTGGTACGACGACGAGGCCGAAGTACCACCTTTCACCGAAGCCGTCTTCAGCTCGAAACAGCATCTGCACGAACAACATATTGAGCAGCAAGCCACCGATCGAGATCAGTAGTATCGCCCCGGCCGTACGGATGCTCCGTTCCGGTGGCGCATGGTCGTCGCTGCGGTCGACACGAGCTGCCGAGGCCACTGCAATTACGACCAGTACGCACAGCACCGGAACGACCACCGGCGGGCCGATATCGGATTCGGTGAGGTAGTCGGCGTAGCGACGCGGGATACTCGGATGCTGCAAGGCCTCGACCGCGCCTGCACTGAGTAGTCCGACGAGGAACGACCCGATCGACAGTGCTTGCCGAGCTCGTACACCGTTCGTCCGTACTGCAGTGCATCCGAACAGAACTCCGCCTGCCACCAGCTCGGCGAGGTCGGAGGGCATCATCAGGGCCGTCACCCCGGCGCCAATGGCCGCAGCGATGGACAGGCCGGCCAGAATACTGCGCCGACGGACGAGCATAGCCAGACCCGACGCCAGAATCACTGCTACGGCGACTCCCCCTCCGCCGCTGGAGAACACCACACCCCCGACGCTGGTGTCGCCGAAGATATCGACCCCGTCGGATTGCGAGAGCAATCCGGCCAGGAGGCCGGAAAGAACGATCGCGAGCGATGACATCCCCGAATTATGCACGGCCAGCCCGATAGGTGCGGGATGCCGCAATAATCTTCTCCAAAGTCTGTGCAAAAGAACGCAATTCGTCCTCACCCACCGCGGCACCCACCGCGTCCGACCACGCGTGTTGAGCATCTCGCAGAGCGGCTACGGTCTCGCGCCCCTTCGGGGTGGGCTCGAGGAGCTTCGCTCGCTTGTGGTTCGGGTTTTCGCTGTAGACGGCCCAGCCCTTGTCCACCAACAGGTTTGCGGTTCGTTGCACACTCTGCCGCGCCAAACCCAGACCGACGCGTCGCGCAATGTCGGCCACCGAGAGCGGCTCGTCGAGAGTGGCCCCGAGAACCTGCCACCAGGCCGGCGTCAATCCTGTCGGCTCGGTGATGTCCTGTGCGGCAGCGAGGAATTCGCCGTTGAGCTCGAAGACCGGCAGGACCACCTCGGTGAGTGCATCCCCCTCCGGCGTTCGTCGGCTCATGCGCCCGTCAGCTGGTCGTAAAACCTGCGCTCCCCCGTTGTGTAGAGCCCGTACCAAGCGTCGATGATGGGCTGCGGGAACACGTCGAGGCGCTCGAACACCAGCTTGGCGAACTCGATCGGTGCCGTCGCTCCCGCGGTGATGACGGTGCCGTCGGACACTGCCTTCTCCTCGCGGTAATGCTCGGCTCCGCGGTATTCCGCAGCCTGAGTGAGGAATTCGGCCGCATTCGAGGTGTGCGGCCGGTCGTCGAGCAGGCCGATCCGAGCCAGCCCGTAGGTTGCCCCGCAGATTGCTGCGACCGGAGTGCCCGTTGCAACGAGTTCGGCGGCCAACTTCAACGCTGCCTCGTTTGCGGATTCCCACGTGCCGGCACCGGGCAGGATCAGCGCGTCGACGGGCGGAAGATCGGCCAACGCAACATCGGGGGTAATCCTCAGGCCGCCCATCGTCGTCACCGCCTCCCCCGACTCCGATGCGACGAGCAACCGGTTGGCGTCGGGATTCTGCTCGCGGGCCATCGCGAGCCCGGCGATGAGGTAGCCGTACTCCCAATCGGCCATGGTGTCGGTGGCATACAGCGCAACGGTGATCATGGAACGGTCCTCACGTCGATTGACAGGATGCTGTCAATCATTCGCTTTTGACAACAGGCTGTCAACCCTTCCATGAATCTTGTAAACCAATTGGTTGACTACGCAGCTCGAGGGGAATATCTTGGCTGTATTCGAGGAGGTGGGTGACCGTGGACGACCGTATCGAGCAGCTCAATCGAACCTTTGCAGCGTTGGCGGACCCCACTCGGCGTGACATGGTTGCTCGGCTTGCGAGTGCCGACGCCAACGTCAGCGAACTGGCCGAGCCGTACGACATGAGCCTGCAGGCAGTCTCCAAGCACGTGAAGGTGCTCGAGGACGCCGGGCTGGTGACGCGCAGCAAAGACGCCCAGCGCAGACCGGTGCACTTGGATGCGGAGGTGTTCGGCCTGATGGCGAAGTGGATCGAGCGTAATCGCCAGGAGGCCGAACAGCGCTACCGACGCCTCGACGACCTGCTGGATCACCTTGTAACACAAGACGACTCTCAGAAGGACGTGTCATGACCGAGCACGAAACCGAGATAGTAGCGGACGACAAAGTACCCACAATCGAGATCATCCGGCAGTTCGACGCGTCGCCGGAGCAGGTGTTCCGCGCGCATGTCGACCCCGATCTGTATCGGCAGTGGGTAGGCCCACGGTCGGTGACGACGCGAATCATCGCGTGGAACGCACGAACCGGCGGCGCATGGTCGTTCGCGAACGACCGCGACGGCGAAGAGATCGCGTCATTCTTCGGCAGCTTCCACGAGGTTCGCGCGAACGAGCGGATCGTGTGGACCTTCACCTACGAAGGCGATCCGGATTCGGTCGCCCTCGAGACCATGGCTTTCGAGGCCCGCGACGACGGCGGTACGCGATTGAGGGTGTTGAGCGTCCTGTCCGACTTCGCAACCCGAGACGGGATGCTCTCCAGCGGAATGGATGTCGGAGTCAGGGAGGGCTACGAGAAACTCGATGCACTGTTGACTGGACCGGCTGCACAGCATGCACGGGACGCCGCCGCGTTCACGGCGTTGGTCGAATCCGTTTCCGGGGACGCGTGGTCTCGACCCAGTCCGGTACCGGAGTGGAACGCGCTGGGTGTCGTCGAACATCTCGTCGGTTGGTCACGGGGTTTCCTCGGCGGTGTCGAGGGTGTCGAGCTCGCCGAACTCGACGTGACGCGCGACCCTGCCGCCGCGTGGGCGCAACACGTCGCCGACATCCAAGCCATCCTCGACGCCCCCGCAGGCCGCATCCTGAGCAATCCGCACATCGGCGACATGCCGGTCGAAGACGCGATCGACCGGTTCTACACCGCCGATGTGTGGATGCACACCTGGGACCTGGCCAAAGCCCTGGGACGCGAACCCGGTCTCGACGAAGAGCGTTGCGCCGCAGCGCTGATCGCCATGAAGCCGATGGATCGTGTGCTCCGCGAGAGCGGGCAGTTCGGCCCCGCCGTCGACGTCGACGACAACGCGTCCGCCCAGGACAGGTTGATGGCCTTCATCGGACGCGACCCGTCCTGGTCACCCGACAACTAGCTACCCACAGCCTCGAGCTGCGGACGAATCTTGTTCAGCGAGAACTCGACCGACGCTTTCGATGGTGTATTGAATCCCACCACCGTCGCGTAGTCGACGACGGCAACTCCGCCGCCGGTCGCCGCGGGCAGGCTGGTGAATCCCGGAAGTTGTTCGAGGTCTTCGCGCGTGCCGCCGTTGGGGAGAATGACCACGAGGTCTGCGGTGAGAACGTCCAGCCGTTCGGGGCTCAGCACGATCCGGCCGTGAGAGATGTCGGGCGAGTTCACCAAATCCTGCGGGACGTCGAGTCCGATGCTGTCGAAGACCTTCGCGGCACCGTCCTCCGGGTCGGCGACGACGGCAAGCTGCTGACTGTCGAAAACGAACTGCGACAACACAGCCGACTTACCGTCGAGCGCCGGGTACTGCTGACGGATGCCATCGGTTACGGCATGCCCCTCGTCGATGATGCTCTGTGCATCGTCCTCGCGATCGAGCACCCGCCCGAGCGTCTCGATCTGCGATTCCCACGTCTCGACCTTCTCCGCCTTCGGAAATATCGTGGGCGCGACGTCGGACAAGCTCTTGTACGGCTCTATCGACGGTATCCCCGACAGCAGGATCAGGTCGGGCTGTAGCGCCGCGATCTGCTCGGTCGGCACCGAAGCCCCCATCTGATCGACGGCGGCCGAGTCGAGCATCTGGGCATCCGTATCCACTGCGGACTGCCAGGGGTAGAGCCCGCGTTCGTCGCCGTTCGATCCGGCGGAGACATACCCGACGGGTTGCACGTCGAATTCGAGCAGCGCGTCCACCCACTGCTGCCCGAATGCGACGATGCGCTGTGGCGTTCCCGTGATCTGCGTGCGTCCGGCGAGTGTGTCGACGGTGACGCTGCGGGTGTCGGAGCCGGCGTCGTCAGCGGTGTTGCTGCTGCACGATGCCAGCGTCAGGGCCGTGGCGACGGCAAAGGCGCACCCCAGGAAGGTCCTTGTCATCGGCAGAAATTAGCACAGCCTTGCCTTCCTGAGGTGAGCTACGTTCACATGTACTTGCGCAGCTCCATCTTCGCGATGGACATCTTGTGTACCTCGTCGGGACCGTCGGCGAGCCGCAGCGTCCGCACGTGTGCGTACATCATGGCGAGCGGGAAGTCGTTGCTGACTCCGCCGCCGCCGTGCACCTGAATGGCGCGGTCGATGATCTTCAGCGCCATCTCGGGCGCAGCGACCTTGATCGCGGCGATCTCGGTGCGTGCTTCCTTGTTTCCGACGGTGTCCATCAGGTACGCGGCCTTGAACGTGAGCAGCCGCGTCTTCTCGATCTCGATGCGTGCCTCGGCGATCCAGTCCTGGATGTTCGCACGCATGGCGACCGGCTTGCCGAAGGTCACCCGTGAAACCGCACGGCGACAAAGTAATTCGAGCGCCCGTTCCGCAACACCGATGGTCCGCATCGCGTGATGGATACGGCCGGGCCCCAGCCGAGCCTGACTGATGGCGAATCCCTCACCCGGCCCCTTCAGCACGTCCTTCGCCGGCACCCGCACGTCCTCGAAGAGAACCTCGGCGTGGCCCTCTCGGTCGACGTAGCCGAAGACGGGCAGGTTGCGCAGCACGGTGACGCCGGGCGCATCGATGGGCACGACGAGCATCGACTGCTGCCGGTGCGTTGCTGCCTCGGGATCGGTCTTGCCCATGACGATCAGAACCTTGCAGTTCTTGTGCATCGCGTTCGACGTCCACCATTTGCGCCCGTTCAGGATGAAGTCGTCGCCGTCGCGGTCCATCTTCATTGCGATGTTGGTGGCATCGGAACTGGCGACGTCGGGCTCGGTCATCGCGAAGGCCGAACGAATCTTACCGTCCAGCAACGGCTTCAGGTACTTCTCTTTGTGCTCGTCGGTACCGAAGAGGGTGAACACCTCCATGTTGCCGGTATCGGGTGCGTTGCAGTTGCATGCCTCGGGGGCGAGCAGGCTGCGGCCCATGATCTCGGCCAGCGGAGCGTATTCGAGGTTGGTCAGGCCGGGGCCCCACTCGGGGTGCGGGTGGAACAGATTCCACAGTCCACGCGAGCGCGCTTCCTTCTTCAGGTCCTCGAGAATCGGGGGATGGAAGTGCGGGTCACCGGCTTCGAGCATCTGTTGCTCGTACACCGCCTCCGCCGGATAGACGTGAGAGTCCATGAACTCCAACAGATCCGACTCGTACTTCTTTGCGCGGTCGCTGGTCTCGAAAAATGCCACGTTCAGTTCCCCTGTTGGTTGTCGAGCAAGCTGTCCTGGTAGCGGCGCATGCCGCGCAACCACCGGTCGTAATCGGCACCTTTGTTGCGGTACATGTCCAGTACGTTCTCGTGGGGCAGGATCAGGAACTGCTCCCGGTCCATCGCGTCGAGCACCACGTCGGCGACGTCGAGCGGCTCGAGCACAGCGCCCGCGCTCAGCACCGCGGCAGTTGCGGCCGCTCCCAAGGCATCTCCCGATTCGCGGCCTTCGTAGAGCAGCTTGGTATTGACGCCCATCGGGCACAGGCAGCTGACGCGAATGCCCCGATTGCCGTAGGTGACGTTGAGCCATTCGGCGAATCCCACCGCGGCATGCTTGGTCGTCGCGTATGTCGCGGAACCGATCTGGGTGAGCAAGCCGGCTGCGGAGGCCGTACTGACGAAGTAGCCCTCACCACGTTCGAGCCAACCCGGCACCAACAGCTGCGCAGCGCGGATGTGTGCGCGCACGTTGACGTCGAAGGACAGGTCCCAGTCCGGTTCGCTGGCGTCGAGCCCGGGGGCACCGCTGATGCCGGCGTTTGCGAAATACAGATCGACCGGACCGAACGACTCTTCGGCGACCGCGATCAGCCGCTCGATATCCCCGATGTCCGACGCGTCGGCCGCGGCAGCGACGGCTGTGCCCGGCCGGTCTCGCTCGATGGCGTCGACCACGGATCGGGCCGTGGACTCGTCGACATCGGAGACGACGACGCGGGCTCCGTGTTCGGTGAGTCTGGCGGCGATGGCTCCGCCGATTCCGCCACCACCTCCGGTGACGATGGCGACCTTGCCTGCAACCTTCATTCCCCAGGTATAGTTGAAGTCAGATTCAAGTTCAACCCTGGTTGAATGAACTGCCAGCTCAGCGCCGGTGTGTCATGCCCTCGGCCGCGTCGGATCGGTGATCCAACCCGACCACGAGCCGGGATACAACGCGGCATCGATACCTGCCAACTCCAGTGCGAGAATCTGATGCGCAGCGGTCACACCCGAGCCGCAGTAGACGGCGACGTCCTTTCCCTTCGGCACGAGTCCACCGAATGCGCCGTCGAGTACCTCCGGGGGCAGGAAGCGCCCGTCGGAATCGACATTGTCGGTCGTCGGCCTGTTGATCGCCCCGGGGATGTGGCCGGCCACAGGATCGACTGGCTCGACCTCGCCGCGGAATCGCTCGGGTGCGCGGGCGTCGAGAAGGACGTTCTCGCGTGCGAAGTCGAGCACGTCCTCGACTTCGAGGACCCGGGCCAGCGGCGGCCGCGCCGTGAACGATCCGGCCGCCACGATCGAGGGCTCGGTACCGACGGAATAGCCCTCGTCGACCCATCGCGCGAACCCGCCGTCGAGGACGCGCACATCCCGGTGACCGAAGTAGCGGAGCAACCACCAGGCCCGCGCAGCCGCAGTTGCCGGGCCCGCGTCGTAGACCACCACCGCGGAATCGTCGCCGACTCCGGCTCCTCGCATTGCCGCGACGAACGTATCCGCGTCGGGCAGCGGATGGCGACCACGATCGTCCGGCGGTGCGGCCAGTTCCGTACCGAGATCGACGAATTGCGCGGTCGGGATGTGCCCCGCCTCGTAACCTGCTCTGTCGCTACCGTTTTGGAGGGTCCACCGAATGTCCAGGACCACGGGGCCGCGACCCATCTCGAACAGATCGTGTAATTCGGAAGCTGATATCAGCGGCGACTGGCTCATAGTGTTTCGACGCTACAGTCCGGGAGGGGGAATAGCTCGGAGTCCGACCAGGTTGTGCGCAGGCGTGACCGAAACTGCAACGACAACACCGCACCTGTCCACCGCCGGGCTCTTCGAGCCGTTCGAGGTCAAGTCGCTGAAGCTGCGTAACCGCTTCGCCATGGCCCCGATGACGAGGGCGTTCTCGCCCGACGGCATCCCCGGCCCGGACGTGGCGGAGTATTACCGCAAACGTGCAGCAGGCGGCACCGGCCTCATCATCACCGAGGGCACCTACATCCCCGACCCCGCCGCAGGACCGCACACCCGCGTACCGAGGATCTACGGCGACACCAGCCTCGAAGGATGGAAGGGCGTCGTCGATGCGGTCCACGCCGAGGGCAGCGCGATCATCCCGCAGCTGTGGCACCTGGGGGTCGAGCGCGGCACCGAGCCACGCCTGTTCCCCGACGTCACCACCGTCAGCCCGTCCGGCATCGCTCTCGACGGCTCCTCGGTCGGTCGCGCCTTCACCGACGCCGATCTCGACGAACTGACCTCGCACTGGGTTCAGGCTGCCGTCAACGCGAAGAACACCGGCTTCGACGGCCTGGAACTGCACGGTGCTCACGGTTATCTCCTCGACGAATTCCTCTGGGCAACAACCAATGTGCGCGACGACGAGTTCGGCGGATCTCTCGAGGCCCGGACCCGCTTCCCCGCACAGGTGGTCGCTGCGATCCGTGCCGCGGTGGGCGACGACTTCGCGATCGTCTACCGCTTCTCGCAGTGGAAGAGCAACCACTTCGACGCTCGACTCGCAGAGAACCCGGCCGAACTCGATCGCGTCCTCACGCCACTGGTCGACGCAGGCGTGGACGTACTGCATGCTTCGACTCGTCGGCACTGGGATCCGGCATTCCCCGAACTGGACGGAGTGGACGGCAAGCTCGGTCTGGCCGGCTGGACGCGCAAGCTCACCGGCGTTCCGACCATCACCGTCGGCTCCGTGGGCCTCGATTCGGTGTTCACCTCGGCATGGTCGGAGGACGCGGCCTCCGGTGTGACGGGACTGGACGCGTTGGCCGGTCAGTTCCAGGACGGCGAGTTCGACCTGGTGGCCGTCGGACGGGTGCTGCTCTCCGATCCGGAGTGGGTGAACAAGGTCGGCGACGGCCGCGTCGACGAGCGCATCGAATTCACGCGCGACCACATTCGGAACCTGGTCTGACACCCCCAGCCCTGGTCGCCCTCGGGTCCTAGCGCCCGAGGGCGACTCTCACCTGCTGTACGACGAGCCCACGATCGGTCGGTCGTGGGCTCGCGTGTTGCGCCCGAGCAGGAGACGGCACACCCCGCGCCGGCCAGCAGAATGTTCGCGACGAGGGCGATCGCCCTGCGCCCGCTGCGGCGCGCGACAATCAGTCGCCCGCTGCCCGAGCACGGTGCCGTCGGGCCTTCATCTTGTTGCCACACGTGGCCATCGAACACCACCGCGCGGTGCCCGCACGGGAGCGATCCAGGAGAAACAGGCGGCACTCGTCATTCGCACACGGACGCAGTGCGCCGGGAATAGTCTCACGAATCTCCGCCCAGGCCAGCACTATTCGCGCAGCCAGTCGGCGATCCTCGGCCACCTGCAGATTCCAGTCCAGCGCGTCATCGGTCAGCACCGGCACCCGCGAGAGGCCATCCAAGTACGTTCTCAGCGATGACGGTGACGCCTCACCCCGCACCACCCGCTGAAGGTCGTCACGCAGAGCGCGACACACCCGAAGCTCCTCGGCGCTTCCGGTCCCGCCGCGTGCACTCAGCCAGTCTCGGCCGTCGGCGTCGCCCGCCAGGAGATCGATCGGCTGATCATCCACGACCGGTGTGGTGTTGAGCAGGTCGATCAGCAGTGCCTCATCGATCGCCCGTGCTTCCGCGGTGTCCATGTAACCATCATAGACCGCTTGACAGGTTACGGCCAGTGTGGTTCCGTCATGGGAGTAACCACATCAAGTACCCATAGGGGTTATTCATGGTCGCCGTTCATCACCACACCACCACCGTCGACGGACTCGAAGTCTTCTACCGCGAGGCCGGCAATCCCGCCGATCCCACCATCGTGCTGCTGCACGGAACGCCCTCGAGCTCTTTCATGTTCCGCCACTTCATCCCGTTGTTGGGCAAACATTTTCACGTGATCGCACCCGACCTCATCGGCTTCGGATACTCGTCAGCTCCATCCGTCGACAACTTCGACTACACCTTCGACACGCTCACCGCGGTGACCGATCACCTCCTCGAGCAGCTGGGTCTCGACCGGTACGCGATCTACACCCAGGACTACGGCGCACCCGTCGGATGGCGTCTCGCCCTCAGCCATCCCGATCGCATCACCGCCATCGTCACTCAGAACGGAAATGCCTACGAGGAAGGGTTCGTCGACTCGTTCTGGGCTCCTCTATGGACCTACGCGAATAACCGCACACCGGAAACCGCGGCTCCGCTGCGCGAAGCACTCGAACTGGACGCGGTCCGATGGCAGTACGTCCACGGTGTCTCCGATTCGACGCTCCTGAGTCCCGACGCTTGGATCCACGACCACGCGCTACTCACCCGCCCCGGCATCGACGAGATCCAACTGCGGCTGTTCGCCGACTATCCGACCAACGTCCGCCTGTATCCCGCGGTGCAGCGCTACTTTCGCGATAGTCGTCCCCCGCTCCTTGCTGTCTGGGGCAAGAACGACGAAATCTTCGGACCCGACGGCGCGCGCGCGTTCCTGCGCGATCTCCCCGACGCGGAAATTCATCTACTGGACGGGGGCCACTTCCTCCTCGAAAGCCACCTCGACGACGTCGCCACCCTGATCACCACCTTCCTGCACCGATCTTCCGGGGCGCGACACGCAGCCTGATAGAGAACTTGTTCTCGATTCCGCACCAGTTATTCCCAATAGCCATGTACGCCAACAGCCTCCGAGAAAGGCCAGACGTCATGCGAGCAGATGACGACCACATGCCGAGCCAGTGGCATCCAGGGGAGGAGACGATGCACCGTCTTCTGCAGGTGCCGTACGAGGACAACCCCACTGTCCCAGGGCTGCCCGCCGCATACGGACCCTGGATGAGCCGGAGCCCACTCGTGGCGCTCGGGACGATCGGCGTCGACGGCCGTGTGTGGACAACGCTGCTCGGAGGCGCTCCGGGAACAGCAACCGTGGCCGCGGACAGTGTTCTGCGAGTGAGGTTTAGGACTTGGCTCGAACCTCGCCCCGCAGATCCGGACGCTCGATGGGCGGGCACCGACCCAGTGCTCGAGGGTCTCGTGGGCGACGAAGCCACGAACGGACGAGGAAAGCTGGCCTCGGGCCTCGTCATCGATCTCGAGCACAGGGGTCGGGTCAAGATCGCAGGACGGCTGCACGACGGGATGGTGATGGAAAGGCGAACGAACACAACGCCTTCGGAGACCAGCGAACCTATCGACGTACAGGTGAATGTCGCAGTCGACGAAACCCTCGGAAACTGCCCCAAATATCTGAACAAGCGGGCGATAACACCCTACGCATCATCTCCGCAGTTGATCACCGATTCACTCCCGCTACCAGCCGACGCCCTCGCCCTCATCGGCAGATCCGACACGTTCCTCATCTCCAGCCGACACGGCGCCCACAGCATGGACACCAACATCCGCGGTGGGGCACCAGGATTCGTCCGGATATTCAGCAACTCCGACACGGAGGGCGTGACCCTGGTGTACCCGGAGTACTCGGGGAACCGCCTCTACCAGACGTTGGGAAACATCACTTCCGACCGGGCAGTGGGACTCACCTTCCCCGATTTCGACACCGGCGACATCCTCTACCTGACGGGACGCGCAGAGGTACTGATCGGAGATGCCGCTGAAAGCGTTCTGCCACATAGCAGTATGGCTGTACGGATCGATATCGAGGCAGTGCGCTTCGTAAGAGTGGGCCTTGCATTCCGAGGCACGCTGCTCGACCCGTCGCCGTACAACCCGCCGGTTCGAAGATTGGCCCGCGAGGTCGGAGGTTCGGGCCGGCGGCCCAGATCAGCGGACAGAATGCTTGCCTCGCTGATCCACAAGCTGCCGATCACACCGACGATATCGCGCTACACATTCCGGCTTTCTCCGGGCGAGTCGTCGACGCCGGTGCGATGGCGTGCAGGGCAACACGTCACCCTCGACTTCTCGGATCGACTCGATCGTGGCTGGTCGCACATGCGCGATCATGACCCGAGCTCCCTCAACGACGACTTCATCAGAACGTTCACGGTGTCCAGCGAACCGAACACTTCGGGCAGCAATGTATTCGAGATAACCGTTCGGGAGCACGGACCGGTCAGCCGCCTGCTGTCGCGGTGGACTCCAGGGTCGGACCTGGCCGTCCCTGTCATGGGCTTCGGCGGCGAGGACGACACCAGATACGCCGCTACGCAGCCCGATACCGACGAAGTAGTGGTCGTGGCATCGGGGATCGGGATCACGCCCTTCATGGCGCAGGCGCATGCTGCCCACGAATCCGGACTCGCGCTGACCCTGCTGTGGAGCATCCGCGCAGAGGACCTGGCTCTCGCCGTCGACGTCATCGAGCAGGTCGGCCACTTGGAGATGGCGATCACGGTGTTCATCACCGGACAGTTGGACACCGACGGGCACGCCAAGGCACGCACTCTCGAACAGCTCCGAGCCCGGACCTACATACGACGAATGACCGAGTCCGACGTCAAAGCCGTAGGCCACGTGGGGCGACGACAGTTCTACGTGTGCGCGGATCGGCCTCTGCACCAAGCAGTTCTGAAGTGGGTGGCCGGTGAAGACGTCAGGTTCGAGGCGTTCGACTACTGAACGTTGCATCCAAGAACGCGGCCTCTAGAAGGGCGGTGCTGCCGTGTCGTCTGTCTCGGGCTGTTCGTTGTCCGGTGGGTCGGGGTAGGCGATGATGCCAGATCGTTTGGGCTTGGTGGGTATGTACGGCCGGAGGTCGTTGCCGATGATGGGTACGGCTGTTCCGTTGGCGGGCAGGGTGATTCGGGCGGTCTTCGAGGTGGAGGTCCACAGAACCGCGCCACCGGGGAGCATAACGGCGGTCCAGTAGCCTGCGGTTTTGACGCTGTGGTGGTATTCGCAGAGGCATTGGAGGTTGTTGACTGTCGTCCAGCCGCCGCCGAGGGGATTGGCGTGATCGAAGGCAATGATGTGGTCGAGTTGGCAGCGTGCCGCGGGTCGGTGGCAGCCGGGAAAGCGGCAATGGCGATCGCGTAGCCGGACGGCGGCGGTGGTGAGGGCGTCAGGTCGGTAGATCAGCGCTCGGTCGGTCAGGGGGTCACGTGCTACGGATTTCCCGAGAGTGGGGTCGGCGGCGATGGCGGCTTCGAGTGCTGCGGCGAGGGAGGCGTTGCCGAGGTAGATGGCTGAGGAAGTGCGCTGTGCGGTGCGGCCTGCGGGGCGGATCGTCGGGTTGTCGGGGCGGACCGCCGAGGATAGGTCGAGGGCAGAGCTGTGCCGTGTGCCCCTGCCGACGGGTGTGTGAGTACAGAACAGGGCTGCAGAGGCCGCCAAGGCATTCCGACGTCGTTGCCGGGTGTCGGGATCCGCGGTCGACTCGGGTGGCGTTGTGTTGGTCGTCGAATGATATTCTGGCGCAACCGAACCCGGGTGTGGGCATGAACCGGCCCCGGTGTGCGGTCCTGGGTCAGGCGGCGACTGTGGTGATGGCGGAGGTGGTGCGGTGTCCGTGCCTGCGCTCCTCGTCCCTGTATCCGTCTGCGTTGCCGGCGTATCCGATTTCACTGTATTCGGTTCCGCGTTGGGTTGTGTCGCGTCAGGCTCTGTCGCACTCGGTTCGGCTGTTGTTTCTGCCGAGCGTTGTTCCCATTCACCGGTTTCCGGGTTCTGCACTGCCAGTCCGAGTTTCTCTGCCAACGTCACCGCCTCGGTGAGCAGGACCTGCCAGTGACTGTTGCGCGCCAACTCCCGCGCGAGGTCGGGATCGATGGATCCGTGCCCGGCCAGGTACGCCGGATTCGCGAGCAGTCCGATCAGCGTCGCGATATCGACAGTGACCATCGTCAACGGCACCCGACGATCCGGCAGCTCTGCATCTTTCTTCGGGCAGTCCTCACGTTGACACAGGCATACCAGCCGGGGTTCTCCGTGCATCCGCGCCATGAAGGCGTCACACAGCCGATCCTGTTTGCCGCGTGGGTCTTTCGGGCAGAGTGTGTCGGCCATTTCCTCCAGGAGCTGCCATGCGGCCGCGGCTTCGGGGGCGGTCAATTCTGCTCGGATCCGCGCCAACTCCCCAGCCCGGGCGTAGGAAACACTGCGGAACTTTTTCGCGAACTCCCGCAACGCTGCTGCTTCCTCCGGTGCGACGCGCAGCAGAATGTCCCAGATCTCCTTCTCCAGCGGCCCCGGTGACGACCGTCGGGCTGCTTCGACGATCTCGTCCTCGACCGACTTCACGATGTCGTCGGAGAGGTTGTCGAGGATCCGGCACACCACCCTCACTCGCGGGAGGTCGATCTCCCCAGCCTCGAATGCCTTCTTCACCAGCGGCAGTCGAGTGTGCAGGGCGACCCCGACCGAGACATACGCCTCGGCGACCGTCGCCGAACACCCCAACGCCACCGCCATCTCGGTGCGCCCATACCGGCTGTAGTGCTTGTGCTTGGTGTCGAGAGTGATCCAGCTCCGATGGACGTAGTAGCACGCGGAAATCTTGCGAGCCGCCAGCCGATTCTCTTCTCGCGCAGCGGCGGTCAACGCATCCAACGAGACTGTCGGTATCGCCATCTCTTCACCCCCCAGTGAATCGAAACAAGAACGCATGTTCGAACTGCAAGAAGAGTATCCCGACCCACCGACAAGAACGCCGGACCCGTCGAACCCCAGGTCGTCGGACCGACGCGGCGATGATCGCGCACCCGAGCCACATCCCCCGAATACTCGACAACGCCTATCCTCGGTACGTGCCCACCCTCTGCACTTCACCGACGAGTACCACGTGACCGGTTCGGCAGTGGCGTGGCTGGAGAAGTTCCAGATCCCGCTGTACCTATTGGCGTTGGCCGTCGGAGTTGTTGTCGGGTTGGCGGCACCGGCATCGGCTCCCGCATTCGAGATCGCCATCAATCCGGTGCTGATCGTCTTGCTCTACGCCACGTTCCTCGCAGTTCCGTTCTCCGCCATCGGTGTATCGCTTCGCGACACGAATTTCTTGCTCAGCGTCGTGGTGCTCAATTTCGTACTCGTCCCGATCGTCGTGTTCGCACTGACCCGGTTCGTTGCGAGTAACGAAGCGGTGCTCGTCGGGATACTTCTGGTGCTGCTGGCTCCGTGCATCGACTACGTCATCGTCTTCAGCGGATTGGCCGGGGCGGCATCGGAACGACTTCTCGCCGCTGCTCCATTGCTGATGCTGCTGCAGATCGCGTTCTTGCCGCTGTATCTCTGGTTGTTCGTCGGACCCGACCTGGTGAAGATCATCGACGTCGCACCGTTCGTCGAGGCCTTCGTCCTACTGATCGCGCTGCCACTGACATCGGCTGCGGCAACGCAATGGTTGGCACGACGCACACGCCTCGGCACTCGCATCATGGACGCCATGGCAGCGGCGATGGTGCCGATCATGATGGCGACCCTCGCAGTCGTCGTCGCATCTCAAGCCGACGCAGTCCGCAGCGAGGCATCTCAGCTGATCGCATCGCAGCAGTGCCGATCTTCGTGGCGTTCCTGGTCGTCATGGCCGTCGTCGGACTCGCGACGGCTCGGGTCACCCGCCAGGACGTGCCCGCGACCCGGGCTTTGATCTTCTCCGGGGCGACCCGGAACTCGCTGGTGGTGCTGCCTCTCGCGCTCGCGCTGCCGCCGGCTCTTTCCCTCGCCGCAGTGGTCGTGGTGACGCAGACGTTGGTGGAGCTGATCGGCATGATCGCGTACGTCAGAATTGTTCCTCGCCTCGCACGGGCGACTTAGACTCCGTACATGACCGAACCCACGCCATCCGACCTGACCGCGCTACGTGCACGGGCTGCGGGCGGTGACCAGGACGCGATCGACGAATTGGTGGAGCAGGGCACCGTCGACGACCTGCGTTCACTTGCCGCAGCCGGCAACAGCGACGCCGTCGACATGCTCGTCGAACGCGCCGGAGAGCGCGAGGACCGCGACGAACTGCAGCGGCTGGCAGCCGGCGGAAGTCAGGATGCCGCAGACATTCTCGAAGAACTGGACGGCTAGATCGGATCGGGACGGGTGCCCACCTGCAGGGTGAGCCGGTGCGCCGCGTCGAGCAGCATCTTTCCCAACTCCCGACGTCTGTCCTCTCGAAACCTCGTTTCCACACCGGTCAGACTCAACGCCCATGCCGGCCTGCGGCCGCGGTCGAACACCGCTGCTCCCAGTCCCCAGCTGCCTTCCACGAGCAACGCCGGGTTGACGGCGTAGCCCGAGGACCGCGTCAGCTCGATACGGTGGCGAATGGCCGACTCCGAATGGTCGGTTCCCCACTCGGGCACCAGATCGACGCCGTCCAGGTAGTCGTCGACCTCGCGGTCCGGGAGATGGGCGAGAACGGCCAAGCCTGCGGAGGCCACCCCGAGCGGCAATCGGATGCCCTCGTACAGCACATGCGACCGTAGCGGGAAGCTGCCCTCCACCCGAAGCAGACACACCGTCTCGCCACCTCGACGCGCGGACAGGAACGCGCTCTCACCACTCCGCATTGCCAAGTCCTGCAAGATATCTCGGGCCTGATCGGTGACGTCGTAGCGTAACGCGGCCATGGAGCCGAGGAGATAGATTTCCGGTCCCAGTGCCCACCGTCCGGTCGCCGTATCGCGGTCGACGAATCCCTCGTCGGCCAGTTCCGTCAACAGACGATGCGCCGTCGGGCGCGCGACTCCAGCGGACCTCGCCAACTCGGTGGTCGAGGTACCGGTCGCCTCCGCCGCACTGGCGGCACGCAGCAGAGCACACACTTTGGCGATGACGCCTGCGTTGGCATCGAGTACGGTCACCGCACCACTGTACGTCCACTGAGTGAACGCTGACGCACTTGATGTTCGACATTCGAGCAGAATTTCCTAAAACAGCCGCGATGCACGCTGGTCGAGTTCACTGGACCCATCGTTTGCTCAACGAACACATCAGGAGTTCACGTGACAGGAAAGACCTACGACTCCGCAGCCGACGCGGTGGCGGACATCGGTAGAGGAGCGACCATCGCGGTCGGCGGCTTCGGCCTATGCGGCATCCCCGATGCCCTCATCGAGGCCATCGCTGACACCGACGCGGACGAATTGGAGGTGTTCTCCAACAACTGCGGCGTCGACGGCTACGGATTGGGAATTCTGTTGGCAGCCGGACGTATTCGCCGCGTCACTGCGTCGTACGTCGGCGAGAACAAGGAGTTCGCCCGGCAGTACCTCGCCGGCGAACTCGAAGTGGAACTGACACCGCAGGGCACGCTCGCCGAGCGTCTCCGCGCCGGCGGCACCGGCATTCCCGCTTTCTTCACCCCCGCCGGGGTCGGCAGCCCCATCGCCGACGGCGGAATGCCGTGGCGCTACAACGTCGACGGTTCCGTCTCGATCGAGTCACCGCCCAAGGAAACACGGGTGTTCGGCAACAAACGCTACGTGCTCGAGGAGGCGATCAACGCCGATTTCGCTCTGGTGCACGCCGAGATCGGCGACACCGCAGGCAATCTCGTGTTCGACAAGACGGCGATGAACTTCAACCCGCTGGCAGCGATGGCGGGCAGGATCACCATCGCTCAGGTGGAGAAGCTCGTCGAGCCCGGCGAAATCGACCCGGCCCAGGTGCATCTCCCCGGAGTGTTCGTCCAACGTGTCGTACATACCGGTCCACAGGACAAGCGCATCGAAAAGCGCACCGTCAGTTCAGGAGTTCGAGCATGACCGCAGGATGGACCCGAGACCGGATGGCCGAGCGTGCGGCGGCCGAGATGGTCGACGGCGAATACGTCAACCTCGGCATCGGCTTGCCGACGCTGATCCCGGGCTACCTCACCGACAAGGTGAACGTCACTCTGCATTCGGAGAACGGCATCCTCGGCACCGGCCCCTACCCCACCGAGGACGAGGTCGACGCCAACCTCATCAATGCCGGAAAGGAGACCGTCACCGTCAATCCCGGTGCGTCGTACTTCGATTCGTCGCTGAGCTTCGGCATGATCCGAGGCGGACACATCGACACGGCCGTCCTCGGCGGCATGCAGGTTTCCCGTAACGGCGACCTCGCCAACTGGATGGTCCCGGGCAAGATGGTCAAGGGCATGGGCGGGGCGATGGACCTGGTGCACGGGGCTCGACGCGTCATCGTGGTCATGGAACACACCGACCGCGACGGCAATCCGAAGATCCTCGACGCGTGCACCCTGCCGCTGACCGGCCAGGGCGTCGTCGACCGCATCATCACCAACCTGGCCGTCATCGATGTCGTCGGCGACGGCACGCTCGAGCTCGTGGAACTTGCACCCGGGGTGACCACCGAACAGGTCATCGCCGCCACCGGATCAACCCTGAAGCACTGAAGCACCGACAGCCGTTCGAACAGCACTGTAGGCCCGAACGTCCGAAGACGTTCGGGCCCACAGTGTTACGTTCTAGTCCGGAATCATGTCGAACGTGTCCGGATTCGGACCGTTCCGGCCTTCCTCGCCCTTGTCGAGTGCAGTGATCGCATCGACGTCGGCCGAGCTCAGCTCGAAGTCGAAGATGTCGAAGTTGGCCTTCACGCGCTCCGGAGTCACCGACTTCGGGAAGATGATGTTGCCACGCTGAATGTGCCAGCGCAGCACTACCTGTGCGACGGATTTGCCTGCGGCATCGGCGATTCGCTTCAGTTCCGCGTCGTCGAGAACGTTGCCCTGAGCGATCGGCGACCACGCCTCGGTGGGGATGGCATGTTCGCGGCCGTAGGCCCACACGTCGTGGTTGACGAAGTACGGGTGCACCTCGATCTGGTTCACCGCGGGAACCGTCTCGGTCTCTTCGGCGAGACGATCGAGGTGAGCGGGCTGGAAGTTCGAGACGCCGATGTTGCGGGCCCGGCCGTCGGCCGCGAACTCCTCCAACGTCTTCCACGTGGAGACGAAGTCGCCGTCGTACCGGGTGGGCAGCGGCCAGTGGATGAGGAAGAGATCGACGTAGTCGGTCCCGAGGTCGCTGAGCGTCTTGTCGAACGCCGAGCGCGCGTCGTCGGGCCGGTGGAAACCGTTGTTGAGCTTGCTGGTGACGAACACCGATTCGCGGTCGATGCCGGAGTTACGAATGCCCTCGCCGACCTGCTTCTCGTTGCCGTACATCTGCGCGGTGTCGATGTGTCGGTAGCCGATCTCGAGCGCCGTTTCGACGGCCTTCGCGGTCTCGTCGGCGTCGATCTGAAAGACGCCGAAACCGAGCTGGGGAATCTGCTTGCCGTTTCTGAGCGTGACGTTGGGTACCTGAGTCATATCGCCGGGGTGCCCGCCCACTGTGGCCTTCAAACCGGGTGGAACAATGCCATCGTGATAGTGCAGCGCATCCGGCGCGTCGTAGACGGAGTTGCCGAGAAATTCGGTCGGTCCACCTCTGCTCTGACAGCTCCCGAGCGCAGTTTCGATCCGGGGCACCCATGGTTCCTGACCGCGCCCGAGCGAGGCAACGACGACACCCGAATTTCGGCCTGGACCGAGGGCAATCGCGTCGAGAACCTCGTGCACGGCAAGACGTACTTCGCGGCACTCGCACGGGCCCTCGAGCAGACCGAGCGCGACGATCTGGTGCTCTTCACCGATTGGCGCGGGGACCCGGAGCAGCTGCTCACCGACGACGGCGTGACCGTCGAGGATGCGCTGGCCGCCGTCGCGCACCGCGGTGGCGTCGTCAAGGGCATGGTGTGGCGCTCCCACATGGAAACCCTCGGTTTCACCGGTCCGAAGAACCGCAAGCTCGCGCTGCGGCTGGAGGAGGCGGGCGGCGAGGTCATTCTGGACCAGCGCGCGCTGGTCACCGGGAGCCACCATCAGAAGTTCGTGGTCGTGCGGTACGGCAGGAAAGATCTGCCCGACGTCGCTTTCGTGGGCGGTATCGATCTGGCCCGTGCTCGACGCGACGACGCCGATCACTTCGGCGATCCCGTCTCGCGCCCCTTCCCGCCCGAGTACGGCGAGATTCCGGCGTGGCACGACATGCAGGTGCAGATCGAGGGCCCCGCAGTCCGGGATGTGGAGGACGTCTTCCGCGAACGGTGGGAAGATCCCGCGGCGCTCTCGCGTCTACCGTGGCACGCCATTCCCGATTTCCTGCGCGGAGTCACGCGTGAACCGTCGGAGTTGCCACCCGCTGCCGCCGCCCCGGAGCCGCAGGGCACGTGCTCGGTTCAGCTGCTGCGTACCTACCCGCGTCGACGCCCCGCCTACCCGTTCGCGACGAGAGGCGAGCGCAGCGCGGCCCGTGCGTACGCCAAAGCCCTGGACCGTGCCACCGAGCTGATCTACATCGAGGACCAATATCTGTGGTCCGTCGACGTCGCGCGCGTGTTCGCCGCGGCACTGCGCCGCAAGCCGAACCTGCGGCTGGTGGTGGTGGTCCCCAAGCACCTCGACGACGACAGTAACTTGACCATTCCCTCTGCGCTGCTGGGACACTCGGCGGCGCTCGGGGTCATCCGCGCAGCCGGCGGTGACCGCGTACTGGTACTCGACATCGAAAACGACCGTGGCATACCGGTATACGTGCACTCCAAGGTCTGCATCATCGACGACGTGTGGGCGGCAGTGGGGTCGGACAACTTCAATCGCCGCTCCTGGACCCATGATTCGGAGCTGACCGCGGCCATTGTCGACGAGCAGCGCGACGATCGGGCACCCTTGGACCCAGCAGGCCTCGGCGACGGCGCCAGAACCCACGCGCGCAACCTGAGACTCGAACTGATCCGCGAACACCTCGGGCGGGCCGACGGCGACGACGCCGACCTCGTCGACCCGCAGCAGTTCTTCGACGTGATCTCGGCGAGCGCGACGGCCCTGGACAACTGGCACCGCAACCCGTCCGCGAAGCCCCGGCCCGTCGGCCGACTGCGAATGCACGAGATCACGGTGCCGCCCGTCTGGCAGCAGCGACTTGCCGCACTCGCCTACCGGTTGTTCGTCGACCCCGACGGACGCCCTGTCGGGATGCGCCTGCGTCGTCGATTCTGAGTCCACGTTTTCGAGTTGTAGCTGTTTCGGACCTGACATATCGGGCATTCGCTCACGATGTCCACCTCCTCTCGCGCACCGAGCGCGCTCGTCTTCGCGCCGTCCCCACTACTGACGGTGACCCTCGACGCTGCCCCCAACGGCAGTACCGAACTGCACGTGCACGCGGGCGGTCAGGGTCACTGGATCGCCAGGATGGCGTCGGTGCTGGGTCTCGATGTCACCCTCGCCGGGGTGTTCGGCGGCGAGATCGGTGCCGTATTGCGGGGCATCGTCGAGAGCGAGGGCATCTCCGTCGTCTCCGTCGACATCGGCCAGGAAAGCGGCTCCTACGTGCACGATCGCCGAAGCGGAGAGCGTGAGGTACTGGCCACGGTCGATCCGCCGCCGCTGGCCAGGCACGCGCTCGACGACCTGTTCGGCGCGGCACTGGCCACCGGTGCCCGCAGCGACGTGGCAATTCTCGGCGGTCCGCACGCCGACAACATCGTGCCGCCCGAGGTCTACGAGCGACTGTGCGCAGACCTACGTGCGCTCGACGTCCCGGTGGTGGCGGACCTGTCAGGCCCCACCATGCTGGCCGCCCTCGCCGGCGGCCTCACGGTGCTCAAGGTCAGCCACGAGGACCTCATTGCCGACGGCGGAGCCGAGTCCGAGGACCCGAAGCACCTGATCGACGCGATGAAAAAGATGCACGACGACGGTGCCGAGGTGGTTGTGATCTCCCGAGCGGGAGACCCCGCCTTGGCGTTGGTCGAAGGAGACGTGCTGGAGATCGTTACCCCGGGTCTACAGATGGTCGACCATCACGGCGCAGGCGATTCGATGAGCGCCGGGATCGCCGCCGGAATCGCCCAGGGAATGTCGATGCCGGAGGCGCTCCGCCTGGGCGGCGGCGCGGGCACCGCCAACGTCACCCGCCGCGGCCTCGGTAGCGGCCGAAAAGACCTGGTTCTCGGACTCACCGAATCGGTCGACGTGCGTCCGTACGGCAAGGCGGGCAAGAAATGAGAGCCCTGATCACCAACGACGACGGTGTGGACAGCGCAGGCATCGCGCTGCTGGCGCGGGTCGCGCTCGACGCCGGCCTCGACGTCGTGGTGGCCGCTCCCCACGAGGAACGCAGCGGTGCCAGTGCATCGTTGACGGGGATGGGCGTCGACGATCACCTGGGTATCGGGCGAACCGAGATCGAGGGGTTGCGCGGTGTCGAAGTGTATGCGGTACAGGCCTCACCGGCCCTCATCGCGTTCGTCGCCACTCGAGGTGCGTTCGGCGATCCACCCGACGTGGTCCTCTCCGGCATCAATCACGGCCCCAATACCGGTGCGGCCGTGCTGCATTCGGGGACGGTGGGCGCGGCGCTGACAGCCCTGACGCACGGGGTTCCCGCCATGGCGCTGTCGTCGCTCGCCACCCGGCCGTCGCACTGGGACACCGCCGAACACGTCGCGCATCTGGCGGTGACATGGATGATCTCGCATCTGACCGTCGATGCGGTCGTCAACGTCAACATTCCCGACGTTGCACGGTCGGATTTTGCCGGGATCGTTCCGGCCTCGCTGGCCCGGTACGGCGCGGTGCAGGCCGAAATAGGCGATCGCGGAGAAGATTTCGTCACCGTCCGGTTCGACGAGATCCACGCCGAGGACGACGACTCCGACGCCTCCCTGCTGGCCCGGAACTGGGCGACCGTCACCGCGCTGCGTCCCCCGAGCGAGGTGGACAGTATCGATCTGTCGACGCTGCGTGAGTGAGCTCGGTGCGGTGGAGCCGATTGTGTCGGTGCCCTCGGGCACACTGGGAATCATCACCGCACATGCAACGGACCTAGGGGGTCACCGCACATGACGACAGATACCGATTCCGGATCGTTCCGCAGGCTCCACTCGCATGGCGTAGTTCCACCGTTTCTGCTCGAGCGTCTGCAGGGAGCCGGTGCCCGCGCGACTCTGCTGGCCGACCGCGAGATGCGGGCGGGCCGAGAGGTCGTCCAGGCACGTACCGCCATCGCACCGCGGACCGGCGGCACCCTCGAACGCACCATCTCCGATGCGAAAGCGACCCGCGACCTCCCGGGTCAGCAGGTTCGCGCCGAGGGTGAGGATCCCACCGGTGATGCTGCGACCGACGAGGCATACGACGGTCTCGGTGCCACGTATCTGTTCTTCGACGAGGTGTACGGCTACTCGAGTCTCGACGGCAGCGGCCTGCCCCTCGATGCGACGGTGCATTACGGCCGGGACTACGACAACGCGTTCTGGGACGGCTCTCGCATGGTGTTCGGCGACGGCGACGGCGAAGTGTTCGCCCGCTTCACCGTTTCTCTGGGCGTCATCGCGCACGAGCTCGCGCACGGGTTCACGCAGTACACCACCCCGCTCGAATACAAGGACCAGGCCGGCGCACTGAACGAATCCATCTCCGACGTGTTCGGTGCACTCGTGGAGCAGTACACCGCGAAGCAGAACGCCGAGGACGCGTCGTGGTTGATCGGCGAAGGTCTGTTCCTGCCTGCGGTGCAGGGCAAGGCGCTGCGGTCGCTCCTCGAGCCCGGTACCGCGTACGACGACGATGTACTCGGCAAAGACCCACAGCCGGCGAGCATGGACGACTTCGTCGTCACCACCGAGGACGACGGCGGTGTGCACATCAACTCGGGCATTCCCAACCGCGCGTTCGCCGTCGCCGCAACCACCTTGGGTGGCCCGGCGTGGGACCGCGTCGGGCAGGTCTGGTTCGACACCATGACTGTCGGGGGTCTGGCACCGACGGTCGACTTCGCGGGTTTCTCCGCGGCGACGCTGCTCGCAGCGCAGAAGCGATTCGGTGCCGATTCCGACGTCGCACGGGCCGTGGCCACCGGTTGGTCTACCGTGGGAGTTCAGTCAACACGGGAGCCGAGCGACGATCGGGTGTGATCGAGGGGCATGAGCCTGCGCATCGAGGTACTGCGAACCGGCGGGATCGCCGGAATGTCCAAGCGCGGAGTGGTCGAGACCGACGAGCCGGAATGGCAGTCGCTGGTCGAGGCTGCGCGCCCGTACCTGGCTGAGCCGCCCCCACCCGAGCCGGCCGAGTCGCAGGCCCGCGACACCTTCGTGTGGAACGTGTCGGTGGGCGAGCAATCGTGCCGGGTCGGCGATTCGGCCCTGACCGGGCCGCTACGCGACCTCGCGGAGCGCACACTCCGCGAGGGTCGCGTCAGGTAGTTCAGCAGCTCGGCTCAAGCTTTCCATTCCGCGGAGCGTTCCGGGGACGCCTCGGCCAACGCCTTCACCGTGTCGTCGACGCCGAAGTCCTTGCCGTACACCGGGGTTCCCGGTTGCTGACGCCAGGACTCGGCGAGAGAACCGGCATCGACCGGGTCGAAGCCGAGCTCGTCGATCACCGAGAACACCAACTTCTTCGACTCTGCGTCGTCCCCGGCGATCGGCAGTGCGATGCGCTTGTCGGTTCCGGCAGGAACACCCTTCTCGAGCAGATGCTTGTACCAAATTCCGTTGAACGCCTTGATCACCGGCTCACCGAGCTGCTGCGACACCCATACGCTCTCGGGTGTGCCGCCTTCGATGTCTTCGATCAGACCGTCGCGCTGCTGCGGGTAGTAGTTGTTCGTTTCGATGATCGGCGCTCCGGGCTTGCGTGCGCCGGCGATACCGGCGGCGAGGTCGGGCACGTTCTTCTGCGGGATGCTGAGGATGACCAGGTCCGCATCCTGCGCCGCGTCCGCTGCCCACACCGCCGTCGCTCCGGTTTCCGACGCCAGCTCCGCCAGAGTCTCCGGGTCGCGTGAGTTCGAGAATCGAACCTCGTGACCGAGCGCCGTCAACCGGCGCACGAGCGTTCCACCGATGAATCCACTTCCGATGATGCCAATTTTCATGTCCGGAACAAACGATCAGGGACTCGATCTATTCCCGTCAGGAAGCGACCGCGACCTTCGATCGAGGCCGCCCGAACTTCATCGCCTTGTCGACGAGCTTGCCGTACCGCAGAACCGGCAGGTCGCGGAAGTAATTCATCCGCAGCTTCCACGGAGTTTCACTGCCCTGCCTCGGGAAGTTGTCCACGGCCCGCAGCACGTAGCCGGCGGCGAAATCGAGGAACGGCTCTTCGTCCACGGACGGGTCGCGTTCGAGCTCGACGGTGCTGTACCCGTTCTCGTCCATGTGTGCGAGCAGGCGCATGACGTAGTTCGAGACCATGTCGGCCTTGAGCGTCCACGACGCGTTGGTGTACCCGACGACAAAAGCGAAGTTGGGGATTCCGGTGAGCATCATGCCCTTGTACGCCATGGTGCTGGGCAGATCCACGTCTCTACCGTCGACGCGGAAGGTCGCGCCGCCGAGTGCGGACAGGTTCAATCCCGTTGCAGTGACGACGATATCGGCGTCGAGGTGCTGACCGGACTTCAACTTCAGGCCGGTCTCGGTGAAGCTGTCGATGTGATCGGTGACGATCGAGACCTCGTCCTTGCGGATCGAGCGGAACAGATCGTTGTCGGGCACCAGGCACAGGCGCTGATCCCACGGGTTGTACGACGGGGTGAAGTGGGTGTCGAGGTCGTATCCCTTCGGCAGCCATCCCTCCTGCATCTTCCGGATTCGCTTCTTCATGAATTCCGGGTACTTCTGGCTCAACGTGAAGATCAACATGGCCATCGACACGTTCTTGAGCCGAGTCACGCTGTACGCCAACTTCTTCGGCAAACGCTTCCGCAGTGTCTGCGCAATCGGATCCTTCGAGGGGAGCGAGAGGATGTAGCTCGGCGAGCGCTGCAGCAACGTCACGTGCTCGGCCTCACGAGCGAGGTTGGGAGCCAACGTGATCGCCGTTGCACCGCTGCCGATCACGACGACCTTCTTGCCCGCGTAATCCAGATCCTCGGGCCAGTGCTGCGGGTGGATCACCTGCCCACCGAAGTTCTCCTGGCCGACGAACTCCGGGCTGAAACCCATGTCGTAGTTGTAGTAACCACTGCAGGAGAACACGAACGACGCGGTAATCGTGACGGTCTCGTTCGTGTCGCTGCGCTGCGCCGTGACCGTCCAGAACTGCTGCTCGGACGACCATTCGAGGGCGACGACCTTGTGGTGGTATCGAATGTGCTTGTCCACACCCGCTTCTCGTGCGGTTTCGACAATATAGTTACGGATGTCGGAACCGTCGGCGATGGACTTCTCTCCCGTCCACGGCTTGAAGCTGTACCCGAGGGTGTACATGTCGGAATCGGAGCGAATACCGGGATAGCGGAACAGATCCCAGGTGCCACCGATCGCCCCGCGGCTTTCGAGGATGGTGTACGTCTTCCCGGGCAGATCGTGCCCGAGGTGACGCGCGGCACCGATCCCGGACAGGCCGGCACCGATGATGAGGACATCGACCTCGGGGGTGGTCAGTACGGCAGTCATGAGCAACGATTCCTTCGGTGGGGGGTCAGCTGATTTTGTTGCGTGCGCTCTCGGACCTACCGAGACGCGCTACTTCTTCGTCCATCTTGGGCAGGATCGTCGGCACGTGCGCCAACATGCTGCGATCGCCGACGCGCGAGGTGATGACGGCCTTGAACCAGGACGCCGCACCCACCCACCGCGGTACGTAGACGCGGCGCTTGCGCTTGGCCAGGCCGTCGACGAACGCATCCACGCACTGCTCGACGGTCATCGTCTTCCCGAGGGGGCCGGGCAGTACCGCGAGCAAATCCTGGAATGCCGTGAGATCGGACTTCGCGTCCTGGACCATCGGGGTATCGATCCAGGCCATGTGGGCCGAGCCGACGTCGACTCCTCGGTAGTTCACTTCCAGCCGAAGCGCATTGGCGAAATGCTCGGCTGCGGCCTTGCTGGCGTTGTACGCGGCCAAGCCGGGGCACGGGGTGAACGCGGCCAGCGAGGAGACGACGAGGATGTAGCCGTTGCGTTCGATCAGAGACGGCAACGCAGCGCGGACGGTGTTGAACACGCCCATCACGTTGATGTCCATGACGCGCTGGAACGTGGCCGGGTCCACCTGCAGGATCGATCCGTAGCTGGCGATTCCCGCATTGGCGAGCACCAGATCGATGCCTCCGTAGGCCGCGATGCCGCCGTCGACGGCGCGCTGCATGTCGTCCAGATTTCGGACGTCGGCGACGAACGCCTCGGCCTTCAGCTGCGTCGCGACCTCCCGCAGCGGAGCCTCGTCGACGTCGACGAGTACCAACTTGGCTCCACGACCTGCCAACGCACGTGCGGTCTCGGCACCGATTCCTCGTGCCGCGCCTGTGATCAGAACGACCTTGTTCCGGAGCGTCGATGACGCCATGTCTCCCCCTCGATCGAGATGCATTCCTGCGAACACTTTGCATCTGATACCGAGCGGTGTCAAGATCTGTCTGTGACTACCCATCACAGTGAAGTCGGCCGCACCTATCGAGGTGCCGATCCGCAGCAGCGGCAGCAGGAGCGTCGAACCCGGCTGCTCGATGCCGCCGTCGAAGTGTTCGGCACCACCGGGTACCGGACGGCGACCGTGGAGAAGGTCTGCAGCGAAGCGGGGTTGACCAAGCGCTATTTCTACGAGTCATTCACCAACAGCGAAGAACTCCTGATGGCCACCTACGCCCGCGCCACCGACGCGATGCGCGAGAGCATCCTCGCCGCCGCGGCCTCGGAAACGGAGTCCAGCGAACAGGTGCTCCGTGGAGCCCTGACCGGCTTCTTCACGTTCGTCGCCGAGCAACCGAAGTCCGCTCGTATCGCCTTCGTCGAAATCCTCGGCGTATCCCCCACTGTCGACGCGTTGTACCGCAAGACCACCACGTCGTTCTCGGCGACGGTGCTACAGGTAGCCGACACCGTCGGGTCCAGCCGAGGCCTGGCCGGGCCGAACCGTAAAACACTGGCCATGGGGCTGGTGGGCGCGGTTCTCACCATCGCTCAGCAATGGTTGCTGTCCCCCGAACGCGAACCTCTCGACTCCGTGATCGCCAGCGCGCACACCATTCTGGCCGCCGTCGTATTCGGACGCGTCGACGGCTGAGCAATTGTCATGCTCTGCTCTGCAGCGGCTCCACCGGTTCGTCCGAGGTGACGCGTTCACCTGATTTGACGACGACGACACCGAGCAGAATCAGTGCGCCACCGGCCAATTGGATCGGTCCCGGAGCCTGGCCGAGTAGCAGCCACGCGAACACAAGCGCTGCAACAACTTCCATCAGACCCATGAACGACGCCAGCCGCGAGCCGAGGCGTCGGCCGGCCGCAATTCCGAGCACGTACGCCAGAGCGGCGGTCACCACACCGAGACCGATGATCGGAACCCACCATGGCACAACGGCATCGACGAACGTGACGTCGGTCAGCGGAGCCGCGAACGGGACGATGCCGACCAGCCCGGCGGCGAGCAGAATGAGTCCACCCGCCAGCAGACCGCCCCCGGCAAGCACGATCGGCGGCAAGCCGTTGCTCTCGTCGGCGGAGAGCACCCAGTAGACGGCGGCTCCCGCCATCGCACCGAGCGCCCACAGCACGCCGACGCTGTCGACGTCCGCGCCGGAGATCAGGTCGAGCACGAGCACCAGTCCCATTGCGGCCAACAGCGCACCGACCAGCGTCAGCCGACCCGGACGCTGCTGGTGCCGAAACCACATCCAGCCGATGACGGCTACGGGCGAGGTGAATTCGATCAGCAGCGCGACACCCACGTCCATTCGGCCGACGGCGTTGAAGAACGCGAGCTGACAACCGGCCACCGCGAAGGCACCGTAGGCCACGAGCAGCTTCCAATTCTTGGCCAACAGGCCCCAGCGCCCACGCAGCGCGAGAACCGACGGAATCAGCAACACCGCTGCCGCGAGCAGGATGCGCGCCGTCACGGCGGCACCGGCGGTCCAGCCGGCATCGAGCAGGCCTTTGGCCAGCGAGCCGGAGAGCCCGAACGATGCCGCGGACAGGAGCGCGAACCCGAGCCCCGAGAGTCGACGCGACCGTGCCGCAGCGTCGTGTGCAGCTGCGCGATCCACCTGCGCGTCATGAGTGTAAGCCGTCATGACATGTGACAGTAGGGAGTGAATTGGTAAGGTGTCAACATGCTTTTTGCTCATGACGCAGAACTGTCGCTTCTGTCCGCCGTGGCATTGGTCAATTCCGCCGAAGACCCGGACACGCTGACCACTCGCGAGGAGCTGGCCGACTTCTTCACCGACCAGGGCTACTCCGGACGGTTCGACGGCGACGACGCCGAGCTCGAAGCGGTGCGGGCACTGCGCCCGACCCTGCGATCACTGCTGACCAGCAGTCGAGAGGACGCCGTGATCGAGGTGAACCGCTTGCTTGCCGAATCCTCGGCCCTGCCCCGATTGGTCCGGCACGACACTCTCGACTGGCACATCCATGCCGTCGCCGACGACAGTCCGCTCGCAACCCGCATCGTCGTCGAGACCGCGATGGCCATGATCGACGTCATCCGAGCCGACGAGCTCTCTCGTTTCGACGTCTGCGCCGATCCGGACTGCAACGGGCTGGTTCTCGACCTCTCCCGAAACCGCTCTCGCCGCTTCTGCAGCACCACCTGCGGCAACCGCGCGGCAGTTGCCGCGTACCGCGCACGCAAGGCCCAGTAGCACCGCAGGGCTTAGACGACCGGGTTTCGGGTATTCGGCGACGGAACTTAGCGAGAGGAACATCCCCATGGTCGAGAAAAGGCCTTCGAAAACGAGCTGGGCACGTGCAGTCGAGAACATGCTGGCCGTCATCTTGATCTTCGCCGGAATCGCATCCGCGGGCGGTCTGATCGCGGCTCTGGCGGGCGGCTTCGAGGGATGGGCGATCGTCGCCGGCATCACCGTGGTCGTACTGTTCGCAGCCGCGTTCTTCGCCGTTCGCGACGGTGCCCGACGACGCACGCGGGAAGTCGACACCGTCGTCTACTCCCCCGACAACACCGATCAACTGTTCGACGTGGACCCGAACACCGGTGAGCGCACTCCGCACCGGGAATAGCACTGCCGCACGGTAGTGCTGCTCGGCGTCAACTCGGAACCGATTCGAGACGAACCATCGAATCGGTTCCGAGGAAGAACACACCCGATCGCGTCTGGGCGATAGTGCCGCTGTCGGTGAACCCATCGGATCCAGCCGGGATGGTCCAATGCCACCGCACATCACCGGAATCCGTGGTTGCGACGTACGCCGGACCGTCGATCGAATAACGAGTGTTGCCGATGACCTTGTCCGTATCGAACGGATCCGGCAACTCCCACACAGTAGCGCCGGTGGAGTCGACGACGGTGTCATCCGAGGTCGTGTCGAGACCCTCGACGGGTGCTCCGGTGGTCGGATCGAAAAATGTCGCCTCTCCGCCCATCGTCACGACGCCTCGCCCGTCGGCCGTGTGAATCACCGTGCCACTCAGGCCCTCCCACCCCATGGATGTGGTGATCGGTAGCGTCCACATTCGGTCGAGTGCATTCACCGACCCGCCGTGCAACACCGATTCGCCATCCTCAGGGCTGCCTTCCAACAACAGCACCGATGTCCCGTCGCTCTCGATCGCGTAGACGTACCAGTCCTCGGGGACCGGTATCCGCTTCACCACCCCGTCGTTCGCACCGATAGTGACGAGGGACTGCACATCGGAATACGAGTCCAGACAGACGATGTCGCCCTGAACGGGGACACTCGCGCATACGTCGACTGTGCCGGGCGACGCCTTCCATCGCACACTGCCGTCGTCGGCATCGAGGGCCACGAACTCGACTGCATCGAGCGAAGACGACCGTGGATTCGGAAGACCCATTGCGGTGACGAGAACATCGCCGGCGTCGATCATACCCGTGACCCCGAGATCGAACGTCAAACTTGCGTTCGGCGAACGGAATGCAGCGAATTGCCTGCCGTAGACGGTCTCTGCGTCGATCCGCCAGCTGGGCTCGAGCGCCGGCCCAGCCGGCGCCTCAATTGTCTCCGTCTCCTCCGAGAACGTCGGCATCTCGTCGAACGCCGACGTCGTTGCATCGTCCATCGACGGCTTTAGGGACACGTCCACATTCACCAGCACGACCGCAGCCGCGGCGACGGATACCACTGCCACCATCACCGCGGCTGCAGCGAGAACAGTGCGTGTCGTCGAATCCTTCACGGCCACTCCGTGATCGGAGCTTGGGCCACTGCATCCAGTAGCTCGAGTGGCAGCGGTTCCGGCCGTGTCGAACGGCCCCCGCCAGGAACGAAATCCGCCGTCGACCGAACCGACACCTGCACGCCGGACGGTCGCGTCAGCGTGACCGACCTCGCCAACCGCATGGTTCCGTCCTCCGCGGTCATACTGCTCGACAGATCGACGTCGTACGATTCGAGCACCGAACCGTCGGGCAGTGTTCGCAGCTCCACAACCGGACCGTACGCATTCTCCGGATCGTAGGGGTCCCTCGCCACCGGGAGTGCCGCGCCGGAGGATACGGAAATCGACAGCGCTACATCGGAGTTCACTACGTCGATGTCCGTACAGGCACCCCTGCCCGTGCGATCGGGTACCAGCGAGCCGATCGGCCGGTTCAGGACCGGCGCATCGGGTAGCGCCTGCCAGGTTGTCGTCAACGCCTCGTTCGCGGCGTCCAAGGACTCCTCGTCGATGTCCACCGCTGTCGCCTCCCCTGCGAGCGAGACCGAGCAATCCTGGCGCGGCGCAGCGCTTCCCGCCGGTGCAGGCGAACCGACTCGGAGGCCCGGCAGCGCCGCGATTCGGGTCAACTCGGATGTGTCCAAGGGAAATTCGGGACCAACGGTAGTACTGAGATTCGCGGTGACCAGAGTTCCGTCCGGGTGATACGCCGTCGCTCTGCGACTGTTCGTGCGGTCACCGCCGATCTCGTACCAACTGTCGTCGGTATCGACCACCGTTCCGTCGGGCTCGGTGGTGCGGGCGTCGAGAACGCCTGCGACACAGGCCGGAATCCCCGTCGACGACGGTCGAACATCGACGCTGGCAGACGCAGACACCCCCGCGCGAGTCAGGTCGCCGCGGGCACTGGTGCTTGCCTCGAGGCCCTCCGGCACATTACCGCCGAAGTCGTCCACCGGTTGGAAGGTCAGCGACTGGGATGGGGCGGCCAACTTCACGGTGACATCCGCTGGAAGTGCGCCCACGAGAGCGTCGGTCATCGCTCCCGCCTTGCTCGCGGTCAACCACGGGTAGGCAGGATTGTCGTAGGACGGAGCCTGACTCCCGATGACCGAGATGAGGCGCCCATCCTCACTGGGCGGGGGTGGCTCGACCTCGGAGCACCCCGGAATGTCGGCCGGATACTCGACAGGCTCGGAGACGATGGAGTAGTCACCGTCGCGCGCGGCCTCTCCGGATGACACAGCATTTCCGGGCGGCAGTTCACTTTCCGGCGAATGCAGCAGTCCGGCCGCAACGACACCGAGTGCGACCACCGTGACGATGACGGATACGTCGATGACGGCGTTATGTCTTCTACCTTCGCGCACGAGACGACACTACATACCCAACGGACGGTTTTGGTCCGATGCGGCCATTCAGGCGGAGTCCGCCAGCAGCGCCGCCACCACACTCGAGCTGTTCACCCCTCGGCTGATCCATGTCGCCTGCACAGCGTGGTACAGGTCCGGCTTTCCACTCCACACCGTGGCTGCGGGTCTGTTGTCCGCGTCGAGTTCGTGATGCCAGGAGCCGTCGACGAGGTCGATGAAGGAGTCGGCGGCGATGTCCCACCAAGCGCGATAGTCGTTGTCGTAGCGCTCTTTTCCGGTCCGACGACCCAGTGTCGCGGCGGCCGCGATCGCCTCGCACAACACCCAGTGCAGACGCTCTGTCACTACCGGTCGCCCAGTCCAGTCGGTGGTGTAGACGAAGCCAGGCAACGGGCCGGGTTGCCAGCCGTCCTGCGCCGCGCGGTGATACAGCGACGCGGCGGCGGCAACGTAATCGTGGCCACGAGGGCTGTCGGCCACGAGACTCGCCTGCACGAGCAGCCGCGCCCACTCGAAACCGTGCCCCACCGTTGCTCCGTAAGGCTTGAACTGGTTTGCTGTGTCGCCGCTGTTGTACTCGAGCATCGGCTGCCATTCCGCAGTGAAATGCTCGGGAATGCGATTCTCGTTCGCCTGTGACCAGCCGATCACGTTGTCGCAGATGCGTACTGCCCTGCTCCGCCAGACCTCGGGCGCACCCGCATCGGCCGCCGCCAGCAGTGCCTCGACCATGTGCATGTTGGCGTTGATACCGCGATAACCGTCGAGCGCAGTCCAGCTCGCATTCCAGGTGTCTGCGCACATGCCGTAGTTCTCGTCCCAGAATCGCCGATCCACGACCTCGAGGGCTTCGTCGAGAAGCCCCCGTCCACTGGGGTGTCCCGCCGCTGCGGCCGCCGCTGCCGCCAACACCACGAAAGCATGCGTGTAGGCCGTCTTCGTCGCGTCGGGGGACGAGGCGTCGGCGCTGGACTCGAACCACCCGCCGTTCGTGCTGTCCCGCAACGTCGTCAGTAGACCGTCGAACACTCGATCGGCTTTCCTACGAGACCCCGGATACCCCTGCATCGAGGCCAGGAAATGCACGTGCGCCATCCGAGCAGTGATGTAGGTCAGGGCCGGATGGCTCAGGTCCGGATGTCCGCGGTCGTTCAACCACGCCGCTCCCCCGGCAGGATGCTCGAGCGAGCTACCGAACCGGAGGAGCCGAGCCGATTCTGTGTCGAGCCACCGCTGGTGCGCGGGCAAGGTCCACCACTGACGACGATCACCGGATGTCATGAGCCCATTCTGCGCGATCGGGCCGGACGACAGGTCCGCTTACCGAACCACCCTGTACCGCAGATACATCCAGCCCGACGTAGGGAAGTGCCTCTGCTCTTCCAGCACCAGGTTCAGTCGGTGCCCCACGGGGAAGTACGGCTTTCCACCACCCAGGATGGTCGGGACGACAATGAGCTCGAACTGGTCGATCGAGTCGAACAACGATGCGGCCAACGACGCGCCGGCGACGGCCAACGTGCCTTCGGTCTCCCGTTTCATTCGCTCCACCTCCGCGACGGCGTCGGCACTACGGACCAGCCGGCAACCGTCGGGCACGGAAGTGAGGGTGTCCGAGAAGACCACCCGGGGAGTTGCCTTGTACAGCTCGGCGAATTCGGCTTCGACGGGGTCGCCGGCCGCCCGTTCCGGGTCGGTCCAGTAGTCCTCCATGGCCTCGTACAGCCGCCGTCCGAACAGAAAGACGCTCGTCTCCGCGGTCTGTCGATTCGAGAACCGATGCGATTCCTCGTCGGGCATCGAGTAGTCGAGGCTGCCGTCGGGATCCTCGATGTAGCCGTCGAGGGAAACATGCAGGTTGTAGGTCAGAATCGCCATGTCACTCCAGAGGTCGGGTGGGTTTGCCGGTATCGACCTCTGCACCGCCGAGAAGTCACCGGCCTATCCGCGGATTCAGTCCAGAATCGCGGTTGCTTCCACCTCTACCCGCACGTCCGGTTCGAAGAGGTAATCCACTCCGATCAGCGACGCCGGCGGCATGGGAGTCGGCAGTCCGATCTCGTCGGCGACGCGCGTGACGCCGTCCATGAACTCACCGATCAGCTCGGGAGCCCAGTGCGTGACGTAGAACGTCAGCCGCAGTACGTCCTCGAATGTTGCTCCTGCACCGGTCAATCCGATCGCGGTATTGCGCAGTGCCTGCGCAACCTGACCGGCGAGGTCGTCGGTATCGATGGCCGACCCGTCCTCGTTCCTGGCGATCTGACCGCTGACGTGGATGTGTCGAGAACCCTGACCCACCGCCACGTGGTGATACGGGGTGGGTTGCATCATTCCGGGCGGGGTGAATCGAGTGACGCTCATGGTTGGTCCTTCGTCGTAGAAATTCAGGTATAACGTTGATACCTGGTACACAAAGGACACTTCAAGGGAACCTGGTTTCATGACCGATACCGCCGACGGCACCGCAGAACTCACGATCACTGCCCCGCACCGCGAACTGTTGGATCAGGTGCTGGACAAATGGTCGCTGCAAGTATTGAACGAATTGTGCGAGCGCCCCTGCCGATTCAACGATCTCCGCCGCGCGATTCCTGAGGTGACTCAGAAGTCCCTCACCGCAACGCTGCGCAAGCTCGAACGCAACGGAATCATCGAACGCACGGTGCTGAGCACCCGCCCGGTGGCGGTGGAATATCGAATCACTCCCCTGGGCAAAACACTCCGAACTCCCGTCGACGTCCTGCTGGCGTGGGCAACCACGCACATGGACGACATCGACCGAGCGCGAGACCGATTCGATGCCCTGTGACGGTTCACGTCCAGTACAGCAGCTGCGCGTCGGGCAGAACGTCGCGAAGTTCGTCGACGAACCAGCTGCGCATCTCGGCCATCGTGTCCTTCGGATAGACGTATTTCACGCCGCCGAACTTGTTTCTCTTCGCTGTGCGCGCGCCCTCGTCCATCTCCAGTTTCGTTCCCGGATACCAGCTCAACAGCACATCCTTGCTCGACGGCGTGAAGCGGTGAGTGATGATTTCGGCGGTCAGATCGAGATCGGGCACATCGCGCAACGCGTCGGAGACATTCGCGAGCAATCGACCGTACTGCTCGCGCCACTGCGGGATCGGCATGATCGGCGCGATCGTCAACCCCACTCGATAACCGGCCAGTGCCAACTGCCGCAGCGCTTCTATCCGAGCCGGCATACGTGCCGTGCCGCCCTCGAAGCGGTGAGCGATGTCATCGGCGTTGACCGACAGCCGAACTCGCGTTCGGCGGCCGTGGTCGAGCGTCACCAACTCGCGGACGTCGTCGAACTTGGTGGTGAAACGCAGCGATACGTCGTCCCCGTACACGCCCGCGCCCACTCTGCGAACGGCCTCGGCAAGAGAGCCCGTCACGTGTTCGATCCCCAAAGGATCGGTGTAGCAGGATAACTCGAATGTGGTGCCTTCGTGCCCGCGCTCATCGGTGCCGGAGGTGATGGAACCGCGGCCTGCGTGAGTGCCGATACCGGCCAGCACGTCGTCGAGGTTGGCGAAGACCCTGGTGATCGGCGGACCGGACAACGAGCCCGCGAGATAGCAGTACTGGCAATGCGCCGGGCATCCCTTGGCCAGGTCGATCCGCCAGTCCGCGCTCGGCGGAATCGGTTGCGGTTTCAGCACACTCGGCGGCGCGACCACTACGGCCATCGTCGACTTGGCTCGTGCGTAGGTCTCGCGCTCGGACTCACCACGCAGTCCGGTGAGGCGGTCTCCGGACAGAATGTCGATGTCGGCGACGCCTGCTGCTTCGCACCGACGGAGAATTTCCGCGGTGTGCGGTAGCTCGGACGCAGACTTGGTGACCAGGACACGCGAGGGTGTCCAGAGTCGAGTGGGGGCAACCAGAAGATCATCCATTACTCGTGTTCAACGCGTCGCAGCGTGCAATGCTTCCCGGTTACCGCAGCTCAGGCGAGAAATTCGTCGAGCACGCCCAGCAGTACCACTCAGGAGTTCCAGGTATCCGACGCGATCTCGGCAGGCCTGCCCAGCAGATAGCCCTGTACCTGAACAGAATTGGGCAGCGCTTCGAGTTGGTCGAGAGTTTCGATGCCCTCGACCACGCAGCCGAGTTTCAGATCGCGGGCCAGATTGATGATTGCTCCGACGATGCTGCTGCTCGTCGCGTCACTGGTCATGCTGGAGGTGAAGGACCGGTCTATCTTCACTGCGCTCACCGGCAGCGTAGCGAGGTATCGCAGGCTCGCGAAGCCCGTTCCGAAGTCGTCGATGGCGATTCCCACACCCAGCATGCGCAATTCGCCGAGCTGACGCAGGACCGACGAGCCGGAATCGAGCAACACGGACTCGGTGAGCTCGAGAACGAGGTCCCCCGGAGCCATGCGATGCCGCTCGAGGGCTGTTTCCACTGCCGCACAAATGTCGACGTGTTGAGCCTGTCGGGCACTGAGATTCACGGCCATCGTGACGGGCGCGTCGGACGCGGAGGTAGGCGGGTTCTCGGATCGCCACCGCGCGAGGGTGCCGAGAGCGTCGTCGAGCACACGCTCACCCAGATCGGAAATGAGCCCTGTGTCCTCGGCCACCGGGATGAATCTGTCGGGTGAAATCGCTGTGCCCGTGCTGTCCCGCAGGCGAGCGAGCGCCTCGAAACTGACGAGTCGCCGACTGCCGAGATCGTAGACCGGTTGGTAGGCCACGCCGAATGTCGCGGAACCGCCCCGATCAGGATCGAGCGCGTCCCTCAGGGTCTGTTCGATGTACGCACGCTCGATCGCGTGCACACGCAGCGCGTCGTCGAACAGTTCGATTCGGTCCTTGCCCAATTGCTTCGCCCGGTACATCGCGGAGTCCGCATCGCGCAGCGCTTCCTGGGCACTGACGCCCCGGCGGACCAACACCATCCCGACGCTTGCCGACACCACGTACTCACGGCCTCCGTACGCGATGGGCGGTGCGAGTACCGTCCGGATTCGTTCGGCTACCTGGGCGGCAAGCGCGCCGCCCGCAGGCTTGCCTGTTCCGTTCTCCGCCGGCAACGCATCGACGACGAGAACGAACTCGTCGCCGCCGACGCGGGCGATCGAGTCCTCGGCCCGCAGCACCGAACGCAATCGGCGAGCGACCTCGACCAGCACGGCGTCACCGGCCGCATGGCCGCCGGTGTCGTTGATTCGTTTGAACCCGTCCAAATCGCAGAACAGCACCGCCGCGGCAGCGCCGGTGCGCGCCCCCCCCGCTCGATCGCCGATCCGATTCGCTCCAGCAGCTTCATACGGTTGGGCAGACCGGTCAACGGATCTTGCAGGGCTGCACGCTCGAGAGCGCGCTCGGCTTCGACAACGTCGGTCACCTCCCGCACCACCGAGAGCACCTCCGCCGCTGAACCCGCCGGTCCATGTCGGAACGGGGTGGTGCGCCGCGAAAGCCACCTCAGCGAGCCGTCCGCCGCACGCACCCGGTACCGGATGCTGACGCTCTCCCCATCCGGCAGGGAGGCAGCGTCCCGGTCCGCTGCCCGGACGACGTCGATGTCCTCGGACACCACCGACTCCAACCCGTCCTCGGGGGCGGCGGTGTCGCCGGGTGAGCCGTCCTGGTTCGGCCCGGTCAACAACGACCTGACGTTGCGCGAGGCCCACTTCACGGTCCCGGTCTCGACATCGGTGACGATGGTGACGTCCGGCGATGCCGTCAGCACCGCATCACGGAACGCGCGCGCCTGCTCGAGCTCGGCGCGCGCCTCACGCTAGGCAGTGACGTCCTCGGACAGCACCATCGCGCCGACGATTCGACCTGTGTCATCGCGCAGAGGTCTGGTCTTCACGGCGAAGATCGCACCCGTCCGGGAACCCACGGAGTCGAAGGACGATTCCTCCCCATCGATGGCCGCTGTGTAGAACGGCTTCAGCCGGGCATAGACCTCCGGCGGCACAGTGTCTTGCAGCAGCTGCCCCTCCATCCGCCGCGGGTCGTATCCTTCCGCCAGCAGTCCGGCACCTTCGACGAGTATGAATCGCAGGTCGCGATCGACGACCAGCACCGACGTGTGCGGGAGGTTCGCCGCTAGCTGCCGATACCGGGCCTCGCTCGCGTCGTCGAACATCGCAGGTGAGCGGAGCAACGGTCCGTAGAAGCGGCGCATCCCCAGGTAGACGACGCCGGCGACCGCCGTCGAGGCCGTCACCATCACATCGACGGTCCCGCCCATCGACTCCCGCATCGCGTCCAGGGTTCCCATGCCGGAATCGGTACCGAGATGCGATGCGTGAGTGCCGAGCCCGGCCGTCAGATGCCACGCATGGATCAAGTGGTGGGCGGCACACGTCGTGAAGATCGCGGCGGTGGCGACCGCGAGCCGGTTGTTACGAAACTGCCCGGTTCGCAACAGCCCTCGGACGATGAACAGCACGATCCCCGAGTACGCAGCAGCGGTGATCCCGTTGAGGATCACCACCCAGAGCCACCCGCTCACCGCGATCGCTCATCGGCTCGGCACACCGGGCTCACGAGTCGGTTCGAGTCGACGACGAGCACGATGCGACCCCCCAGGTTCGTAGCGCGTTGCACAGAATGATCGGACCGAGACCGGAATTCGATACTTCACCACCGAAAACCCGCATTGACCAGCGTTTCAGCACATTGTGTTTCGCGAAGGTTATCGCAGTTCTTTTTACACTGCTGCCGTTCGGGCAGCCGAGAATCGGGCGTTTCGCCGGATAATCCGCACCTTCGGTCCGCCTCCGAACGAACCCGATGCGTCGGGTAAGAAGCTCTCATGCCCTTCGCCGATGAACTACTCGGTCCGGACGCAGCCCACACGCTGTTTCGGACCATTCGTACGGCTGCTCCGAACGCGGATCTGTCGTCGCTTCGAGAGTCGTCGGACGGGTTGGGTCCACTCGCACTCCGAGCCCGCGCCGACCTGCTGCGTGACGCGCTACTGACAGGGCTGCCGGGCGACTACGCCCAGTTCGCTCGGACCATCCGACTGGCCGCTGCGGATCCCGACTTTCGAGGCTGGTCCATCTGGCCCGTGACCAGCGCTGTCGCGTCGAAGGCCGTCGACGAGCGCACTGCGACAGCGTTCGACGACGGGATGTCCTTGCTCGCCGAGCTCACCGGCCGACTGACCTCCGAATTCGCCATCCGGACCTTCCTCCGAACCGATCTGGATCGGGCTCTCGCCATCGCGGCCGAGTGGACGCAATCACCGGACGAACACGTTCGCCGCCTCGCGTCGGAAGGCACTCGACCGTACCTGCCGTGGTCGGTGAGAGTGCCCGAAATACTTGCGCGCCCCGGCGTGACCGTGCCGATTCTGGACAGGCTGTACCGAGACGACAGCGACTACGTTCGGCGGTCGGTTGCCAACCACCTCAACGACTTCAGCCGAGACATCCCAGATGTCGTCGTCGGGACTGCGGCACGGTGGCTGGGCGAGCCGGACGCCAATACAGACCGACTTGCGCGCCATGCGCTTCGGACGGTGATCAAGAAGGGGAACACCGACGCGCTCGCGTTACTGGGTTTCGCCCCGGCCGAACTCGAGGTGACGGGCCCTGCCGTGGACGTGACCGAGTTGCAGATCGGCGAGAGCCTGGGATTCACCGCGAAAATTCGCAACGTCGGCGTCGAGCCCGCAAAGATCGCGATCGACTACGTCGTCCACCACACCAAAGCGAACGGCGGGGTGACGGGGAAGACGTTCAAGCTGACGACCAAATCGGTCGCGCCCGGAGAGAGCATCGAGGTTGCGCGCCGACACTCGTTCAGAACGTTGACCACACGCACGTACTACCCCGGCCCGCACTCGATCGAGCTCCAGATCAACGGTGTGAGTTACGGTCTCGCGGAGTTCGTGCTCGTCCGCTAGCCGCGAGTTTTGTACCACGCACATGCGGCACATCGGCTACGTCCGTACGGTCGATGAGGTGCGTGGACAGTGGCGGTGGTTGGCGGTGGTGCTCGGCATCGCCGTGCTCGTCGCCACGCCCTCGGTGATCGAGCGCCTGCCCGTCGCCGCGTCGGACATCGGTGCGGCGGAACTGCTCACTCGGGTCCAGTCCTCCACCGCAGCACCGTATTCGGGCTACGCCCAGGCCGTTGGCGGCGTCACCCTGCCGGTCACCGACGGACTCGGCGGCCTACCGGATCTGCTGGGCGACACCACGACCCTGCGCGCCTGGTACCGCGCCCCGGACAACTTTCGAGTCGACACCGTCCGCCTCGCCGGTGAACGCGGTCTCTACCGGTCCCCGGCTCTGCTGTGGAGATGGGACTACGAGCAGAACACGGCTGTGGCAACCCCGGTCCCCGAACCGAGCCTGCGCCTGCCGCGCGAGGCCGATCTGCTGCCGCCGGAGCTCGGGCAGCGGCTGCTCAGTGAGGTGACCACCGACGAGGTCACCCGGCTGCCGACCCGCCGAATTGCCGGCCGGGACGCCCCTGGCCTGCGGCTCGTCCCCGCCGAGCCGCAGAGCACCATCGCCGAGGTCGACGTGTGGGCCGACCCCGACAGCGGGCTGCCACTGCAGGTCGACGTGCTCGCCGGCGGGGCCGCTCGCCCTGTCGTCAGCACCGCGTTCCTGGACTTCTCACCCGAGATGCCCGACGCCGACACCGTCCGATTCGTCCCGCCCCCGGGAACCGATGTGCAGCAGCAGGACGGTCTCGACATCGCCTCGTTCGCCGACGGGATCGACTCTCCCCGTCTTCCGTCGACTCTGTCCGGACTGGATCTGCGGGCCCGCGACGAACCGGGATCCGTCGGGATATACGGCCGCGGAGTGACCGAGCTGATCGCCGCTCCGCTCCCGCGTCGCGCCGCGCGCGGGCTCGTCGACCAGTTGCGGGCCGCTCCCGGCGCAGTCGTGACCGGCGACAGCGTGGCGCTGTCGATAGGACCGCTGAACGTCCTGATCACCGAGCCCGCCGGGGACCGCCGCCGATATCTGCTCTCCGGCACTGTCACCGCAGAAACTTTGGCCACCGCCGCCCAGCAGCTCGAAGGAGCAGCCACATGATCCGCACGACCGGCCTCACCAGGCGTTACGGACCGGTGCGGGCCGTCGACGGCGTCGACCTCGACGTACGAGCCGGCGACATCTACGGCTTCGTGGGCGCGAACGGCTCCGGCAAGACGACGACCGTGCGGATGCTGCTCGGGCTGGTCCTGGCCACCTCCGGGCAGATGCAGGTGCTCGGCGAGGAGATGCCCCGACGACGCAGGAGCGTGCTGCCGCGGGTGGGTGCGCTGATCGAGAACCCCGCCGCCTACCCCAATCTTTCCGGGCGCCGGAACCTCACCCTGCTCGACGCGGCCGGCCCTGGTGGTTCTCGGCGCACCCGCACCGCCCGCGTCGGCGAGGCCCTCGAGCAGGTGGGCCTCGCCGGGGTCGGACGCAGACCGGTCAAGCAGTACTCGCTCGGCATGCGGCAACGCCTCGGCTTGGCCGCGGCCCTCATGCGTACCCCCGAGCTGCTGATACTCGACGAGCCGACCAATGGCCTCGATCCACAGGGGATCCTCGAGATTCGAGAGTTGTTGCTGGACTTGCATTCCCGGGGCACAACCGTGTTCCTCTCGAGCCACCTGCTGGCCGAAGTGGAGCAATTGTGCGACCGAGTGGGAGTACTCGATCGAGGTCGCCTCGTTCTGCAGGATCAGCTCTCTGCATTCCAACAACCCACCGGCCGAGTGCTCGTGCGTACCCCCGACCCCGCCGACGCGGTGACGGTCCTGTCCGATGTGGAGGACGCCACCGTGCTCGAGCGCGACGGGCAACAGCTCGTGATCGAACACCCTGATCCGGCCCTGCTCAATCGACTGCTCGTCGAAGGCGGAGTCCGGGTGAGCGAGTTGAGCCCGCAGCAGATGAGCCTCGAGCAGTCGGTGCTGGCGGTCACCGGTGCCAGCGCGGACCGAATCGACGGTCCTGCTGGCCCTCGCGAAGGTTCCGTCCGATCGGAGGTGACCGCATGATCGGCGTCGAACTGCGCGCGATGCTTCGCCGACCCCGCACCTGGGTCGTCATTCTCTTGCTGAACCTGCTGCCCACCATCGTCGCGGGCCTGCTGGCACTCACTGACGTCGGTCCGCGTCCCGGCGACGGCCCTGCCTTCCTGTCCGCGGTGACCACGAACGGCCAGCTCTTCCCACTCGCCGCTCTCGCCATCGTGCTCCCGCTGTTTCTTCCGGTCGCGGTGTCGGTCATCGCCGGCGATTCCGTCGCCGGCGAGGCTCAGGCCGGCACCCTGCGTTACCTGCTCGCCCGCCCGGTGGGACGAACGAAGCTGTTGGTCGCGAAGCTGATCTCGGTGGCTGCGTTCGTGCTGCTGGCCGTCGTCATCGTTGCTGCCGTCGCATACTTCGTCGGCACGACGCTGTTCGACACCACGTCGTTGGCCGGAGTGTCGAGCGTGTCCGGCACGGTACTGACAGACGAGCAAGTCGCCGTGCGCACCGTCATCGCCGTGCTCTACGTGACGCTGTCGATGCTCGGAGTTGCTGCCATGGGGCTGTTCCTGTCGACCCTGACCGACTCGCCACTCGCGGCGACGCTGGGCGCGTTGGCCTTCCTCATCGCCAGCTCGCTACTGCTGACGCTGGACGCCGCCGACGCCATCGCGCCGTACCTTCCGACGCGGTACTGGCTGGCCTTCGTCGATCTCTTCCGCGACCCGGTGCCGACGCGGGACCTGGTGCGCGGCGTCGGATTGCAGGGTGTCTACGTCGTCGTGCTCCTGGGGGCTGCGTGGGCGAACTTCACGACCAAGGACATCACGAGCTGAGACGGCTGCAGTCGGCTGCGCCGAGCTCGACGGTAGAGCTGCCGTCCAACTGGGCCGAGACCATCGCGCCGACGAGAGGATCACGGGGCAGGTTTCCGTGGTCGACGGCCGAGTCCGCGCACACGCTCTGGACGGGGATGTCGATCGCCCCGTCGAGCCGGGCCGACGATGGCGGCGTCACCACCTGATCCAGTTCGGTCCAGATCGACACCCACTGCGGCCCGTCCGGCGTCTCGTCGCCCGAGTTCAAGCCGGCCAGCACGGAGCTGTCCGGGGCCAGTTGCTGGCAGGCCGTCGGGCACCGGTCGGGCAGGACCTGGGCAGCCAGCCCCGCCACCTGGGTGCCGTGGTGCGGGGAGCCCAGGGTCACGATGCGTCGAGCCTGCTCGGCACCGCCCAGATCGGCAGCCCAGATCCGGGCCACCACCCCGCCGGCGGAGTACCCGACGACGTCGACCGAGGTCGCTCCCGTCCGAGTCAGAGCCGCGTCGACGGCGTCGCGCAGTGTCTGCGCCTGTGCGGTCAGGTCGCCGACGCCACCATCGGGCAGGGCCACGACGGTGGCGTCGCGGCCGTTCTCCCGTAGTTCCGCCGCAAGCACCTCGAGAGCATCGGTGGATCCGCCGAACCCGGGTACCAACAGCACCGGGCCGGGAGCGGACTGGTCGACGCTCGCGACGGGGTCGTTCGTGGACCGCGATGCGACGAAGGCAGCAACGGCTACGACGAGCCCGATCAGTACGAGAGCGAGTACGACGTACGCGAGGCGACGACGGGCCGGGGCGAGGGAGGCGAACACCTCGTCCAGTGTGCCCGTCGACGGTGGTGCGGAAGGTCGGGGTGTCTGCGGTTCAGCTTTCGACGGCGGTGATCGCGTCGACAGCGATGACGACGGTGACGTAGGGGGACCCTGTGGGGACCTCGGTGAGGGCGACGGTGATGAAGCCACCGTCGTCATCGTTGTTGACGACGGCCCCGATCTTGCCGACATGCTGGTGTCCGTCGATGGTGCTGATTCGGACGGGGGTTTCGGTGTCGGAGTAGTTGGTGAAGATGACGGCGTCGATCATGTGGGTGTTCCTGTTCGTTTTGTGATGGATGTCGCGGGGTCCGCGAGGCTGACGAGTCCGACGCTCACCGGAACGGAATACGAAAAAGCCCCTCACAGATTTGTATCGGTGAGGGGCTGAGTCTGAGCCGCCTAAGAGAATCGAACTCTTGACCTTTTCATTACGAGTGAAATGCTCTACCGACTGAGCTAAGGCGGCGTGCCTTTCGGCGTTGGTGAGTCTAACGGAGCATCGGGTCGAAACGAAAATCGCCCTCCCCCGAGCCTCGATACGGGCCTGCTCCTAACGCAGCACGTCGCCGAGCGTCGCCACCATCGCATAGATCGCAAATTTGGGTTTTGCGTTGACAGCCAACGACTCTCGGCATTCGAGGATCGCCTCGATACTCTGCAGCAGAGCCTCGGGCGGTACGGCCTTTGCCATTCGCTCGACCTGCTCGGCCATGTCGGGGTGCGTAGCCGTCGCGGTCGAGCCGTACGAACGCGCGAGCGCGTCGCGGTACAGGCCCACCAGGTCCATCAACGCCCGGTCCAGCGAGTCGCGGCCGGTTCTGGTGGCGCGAGACTTCTGCCGCTTCTCCAGGTCCTTGAGCACGCCCGCCGAGCCGCGCAATGCTCCGGCAGCGCCCTTACCTGTGCCTCCGGCTCCGAGGGCCGTGCGCAATTCCTCGGTCTCGGCCTCGTCACGAGTGGCACTCATTTCCTTGGCCTCGTCCTCGGCGGCCTTCACCAGTTCCTCGGCTGCGAGGTACGCCTGATTGGGACGGGCCGCGGCCGATGCCAGGGCAAGTGCCCGCTTGCGTCGCGCCCGCGCGTCCTCGTCGGTGGCGAGTCGGTGTGCTCTGCCCACGTGGCCGCCGCTGATCGACGCGGCCCATTCCGCCGTCTCGGCGTCGAGCTTGTCGCGGGTCTGCAGCACCTGCGCGATGGCCGGCACTGTGGGCGTCACCAACGAGACGTGCCGGCAGCGCGAGCGCAGCGTCACCGAGATGTCCTGCGGATCGACCGACGGAGCGCACAACAGGAACACCGTCCGAGCGGGCGGCTCCTCGACGACTTTGAGCAGTACGTTTCCGGCACCCTCGGTGAGTCGATCGGCATCCTCGACGACGACCACCTGCCACAGACCGGTGCTCGGCCGACGCGACGCGACCGAGACGATGTCTCGCATCTCCTTGGTACTGATGCTCAGACCCTCCGGGATGACGCGTCGCACATCGCCGTGAGTGCCTGCCATCGTCGTCGAGCACGCCTGACAATGCCCACACCCCGGAGTGCCCTCGGTGGTGCACTGCAACGCCGCAGCGAAGCACAGGGCGGCGATGGAACGCCCGGACCCGGGAGGGCCGGTGAAGAGCCACGAATGCGTCATCGCCGACGAGTCGACGCCCGTACGAGCAGCCACCGCTGCAGCCGTCAGATCGGCCTCGACATCTTCCTGACCGACCAAACGATCGAACACACCCGCCATGCTGGCAACCCTAACGGTTGGGACCGACTACTCCCGGCGCACTGTTCCCGGACAGTGCCGAACTCGAAGCTGTGGACATAATCGCTGCCGATTCCATCCACAACTTCGAGTTCGCGAGCTACTCGCCGTCGGTCTTCTTCGCCGGTGCCTTCTTGGCAGCAGCCTTCTTCGTCGTCGTCTTGGCCGCCGTCGTCTTCGTGGCGGTCTTCTTGGCTGCAGCCTTCTTGGCCGGAGCCTTCTTCGCGGCAGCCTTCTTGGCCGGAGCCTTCTTTGCCGCGGCCTTCTTCGCCGGTGCCTTCTTCTTCACCGGGCCACGAGCACGCCTGTCCGCCAACAACTCCGACGCGCGATCGTCGGTGATCGTCTCGACCTCGTCGTCCTTGCGCAGACTTGCGTTGGTCTCGCCATCGGTGACGTACGGCCCGAATCGACCGTCCTTGATCACCATCGGCTTCTCACTGATCGGGTCGACGCCCAGTTCCCGCAGCGGCGGCTTGGCCTCGCCCTGACGGCCCCGACGCTTGGGCTCGGCGTAGATCTTCAGAGCCTCTTCGAGACTGACCGTGAACATCTGATCCTCGTCGGCGAGCGAGCGAGAGTCGGTGCCCTTCTTCAGATACGGGCCGTAGCGGCCGTTCTGCGCGGTGATCTCTTCCTTGGACTCGGGATCGACACCCACGACGCGTGGCAACGACAGCAGCTTGAGCGCATCCTCGAGCGTGATCGTCGCCAGATCCATCGACTTGAGCAACGAACCGGTCCGCGGCTTGGGGCCGGTGGCCTTCTTCGCTGCAGCCTTCTTGGCCGGTGCCTTCTTGGCCGCGGCCTTCTTCACCGCAGTCTTGACGCCACCGCCGCCATCACCGTCGTTGCCGGACGGCACCGGGACGATGTCGGGCTCGGGGGGCGTGGGTTCGGGTTCCGGCTCGGGCAGGATCTCGGTGACGTAGGGCCCGAAACGGCCTTCCTTCGCCACGATGTCGTGACCGGTCAGCGGATCCACACCGAGCTTGCGGCCCTCTTGTGGTGTGGCGAAGAGCTTTTCGGCGAAATCGATCGTCAGCTCGTCCGGCGGCAAGTCGTCGGGCAGGTTGGCGCGCTGGCTGATCGGATCACCGTCCGGATCGTCGTCGTTCTTGACCATGCGCTCGAGGTACGGACCGTAACGGCCTACGCGCACATGGATTTCGCGTCCCTCAGAGTCGTCGAACAGACGAATCGAGTTGATGGTGCGCGCATCGATGTCTTCGAGGTTCTGGCCCACCATCTTCTTCAGGCCACCCGAGCGCGCCACCGAACCCTCGGCACCGGTCTCGCCGCCGAAGTAGAAGCTCTGCAGCCAATCTCCGCGCCGCTCACGGCCTCCCGCGATCGCGTCGAGGTCGTCTTCCATGCCTGCGGTGAAGTCGAAGTCCACCAGACGCCCGAAGTGCGCTTCCAACAACGCAATAACCGAGAACGCCACCCACGACGGCACGAGAGCGCTGCCACGCTTGTAGACGTAACCGCGGTCGAGGATCGTCTTGATGATCGACGAATACGTCGACGGCCGACCGATTCCCAACTCTTCGAGCGTCTTGATCAGCGACGCCTCGGTGAATCGAGCAGGCGGGTTGGTCGTGTGACCGTCGGGATCGAGCTTGGTGGCCGTCACCGCTTGGCCGGCCTTCAACGCGGGTAGACGCGACTCGGCGTCGTCGGTCTGACCGCCTGCCTCGTCGTCGACGCTCTCGACGTAGGCCTTGAGGAAGCCCGCGAACGTGATGGTGCGACCCGACGCGGAGAACGTGCACTCCTCGCCGGTACCGGCGGTTCCGATGATGCGCAGGGTCAGCGTGGTGCCGCGCAGATCTGCCATCTGCGACGCGACGGTGCGCTGCCAGATCAGCTCGTAGAGACGGAACTCGTCGGTCTGCAGCGCCGAATGCAGCTGACCGGGAGTCTGGAACACGTCACCCGAGGGGCGGATGGCCTCGTGCGCCTCCTGCGCGTTCTTGACCTTGCGGGTGTACTGCCGCGGAGTGGGGTGCACGTACTCCGGGCCGTACAGCTCGGTCGCCTGCGCCCGTGCCGCGGAGACCGCAGACGCGGACAACGACGTCGAGTCGGTACGCATGTAGGTGATGTAGCCGTTTTCGTACAGACGCTGCGCGACACGCATGGTCCGCTCGGAACTGAACCGCAGCTTGCGGCCGGCCTCCTGCTGCAGCGTCGACGTCATGAACGGCGGGTACGGCTTACGCGTGTACGGCTTGTCCTCGGCGGACGCGACGGTGAGGTCGACGCCTTCGAGAGCGTCGGCGAGGCGTCGGGCATGCGGTTCGTCGAGAACGGTGACCGACTCGGTCTTGAGCTTGCCGTCGGGACCGAAGTCGCGGCCGGCGGCGACGCGATTGCCGTCGACGTTGACCAGCCGAGCTCCGAAACTGCGCGGGCTCGCCTCGGCCCCGGCGTCGAGGGTGGCAGAAATATCCCAGTACTCGGCACTGCGGAACGCCATCCGCTCGCGCTCACGCTGGACGATGATGCGGGTGGCCACGGACTGCACACGGCCTGCCGACAGCTTCGGCATGACCTTCTTCCACAGCACCGGGCTGACCTCGTAGCCGTAGAGACGGTCGAGGATGCGGCGGGTTTCCTGTGCGTCGACGAGGTCTTGGTCGAGGTCGCGAGTATCGGCGGCGGCCGCGAGGATCGCCGGCTTGGTGATCTCGTGGAAGACCATGCGTCGAACCGGGACTTTGGGGTTCAGGGTCTCGAGGAGATGCCAGGCGATGGCCTCGCCCTCGCGGTCGGGGTCAGTGGCGAGATACAGCTCGTCGGCGTCCTTGAGCAGGCTCTTGAGCTCTGCGACCTTGCCCTTCTTCTCGGGCGAGACGACGTAGAGGGCCTCGAAGTCGTGGTCGACGTCCACGCCCAGACGTGCCCACGGCTCGCCCTTGTATTTGGCGGGCACGTCGGCAGCACCGCGAGGAAGGTCGCGGATATGGCCGACCGAGGCCTCGACGACATAGTTGCTCCCGAGGTAGGGAGCGATCTTTTTGGCCTTGGTCGGAGACTCGACGATGACCAGACGACGCGGCTCGGCGGAGCTGTCCCCCGAGCCGTTGTTACGTGCTGCCACCTTGCTGCCGAACCTTCCCTAGTGCGTTTTCACAAGCAGATTTGCCTGCCCCACTCCTAACAGACTGACATACGTCGAGCAAATACTCGCAGATCAGTCATACATCCTCCTACTCAGCGTGGGGCCAATTGGTACGTGCGTCCACATTCGCAGGAGCCTCGCCGACGTTCTCGGTGAGGCGCAACAGCCGACGTCGGCCGGTGATTCGAAGGCCAGGATTGGACCCGCGGGTGCCGATCAAAGTCGGGGCGATGCCCGCGCGCATCAACGATTGAGCGAGGACCGCATGAGTCTCCGGCGCGTGCGGATCGAGGCCGAGTACGTAGCGTTCCCCCTCCGCCTCGGGACGCCCCGACGCGAGCACCCATGCCCGCAACTCCCGAGAACCGGGCACCCACCCGGGAGGCACGGCCTTCACCGCGCCCTTGGTCCACAACGACGCCAACGCGGACAGTTCCGGAACCGACGCGGTGCGAACGAGAGGACGGTCTTCTTCGGACCGTCCCAGCTCCGCCGACAGACCGCATTGTTCGATCAACTCGGCAATGGCATCGGCCCGCCACTGCGCGTCGACGACGACGGAGATACGCGCCGATCCCGAGGACGTGACGACATGGCCGGTGGCAGCCAGCAGTCCGCTGAGATCGGTCACCGCGGGCGGCAACGACTCGGCAGAGAAGAAGGACAGCTGGTTCACAGCATGGACATTAGGACATCGACACCGGCAGACACTGCTTTCGACTCTTCCTGGTGGTTCGCCACGAAACGAAACATCCCCCTTTCTCGAACGGCTTTTCACGGCCGATCGAGAAAGGGGGATGAAGGTTCTCGTCTCCGAAGAGAAAAGAATCAGACTGCGCGAACGCCCGTTGCCTGAGGACCCTTGGTGCCCTGGCCGACCTCGAACTCGACGCGCTGGTTCTCCTCGAGGGTGCGGAAGCCGCTGCCCTGGATCTCGGAGTAGTGAACGAAAACGTCAGCGGAGCCGTCTTCTGGTGCGATGAATCCAAAGCCCTTTTCGGCGTTGAACCACTTCACAGTTCCCTGTGCCATGCTTTTCCTTCTCTTTCTAACACCGGATTCGATGGAGCGCACTTTCGATCCATCGGGCCGGTTCCGACCGCTGCACTTGTACGAATCCCCCTCAGGATTCCCCCTGATGGACGAGCTCTCCCAGTACCGCGCCCGCAACATAAGATCCTGCGAAGCGTAGAACGAACACAGAAGCTGCGACCGCGTCAAGTGAACCATGAACTCCGCGTTCGCAACAGTCGAAAACCGACCCTTTTCGAACAAATTGCCCGTCTTGTAACAACACACAACGGCGGACGGGTGGAATGCGGCTCTCACCAGGGCTCGAGCCGCTCGTTTCGGGTCCGCGATAGCATGAGGACCCCAGGTCGCACCTAGGCAGGAGTGGAGCCTGCGGAACGACCCAGCAAGCCCGAAGGGCTGGCCAGTAGATCGAACGAATGCATGGAGACCGGAAGTGAGCGAGAAGCATCCGCACGACGGTGCGGATGTCCGGAGTTACGGGCAGCGGCTGCTGGATCGAGTGTTGGCCGGTACCCCCGCCGACGACGGCCCCGTCACGCACGTCGCCGAGTTACCGGCTCGATCGTCCAGTTTTGCCCCCTGGCCGTCGTGGGTCGGCCCGGAAGTGGTGCAGGTGATCACCTCTCGGGGCATCGCACAACCGTGGACGCATCAGGCCCGGGCCGCGACGCTCGCCGCCGAGGGCAGTCATGTGGTGCTCTCGACGAGTACCGCGTCGGGCAAATCGTTGGCCTATCAGCTGCCCATTCTGACGACGCTGGCCGCCGACGCCCGGGCGACGGCTCTGTATCTCGCACCGACCAAGGCCCTCGGTGCCGATCAGCTACGCACCACCATCTCGATCACCGACGAGTTACGTTCGCTGTCAGACGATCTCGCCGAGGTGTTTCCCAGCTCGTACGACGGCGATACCCCGATCGAGATTCGGCAGTGGGCCAGAACCAATGCGCGCTGGATCTTCACCAATCCCGACATGTTGCACCTGGGCATCCTCGGCGCACACGAGCGATGGTCGCGTTTCCTGCGCAACCTTCGGTACGTGGTGGTCGACGAATGCCATTACTACCGAGGTGTTTTCGGCTCCAACGTCGCCCTGGTACTCCGTCGGTTGCGACGCCTCTGCGCGCGCTACGGAGCGTCTCCGGTGTTCGTTCTCGCCAGTGCCACCACCTCGGAGCCGGGACGCGCAGCCAGTCGACTCATCGGAGCGCCCTGCGAGGAGATCACCGAGGACGGCTCGCCCCACGGAGCGCGTACCGTCGCACTCTGGGAACCGCCGCTGCTCAAGGAGATCACCGGCGAGAACGGTGCGCCGGTACGCAAATCGGCGGGGGCCGAGGCGTCGCGCATCATGGCGGATCTGTTGATCGAGGGTGCGCGGACACTTGCGTTCGTACGGTCCAGGCGCGGAGCCGAGGTCACTGCGCTGGGGACCCAGAGAATTCTCGCCGACGTCGATCCGCAGTTGGTCCGACGCGTCGCCGCTTATCGCGCAGGCTATTTGGCCGAGGATCGTCGCAAACTCGAACGCGACCTCTCCGACGGCACCCTGCTGGGAGTGGCCACCACCAACGCACTCGAACTCGGCGTCGACATCGCCGGTTTGGACGCCGTCATCGTCGCCGGTTTCCCGGGGACCGTCGCGTCGTTCTGGCAGCAGGGTGGGCGCGCCGGACGACGCGGAGAGGGCTCACTGTTGGTACTCGTCGCACGCGACGACCCGTTGGATACCTACTTGGTGCATCACCCGGCTGCCCTGCTGGACAAGCCGGTCGAGGCAACCGTCACCGACCCGACCAATCCGTATATTCTTGCTCCCCAATTGCTTTGCGCCGCAGTCGAACTACCGATCACCCTAGCCGAGGCCGAAGCATTGAGCGCGGAATCGGTACTCGAAGAGCTCGAGCTCAAGGGCTACGTGCGCAAGCGTCCCCACGGGTGGTTCATCACCCCCGAGGGGCAGCAACTGTCTCCGCACGGTGCGGTCAACATTCGCGGCGGCACGGGCGTGCAGGTCGCCATCGTCGACGGCGAGTCCGGCCGCATGCTCGGCACCGTCGACGGCGGACGTGCCCCTGCCACAGCACATCCCGGTGCGGTGCACATTCATCAGGGCGAATCCTTCGTGGTCGACGAGCTCGATCTCGAGGCCGGCCTCGCGCTGGTGCACGCCGAACAACCCGAGTGGAACACCTCGGCGCGCGAGATCACCGACATCGCGATCACCGCGGTGCACGAATCCGTCGACTACGGCGAGGTCCGCGTCGCGCTGGTCCAGGTGAACGTCACCCATCAGGTGGTGGGATATCTTCGACGCCTCCCGTCGGGAGAGGTCCTCGATTCCATCGAACTCGACATGCCGGCCCAGACCCTCGACACCCGCGCCGTCATGTACACCATCACCCCGGAGTTGTTGGAGCACAGCGGTGTTCCGTTCGAGCGATTCCCCGGATCGCTGCACGCGGCCGAGCACGCCGCCATCGGCTTGCTGCCGTTGGTCGCGACCTGCGATCGATGGGACATCGGTGGAGTGTCGACGGCATTACACCCCGACACCGGGCTGCCGACGGTCTTCGTCTACGACGGTTACGACGGCGGAGCAGGCTTCGCAGACCGCGGACACGTGGCCATCGCCGACTGGCTCGCCGCCACCAAGGACGCCATCGTCTCCTGCGAATGTCAGACCGGTTGCCCGTCATGCGTGCAATCCCCCAAATGCGGAAACGGCAACGACCCCCTGGACAAAGAGGGTGCCGTTCGAGTGCTGACCGCAGTGTTGGCGGCCGTCACTCGCGAGGGATGAGCCGACCGATCTCGCAGTCAGGAACCTGGTGGCTGGGTACCAATTGTGGGGTTCGCCGCAAACGCGCGCGCACTTGCCATGCGCGCGCAAAATTGCCAGGGTTTCGCGGGGATTGCCAGTCATTTTTCGCAAACGCGCGCGCGTTCAAGGCTTGGATCGAACCGGTGCGCCACCCTGCTTGTCGTTGCTAACACCTCGGGTGGTGTGGTGGGGAGAGGATCAGCCCACAGAATCGAGACAACGCATGCCCATTGCCCGGCAGATACCGAAAGCCACCGACCTGCGCGAGGTGCTCTCGTTCAAGAAGCCCGATCTGAACCTGCGTCGACGACGCCTCAGCGCAGCACTGACCATCGACGATCTCCGCACCATCGCCCGTCGCCGTACCCCGCGCGCGGCATTCGATTACACCGACGGCGCGGCCGACGCCGAGATCTCGCTCTCCCGGGCCCGGCAGGCCTTCCGCGACGTCGAATTCCACCCCTCGATCCTGCGAGACGTCTCCCACGTCGACACCTCGACGACGGTGTTCGGCGGACCGTCCGCGCTTCCGTTCGGTATCGCCCCGACGGGCTTCACGCGCCTGATGCAGACCGAGGGTGAGTACGCCGGTTCTGCCGCCGCCGGCGCTGCTGGAATTCCGTTCTCCCTCTCGACGCTGGGCACCACGTCGATCGAGGACGTGAAGGCCACCAACCCGAACGGCCGAAACTGGTTCCAGCTCTACGTCATGCGTAACCGCGACATCTCGTTCGGACTGGTCGAACGCGCCGCGAAAGCAGGCTTCGACACCCTCCTGTTCACGGTCGACACACCGGTCGCCGGAGCTCGCCTGCGAGACAAACGCAACGGGTTTTCCATCCCGCCGCAGTTGACCGCGTCGACGATCGCCAACGCCATTCCGCGGCCCTGGTGGTGGTGGGACTTCCTCACCACGCCCAAGCTGGAGTTCGCGTCGCTGACCTCTACCGGCGGCACGGTCGGAGAGCTGGTCGATTCAGCGATGGATCCGTCCATCTCGTTCGAGGATCTCGACATCATTCGGGAGATCTGGCCCGGCAAGCTGGTCGTCAAAGGTGTTCAGTCGGTGGCGGATTCGGCACGCCTGGCCGAACTGGGTGTAGACGGCATCGTTCTGTCCAATCACGGAGGCCGGCAACTGGATCGCGCTCCCGTTCCCTTCCACCTGCTGCCGCAGGTCGTCCGTGAAGTGGGCTCCGACTTCGAAGTGGCCGTCGACACGGGCATCATGCACGGTTCCGACATCGTGGCCTCCATCGCAATGGGAGCATCGTTCACGCTCGTCGGCCGGGCCTACCTGTACGGCCTGATGGCCGGTGGCCGCGCGGGCGTCGACCGCATGATCGAGATTCTGAGGGAGGAGATCATCCGCACCATGCAACTGCTGCAGGTCAATTCACTCGCGGAATTGACCCCGGAACACGTCACGCAACTCACTCGGTTGGCCCCTCTGCAGTCCGGTGCCGCCGCATTCACGCCGCGCTGACCGCTGCAGACGGACCGTCGATGCCGGGGTTCGAGGCCGGGGGCGACGTATCGGCAACGGGTTCGGGTCCTCGGGCGGGGGTCGAGGCCGGGTTTCACCGCAAACGCGCGCGCATT
>NZ_JABFAQ010000006.1:136724-139998 GCF_017168275.1 Rhodococcus sp. KRD175
TGTATTCGGTTGTGTTACTGAACAACTACTCGTGTGTTGTTTCAGATATTGCACAGTGGACGCGTAGCTTCTTTGTGGTAAGTCCTCGGCCTATTAGTACCAGTCACCTGCATACATTGCTGTACTTCCAGTTCTGGCCTATCAACCCGGTGGTCTGCCGGGGGCCTTACCCCCTCGAGGGGGTGAGAAACCTCATCTTGGAACAGGCTTCCCGCTTAGATGCTTTCAGCGGTTATCCCTTCCGAACGTAGCCAACCAGCGGTGCTCCTGGTGGAACAACTGGCACACCAGAGGTTCGTCCGTCCCGGTCCTCTCGTACTAGGGACAGCCTTCCTCAAGTTTCTTACGCGCGCGGCGGATAGAGACCGAACTGTCTCACGACGTTCTAAACCCAGCTCGCGTGCCGCTTTAATGGGCGAACAGCCCAACCCTTGGGACCTACTCCAGCCCCAGGATGCGACGAGCCGACATCGAGGTGCCAAACCATCCCGTCGATATGGACTCTTGGGGAAGATCAGCCTGTTATCCCCGGGGTACCTTTTATCCGTTGAGCGACACCGCTTCCACTTGCCGGTGCCGGATCACTAGTCCCGACTTTCGTCCCTGCTCGACTTGTCAGTCTCACAGTCAAGCTCCCTTGTGCACTTGCACTCGACACCTGATTGCCAACCAGGCTGAGGGAACCTTTGGGCGCCTCCGTTACATTTTAGGAGGCAACCGCCCCAGTTAAACTACCCACCAGGCACTGTCCCTGAACCAGATCATGGTCCGAGGTTGAGGTATCCAATACGATCAGAGTGGTATTTCAACAACGACTCCACAGTAACTGGCGTCACCGCTTCACAGTCTCCCACCTATCCTACACAAACCGAACCGAACACCAATACCAAGCTGTAGTGAAGGTCCCGGGGTCTTTTCGTCCTGCCGCGCGTAACGAGCATCTTTACTCGTAATGCAATTTCGCCGAGTCTATGGTTGAGACAGCTGAGAAGTCGTTACGCCATTCGTGCAGGTCGGAACTTACCCGACAAGGAATTTCGCTACCTTAGGATGGTTATAGTTACCACCGCCGTTTACTGGGGCTTAAATTCTCAGCTTCGCCATCACTGGCTAACCGGTCCTCTTAACCTTCCAGCACCGGGCAGGCGTCAGTCCGTATACATCGTCTTACGACTTCGCACGGACCTGTGTTTTTAGTAAACAGTCGCTTCTCACTGGTCTCTGCGGCCCACACCAGCTCAGGAAGCACGTTCCATCACCGGCAGGGGCCCCCCTTCTCCCGAAGTTACGGGGGCATTTTGCCGAGTTCCTTAACCATAGTTATCTCGATCGCCTTAGTATTCTCTACCTGACCACCTGTGTCGGTTTGGGGTACGGGCCGTGTAACAACTCACTAGAGGCTTTTCTCGGCAGCATAGGATCACTGAATTCGCCTCAATCGGCTACGCATCACCTCTCAGGCTTATATGAACGGCGGATTTGCCTACCGTTCGCCCTACAGGCTTACACCAGTACAACCACTGACTGGCCCAGCTACCTTCCTGCGTCACCCCATCGCTTGGCTACTACCAGATCAGGTCCCACGCATCCACCACACGCCGGCCACCCGAAGGCGGCAAGTCATATGGATTCAGGGTGGTTAGTGTCACTGATTCACCATGGGCGCGGTTACACGGGTACGGGAATATCAACCCGTTGTCCATCGGCTACGCCTGTCGGCCTCGTCTTAGGTCCCGACTCACCCTGGGCGGATTAACCTGGCCCAGGAACCCTTGGTCATTCGGCGGACGAGTTTCTCACTCGTCTTTCGCTACTCATGCCTGCATTCTCACTCGCGCAGCCTCCACACCTGGATCACTCCGATGCTTCCATGGCTGCACGACGCTCCCCTACCCACCCACACACCTGCACACAGATCCGCAGACCTGAATGGGGCTATTGTGTGAGTGCCGCAGCTTCGGTGGTGTACTTGAGCCCCGCTACATTGTCGGCGCAGGATCACTTGACCAGTGAGCTATTACGCACTCTTTCAAGGGTGGCTGCTTCTAAGCCAACCTCCTGGTTGTCTTCGCGACCCCACATCCTTTTCCACTTAGTACACGCTTAGGGACCTTAGCTGGCGATCTGGGCTGTTTCCCTCTCGACTACGAACCTTATCGCCCGCAGTCTCACTGCCACGCTCTCACTCACCGGCATTCGGAGTTTGGCTGATTTCGGTAAGCTTGTAGGCCCCCTAGACCATCCAGTAGCTCTACCTCCGGTGAGAAACACGTGACGCTGCACCTAAATGCATTTCGGGGAGAACCAGCTATCACGGAGTTTGATTGGCCTTTCACCCCTACCCACAACTCATCCCCTCAGTTTTCAACCTAAGTGGGTTCGGTCCTCCACGACGTCTTACCGTCGCTTCAACCTGGCCATGGGTAGATCACTCCGCTTCGGGTCTAGAACACGCCACTACACCACCCAAGGTGGATACGCCCTATTCGGACTCGCTTTCGCTACGGCTACCCCACACGGGTTAACCTCGCGACATGCCACTAACTCGCAGGCTCATTCTTCAAAAGGCACGCCATCACCAGCCATGACAAGTCATGCACCGGCTTTGACGGATTGTAAGCGCACGGTTTCAGGTACTATTTCACTCCCCTCCCGGGGTACTTTTCACCTTTCCCTCACGGTACTAGTCCGCTATCGGTCACCAGGGAGTATTCAGGCTTATCGGGTGGTCCCGACAGATTCACAGCAGATTTCACGGGCCCGCTGCTACTTGGGTATCCACAACGACAGTTGCAATGTTTTCGTCTACGGGACTCTCACCCTCTACGACAGGCCGTTCCAGACCACTTCGACTAACACCACAATTTCTCACTGTCGGCCGATCCGGCAGAATCGACAATGCAAACCCCACAACCCTCCATACGCAACCCCTGCCGGGTATCACACGCACAAAGTTTGGCCTCATCCGCTTTCGCTCGCCACTACTCACGGAATCACTATTGTTTTCTCTTCCTGTGGGTACTGAGATGTTTCACTTCCCCACGTTCCCTCCACACACCCTATATATTCAGATGCGGGTAACACGACATCACTCGTGCTGGGTTTCCCCATTCGGACACCCTCGGATCACAGCTCGGTTGACAGCTCCCCGAGGCTTATCGCAGCCTCCTACGTCCTTCATCGGCTCCTGGTGCCAAGGCATCCACCGTACGCTCTTCATTACTTACAACAAAGATGCTCGCGTCCACTGTGCAATTCTCAAACAACACACACA
>NZ_JABFAQ010000059.1:0-303 GCF_017168275.1 Rhodococcus sp. KRD175
AACGTTGCCCACCGCCTCAACTCCCGTCCACGCAAAACGCTCGGCTGGAAAACTCCAGCCGAGCGTTTACGTGATCTACTGACAGGCATCTGACCATCAGGTGTTGCGAGGACCCCTAGAATCCGCCACTGCGTTACGGGGACATTCGTTCTTGCGGACCTCGAGTGGAGGCTAGGTGTTCTTCTCGGGGACGTTGTGGACGGTCAGTCGCTCGATGGGTGACTTGCCGCCGATGCCTGTGTGGGGTCGGTGGTGATTGTAGTGATGGATCCAGTCTTGGTAGGTCGCCGCTCTGGCTTCGTC
>NZ_JABFAQ010000060.1:0-454 GCF_017168275.1 Rhodococcus sp. KRD175
ATATAGTGTACTTGATGTTATAAAGATGTATTTGAAAAATCAACATTAGCATACTAAATTAAATATTAGCGGAACAAGTGCAACTAAAGTGTAAATGTTCCGTTAATTTTTTTAGGTTTTCTCTTGAAAATATTAAGATGCTTGATATAATAGTATTTGTGCTTGATAAAAATTTAATTATTCCACAGTAGCTCAGTGGTAGAGCTATCGGCTGTTAACCGATCGTTCGTAGGTTCGAGTCCTACCTGTGGAGCCATGGAGATGTACTCAAGTTGGCTGAAGAGGCGCCCCTGCTAAGGGTGTAGGTCGTTCTGCGGCGCGAGGGTTCGAATCCCTCCATCTCCGTTTTTAGGGTAATTGGCGTTGATTGACGTTAGCCTAAAGCCTTGATACGACAGCGTTTGTTGATATTCGTTGATTAACGTTAAAAGTCGTATTTTGGCCTATATGCCAA
>NZ_JABFAQ010000061.1:0-9082 GCF_017168275.1 Rhodococcus sp. KRD175
ATTGGAGGGCAGCAGGGGCTCTATCCGCTCCCACTGCTCGTCGGTGAACTGGCGAAATCGTGACTTCGTCTGTCCCATACGGCCACGGTCTCGCGGGTCACCGCTCAGCTATGGGAGACACGCCCTAGTCAAGGAATGTGGACAGTTCTTCGATGAGTAGCCAGCGACGCGCGGAGGTGTGCGCTTTCTTTCGACGACAACCCCGCCCCCAGTCGAGCCCAACCGGTTCCAGAGATTTCGCATCAGTCGGACCCACACGCGGGTGTTCCTGCTCTGCGGAGCCGGCCCCGGTCACGGCTGACCGCCGAGCTGGAACGAGATTATCGATCGCGGTAATCCGTTAAGGTGACTCCCATCGCTCAGCGACCGGCCTCGATGTTCGACCGCGAGAAAGGGGAGAGACCGTCATGTCCTCAGGGATCGTGTCCGTGGCTCTGGTGGCGCTGTCTGTCGTTGCTCTCTTCTATGCACTCCACCGCGTGGCCAGCATTACCTCCGACCCGTTGACAGTCCTGCCGGCCCAATCCGGGTGGGCACCGCAGGAGCACGCCCTGTCGCGGTTCCACGCACGCTGGTACCTCGCCTCGATCGTGTTTCTGGCCTTCGACGTCGAGATGCTCTTTATGTACCCGTGGGCCGTGGTGGTGATCGAGAAGGGGCTCTCTGCGGTGGTGGAGATGTTCCTGTTCCTTGGTGCCCTGCTAGTCGCCGTGGCCTGGGCACGGCGAGAAGGCGCATTCCGATGGGCTTGAGCCCGTTTCTCGCCCGCCTCGCCGTCCAGGCCACCCGGGTGCTCGTCGTCGAGGCCCCGGGCCAGTGGGCGACTCGGATGGAGCTTGAGCAACAGCTACTCCGTCGCGGGTGGCGGATAGCCAGTAGTCCGGCTCAGGGGGACGTGCTCGTCGTGTGTGGTGCGCCGGGTCCTGAGCTGTCGGATCTGGCGAACCGCCTCTGGGAGCAGATGCCCGGCCCTCGGGTGCGCATCGGCATCGCCTCGCCCGGAGCGGTGGTTCCCGCCCTCGACAATGCCACTGCGCTCCTGCTCGACACTTCCCATCACCGGACCGACGCCCGCGAACGGGCGCAGGAGCCCTCGATGTCCGATCACGCGAACAATGCTGATGGCGAAGGGCACGAAGGGCACGTGGGCCACGAAGGACACGAGGAACACCAGGGCCACGGTGGACACTCGGACCACGAAGAGCACGCGGATCGCCAGGCGCACGAGGGCCACGAAGACCATGGCGGGCATGGTGGCCACGAGGGCCACGCAGACCACGGCGGGCACGAGGGCCACGAAGACCATGGCGGGCATGGTGGCCACGAGGGCCACGCAGACCACGGCGGGCACGAGGGCCACGAAGACCATGGCGGGCATGGTGGCCACGAGGGCCACGCAGACCACGGCGGGCACGAGGGCCATGAAGGCCATGGCGGGCATGGTGGCCACGAGGGCCATGAAGGCCACGGGGATATGGACATGGCTCCCGCCGGGATTCCCTTGGCCGAAGGCGGGGAGGACCGCGACGGCCTGGAGATGGATGTTCTCCATCTGCCGCTCGGTCCGGTATTGCCGTTCTGGCCGGCCGGGCTCGTGCTGCACTGCTCGCTACAGGGGGACGTTGTCGTCGACGCCACCGCCTCGGTGATCGACGCGACGGAGCACAGGGCCGGAGCACCCGGTCGGCCCACGGACCACGCGTCTGCCACGGTGACCCAATGTGATCAGGTCATGGCACTGCTGGCACTGGCCGGTGCCGAAGACCTGGCGGACTGCGCCCGCCGTGCCCGGGACGGGATTCTGACGGGCGATCCCGGTGCCGCCCGTGACGCCGTCGAGCGTCTGCACCGGAAGGTTCGCAGGTCGCGGCTGCTGCGCTGGTCATTGCGGGGCGTGCTGCCGCTCGGCCCGGCCGATCTGGAGCGCCACGGCTTGCCGGGGCACTGCCTCGGGGATGCCCACGACCGGTTGCTGGCCCAACTGGAACGGATCCGCGTCGAGGTCGGCGGCGCAACGCCGGACCGGGCGGATGGCGGCTCAGCGCAGGAATCTGCGGACAAACTAACTGTGCCGTGGGCGGTGGTGCCGGACCTGGTGACCGGTTTGGAGCTGGGCACTGTGCGCTTGGCGGTGGCGAGCCTTGATCTGGGCTCGCATCCTGCCGTCCGGGAGGTGGGGCATGTCTGAGACCGTGGTGACGACCGTGTCCGGTGGGTGGGCCGTGCTGGCCGGGGTGATCCTGTGTGGGCTGGCGTTGTTCGCGGTGGCGCTGGACGGGGTGCTCTCGTCGCCGGCGCGGGGCGGCGGTCGTGGCGGGCCCACTCCCCTGGCCCGTGCGGCCCGTCTGTTGCGGCAGCGTCGCCGCACGACGGTCGCCGCGGACACCCTGCTGTGGCGGATCGGCGGCGCGGGCATGCTGGTCGGGGCGTTCCTGATGATCGCCGTGATCCCGCTGGGCCGCTGGACACTGGCGGACCTCGACGTGGGAGTCGTGTGGTTCAACGCCGTCGACGTCATGGTGTGGGCCCTGGTCTGGCTGGCGGGGTGGGGCGCCAACTCCATCCACGGTCTGGTGGGCGGTTACCGCTTCCTCGCGCACGGGCTGGCCTATGAGCTGCCGCTGATGTTCGCATTGGTGGCCCCGGCGATCGCCGCCGGCAGTCTGGCGGTGGGCGACGTCGCGGCCGCGCAGGACGGCGTGTGGTTTGTGGTGTGGATGCCGGTGGCGTTCCTGGTCTTCCTGATCGGCGTGACCGGCTTCTCTGTATGGGGTCCATTCGCCCCGGCCCTGTCCGCGGACATCGTCGGCGGGGTGACGGCCGAACTCTCGGGGGTCGATCGGCTGGTCCTGCAGGCCGGGCGCTACCTGTTCCTCACCGCCGGGGCGGCGTTCTCGGTGCCGCTCTTCCTCGGCGGTGGTGCCGGGCCCGTCCTGCCCGACTGGGCGTGGGTGCTGGTCAAGACAGCGCTGGTGCTGACGGTTCTGGTGTGGGCGCGGCGCAAACTTCCGCTGCTGCGACCGGATCGGTTCATGGAGATCGGCTGGACTGTCTTGCTCCCGGCCGTCGTGGCCCAGGATCTGCTTGTGTCCCTCGTCGTGGTCTGGAAGGGCTGAGCCGTGCTGGTCGGGATCGTGTTCTGGGTACTCGCTGTGGTGGCGGTGACCGCGGGGACGGCCGTGTTCGTGGTGGACTCGATGGCCCGGGCCACCTACGCGCTGGCGGCATCGTTCATCGCCGTGGGGGTGATGATTTTGCTGCTGGGTCAGAGCTACCTGGGCATCATCACGATTCTGATGATGGTCATGGAGATGGCGGTGATGGCGGTCTACATGGTGATGTTCATGGGCATGAACCCGGCGCTGATGCCGATGGACATGACCCACGGGAAGAAGACCGCGATCGGCACCTCGGTCGGGGTCTTTGTGCTGCTGGCCGCCGGGGCGCTGCTGATCCCGTGGCCCGAGCGACGTGGCGCCCCACCCGAGGACCTCACCAACGCGCTGGGCCTGGAGATCATGGGCGAAAAGATGTTGGTGATGGCCGTGGTGGGCGCGGTCATGGTGGCCACCATCGTGGCCGGGATCGTCCTGGCCGCCGGGCGCACCCGCTACGACCGGCTCGGCGACGATCTGCGGCGCCGCCCGGCCGACGACCCCCAGCCGGGAGGTGTGGGTCGATGACCCTGGAGGCCGTTCTGGTGGTGGCCGCCGCCCTGTTCGCCGTCGGGCTCTACGGGGCCCTGTCCCAGCAGGTGGTGGTGATGGTGATGATGGGCCTGGAGTTGATGATCAACGGGGTGCTCCTGGCCGCCGCGGGGTTCTGGTGGTTCCTGGCCCCGGGCCCCTCCGGGCAGGTGCTGCTGCTGGTGGTGCTGGCGGCCATGACCGTGGAGATGGCCATGGGCTTTGCCGTGGCGACGCTGTTGCACCGCAAGCGGCAGACCGACATGACCGACATGGCCGAGGATCTCTCCGGATGACCGCCGACCAGACCTTGCTGCTGACCCTGGTGGTGCTCCCGGCTGCCGTGGGTGCGGTGCTCGCGCTGACCCGGGCGGAGCGGGTTGCGGCCCCGATCGCGGTATCGACCGCTGCCGTGACCGCGCTGCTGGCGGCTGTCGTCGCCGTTGCGCGGCCTGCGGTGGCGTTCCCGTTCATCGCCGGCGTCGACGTGGCATTGGAGGTCGACGCCCTGGCGGCGCTGACCCTGCCGATGGTCGCAGTGGTGACCCTTTTGGTGCTGGTTTTTGCGGCCGGCAACATCCGGGCGGCCCGGCCCCGCTTCCACGGGCTGATGCTGCTCTTCGCCGCCGCGGCCCTGATCACGGCCTCGGCCGCCAGCCTGCCGGCGCTGCTGTTTGCCTGGGAGTTGATGGGCGCGACCTCGTACGCGTTGATCGGGTTCTGGTGGCGGGACACCGACCGCGTCTCGGCCGGGCTCACGGCCTTCCTCACCACCCGTACCGCCGACCTGGGTCTCTACCTGGCCGCCGGCGCTGCCTTGGCCGGCGGCGCCGGTATGGGCCTGTCCGAGTTGCCGGCGGCGGAGAGCCCGTGGCGGCACGTGGTGGCGGCCGGGATCCTGGTGGCGGCACTGGGCAAGGCCGCGCAGCTGCCGTTCTCGTTCTGGCTCTCCGGCGCGATGAAGGGCCCCAGTCCGGTCAGCGCACTGCTGCACTCGGCGGCGATGGTGGCAATGGGCGGTTACCTGCTGCTGCGCGTGGAGCCGCTGCTCGCCTCCACCGGGTGGGCGGGCCCGGCCGCCGCGTGGATCGGGCTACTGACCGCGGTGGCGATGGGGATCGTGGCGTTGGCCCAACGGGATCTCAAACAGTTGCTGGCGGCGTCCACTGTGGCGCAGATGGGATTTGTGGTGCTGGCCGCCGGAGTGGGCGCGGTGAGCGGAGGTGCCGCCCAACTGGTGGCCCATGCCTCCACCAAGGCACTGCTGTTCCTCGCTGCCGGGGCGTGGCTCACCGCGTTGGGCACCGAGAAGCTCACGGAACTGCGCGGGGCGGGCCGCCGATGGCCGGTGGTGGGCGTGACCGCGACCGTGGGAGCCCTGGCCCTGACCGGGATCGCGCCGCTGTCCCTGTGGGCGACCAAAGACGCGGTGCTGGCTGGGGCCCTGGAGACCTCGGCCTGGCTCTACGCCACAGGACTGGTGGCGGCGGCCCTGTCGGCGGCCTACTCCGGCAAGGTCCTATGGACGATCTGGCACCGCGGGGCCCAGGCCCGGGTCGAGGAGCCCACCGCCGGGCGGGAGGTCGGCGCAACGCAAGAGCTCGGCACCGGGCAGGTGGGGGCGCTCGAGCAGGCCCCGCTGGTCGTGCTGGCCGCGGGGGCGGCCGGGCTGTCGGTGTTGGCGCTGCCCCCGCTCAGCGGCGCCCTCGCCCAGGCGATGGGCGGGCACGGCGAGGTGACGGCGCTCGAGCTCGTGGTCTCGGCCGCCATCGCCCTGGCCGTGGTGCTGCTGATGCGACGTCTACGCGCCCCGGAACTCGGGTGGGCCGAGCGGTGGCTGGGGCTGGAGGCTGCTGCGCACGTTGTCGTCGTCGTTCCCGTCATGCGGTTGGCGCACCTCCTGGCCCGGTTCGACGACGCGGTCCTGGACCGCGCCGTGACCTCCGTGGCCGGGGCCGTCCCGATGCTGGCACGGTCCGTGGCGCGGTTCGACGACGAGGTCCTCGACGCCGGAGTCGGAGCAGCCGCACGGGCCGCCCATACGGCCGGGCAGGGCGCGGCCCGCCTCGATGACGCCGTGGTCGACGGCGCCGTCGAGGGCCTGGCCGGTTGGGTTCGCCGACTCGGGCACCTGGCCCGCACCCCGCAGACCGGGGCCGTCCACCAGTACCTCCTGCAGGCCGTCGCGGTGCTCACCGTGGCCGTGGTGGCCTGGACCGTCTACGCAGTGATGGGATGAGCATGCTCAGTCTGATCGTCTTTCTCCCCTTGGCCGCCGCCGCCGTCCTGGCCGCGGTGCCGGCGATCGGGCCGGCGGCCGCGCGATGGGCGTGGATCGCGGTGAGCGTGCTGGAAGTGCTGCTGGTTGCCGTGGTGTGGGCCGGCTACAAGGACCCGGGACCGAACGGGCTGGCGTTCGAGGAGCAGGTGCCGTGGATCCCGGGGGTGGGCAGCAGTTACCACGTGGGCATCGACGGGCTGTCCCTGCCGCTGGTGGCGATGACGGTCGTGGTGTTCTTGGCGTGCGCTGTGTACTGCCTGCGGGATTCGGACCGGCCGCGCGTGCAGGCGGCGCTATTTTTGTTCCTGCAGAGCATGAGCCTCGGCGTGTTCGTTTCAGCCGACCTGATCCTGTTCTTCGTCTTTTTTGACCTGTCGATCGTGGGAATGTACTTCATCATCGCCGGGTGGGGCCACGGCAATGCGGCCCGGTCGGCGCTGAAGTTCTTCCTCTACACGTTCCTGGGGTCGCTGGCCCTGCTGCTGGGTTTCATCGGGCTGTATGTGTTCTCGGCGCCCCACACCTTTGACATCCCCGAGCTGGTCGCCGCACCCCCGCTGGCCGGTGAGCCGCTCGCCGGGGGGCTGGTGCTGGCGGCGATCCTGGTGGGCTTGGCCGTCAAGACCCCCACCGTGCCGTTCCACACCTGGCTTCCCCCGGCCCACACCGACGCCCCGGCCGCCGGCTCGGCCGTCCTGGCGGGGGTGTTGCTGAAGATGGGCGCGTACGGCTTCGTGCGGATCGCCATGCCGATGCTGCCCGAGGTCTGGCGGGCGTGGGCCTGGGTGATCGTGGCCGTGGGAATCGTCTCCGTGCTCTACGGCGCACTGGTGGCGCTTGCCCAGACCGACCTCAAGCGGATGATCGCCTACACCTCCGTCAACCACATGGGCTACATCGTCCTGGCCCTGGGTGCGGCCGGGCTGCTGGTGGAGGGTGCCGAGCAGGCCCGGTCCGTGGCGGTCACCGGCGCGATGGTGCAGATGGTCAGCCACGGACTGATCACCGCCGCCCTGTTCTTGCTGGCCGGGGTCATGCAGAGCCGGGCCGGGACCTACGACCTGGGTTCCTATGGCGGGCTGGCCGGCCCCGCCCCGCGGTACGCGGCGCTGTTCGCGATCGGCGCCTTTGCCTCCCTGGGCCTGCCCGGGTTCTCCGGGTTCATAGCCGAGTTCCAGATCTTCGCCGGCAGCGTGGCCGTGGCCCCGGTGACCGCAGTGGCGCTAGTGGGCATCGTGATCACCGCCGCCCTGTTCCTGCGGGCCCTGCAGCGGGTCTTCACCGGGCCCGCCGCCGGGCGCTCCCCCGGGTTCGCGGACCTGCGGGCGCACGAGCTGTGGTCGGCCGGCCCTCTGCTGGCGCTGTCCGTGCTGATCGGAGTGCTGCCGCTGGTGCTGCTCGGGGTGATCGAGCCGAGCTCGGCCGCCCTCGTGGAACTGGTGGGACGGTAACCCGTGGACGCCTCCATGCAGATGAGCCCCGGGCTGCTGCTGCCCGAGATCATCGTCTTTACCGGCGGATTGGCGGTGCTACTGGGCGGATCGTTCCTCCCCCGGCAGCGCCAGTGGATCGCCCGCGCCGCGGCCGCCCTGGCGCTACTGGGCGCCGCGACCGCCGCCGCGGTGGCTATGGCCGGGCCTGCGCAAAGCGCCTTTGCGGGTACCTTTGCCGTGGACACCGCCACCGGCGCCGCACGGGTGATAGCCACCCTGGCCACCCTGCTGATCCTGGGGGTGGCCTCCGGGGAGCTCAAGGACTCCCCGCGCGAATCCGACACCTACGCCCTGCTGCTCTTCGCCACCGCCGGGGTGATGGTCCTGGCCGGGATCACCGACCTGTTGGTGCTGATCGTGGGATTCCTGCTGGCCAGCATCCCGCTGTACGGGATCATCGGACTCACCGGCGGCCGCTTGGGCGCCGAGGCGGCGGTCAAGACCTACCTCATGGGGGCGCTGTCCGGGATCCTGTTGATGCTGGGCGTCACCGTGCTCTATGCCCTGGCCGGAGGCACCGACTACGCCCTGCTCCGGGAGGCGTTGCCCACCGCACCGGACGCCGCCGTGGGGACAGGCATCCTGGGGGTGCTGGCCGGGCTGCTGTTCAAGGCCGGCGGGGTGCCGATGCACTTCTGGGTGCCCGACGCCGCCCAGGGCTCCGGGGTCACCGCCGCCACGTTCCTGACCACCGTGCCCAAGGTGGGCGCGCTGGTGGCCGTGTACCGGTTGGTGGCCACAGTCTCCGCCGAAGAGCACTCCTGGTTGCTCGTCGCCGCCCTACTGGCCACCGCCTCGATGTTCCTGGGCAACCTGGCCGCCTACTGGCAGACCGATCCCCGCCGGCTACTGGGCTGGTCGACCGTGGCGCAGGTGGGGTTCCTGCTGGTGCCCGTGGCCGCAGCCGGGCGCAGCGACCTGGCCCTGCCCTCGCTGTTGTTCTACCTGGCCGCCTACGCCGTGACCAACGTCGCCGCCTTTGCCGTGACCGCTGCCCTGCCCGAGCACCGGACGCTCGCCGAATACCGCGGGCTGGCCCGCTCCCGCCCAGGGTTGGGACTGACCGTGCTGGTGGCGCTGCTGGGGCTGGTGGGCACCCCGCCCCTGGCGATCTTCGTGGGCAAACTGACCACCGCCACCGCCGCCTGGGACGGCGGTCACGGGTGGCTGGCTCTGGTGGTGGTGGTCAACAGCGTGATCAGCCTCTTCTACTACCTGCGCTGGTTCGCCCCCGTCTTCGCCCGACCCGACTCCCAAGCCGCCGAGTTCCCCGGACGCGGCGGGATGGCCGCCTGGCCGGCCGTCACGGCCGCGGTCGCCGCGACCGCGAGCCTGGCGCTGGGCGTCCTGGCCGGTGTCCTGTGGGCTGCCCTCGACGGCCCCGGGATCCTGTAGGGCTGGGAGCGGCAGCCTTCCCCAGCCGGAAGGGGCGTCGAGTAGGTGCGGGAGGGAGCCGGGGGCCGTACAGGAGAGCCCGCTTATAGGAGAGAACCCCCTAGGGCGTGTCTCCCAATCGGCGTAGCCAGGTGAGAATTGCGCAGAGGGTGACGGCGGCGCGGTAGGTGATCGCGAGTTTGTCGTAGCGGGTGGCCAGCGCTCGCCATTGCTTGGCCAGAGCGAAG
>NZ_JABFAQ010000062.1:0-51381 GCF_017168275.1 Rhodococcus sp. KRD175
CGGCCACTTGCACCTGAACACCGACAAGCGCTACCAAGGACAACTCCACCGCCCCGCAGCCTAGAATCGTGTCTCACATGTATCGAGACACCCGTGTCCCACATGTATCAAGACAGCACACGTAGCCCACTACGATTTTCCACTCACGTGCGGCGCCAGCCGCCTAACTGCTGTAGAGCCGGTAATACGCACCCTTGGCCTCGAGCAATTCCTCGTGATTGCCCTGCTCGACGATGCTGCCGTTTTCCATCACGACGATGGTGTCGGCGTCACGGATGGTCGAGAGACGATGCGCGATAACGAAACTGGTGCGGTCGTTGCGCAGCGCTGCCGTCGCCTTCTGCACCAGCAGTTCGGTGCGAGTGTCCACCGAGCTGGTGGCCTCGTCGAGGATCAGGATCAGCGGCTTGGCCAGGAAGGCACGGGCGATGGTGATGAGCTGCTTCTCACCGGCGCTGACGTTGTTGCCCTCCTCGTCGATGATCGTGTCGTATCCGTCGGGCAGCGAATGCACGAACTTGTCCACGTAGCTCACCCGAGCCGCCTCGAGAATCTCTTCCTCACTGGCGGTCGGGTCACCGTAGGCGATGTTGTCTCGGATGGTGCCGCCGAACAACCACGTGTCCTGCAACACCATGCCGGTTCGTGAACGCAACTCGTCGCGAGTCATCTTGCGTGTGTCGACGCCATCGAGTGTGATTCGGCCGGAATCGATCTCGTAGAACCGCATGATCAGGTTGACCAGCGTGGTCTTGCCGGCACCGGTGGGTCCGACGATCGCCACCAGATGTCCCGGATCTGCGGTGAGCGACAGGTTCTGAATGAGCGGCTGCTCCGGCGAGTAGCTGAACGAGACGTCGTCGAACACGACGCGTCCGCGGCGCTCCGTCGGGCTGGACGCAGGCACGACGTCCGGGTCTTCCTCGTCGGCGTCGAGCACCTCGAAGATGCGTTCGGCGGACGCGACTCCGGACTGAATCAGGTTGATCATCGCGCCGACCTGCGACAGCGGCTGAGTGAACTGCCGCGAATACTGAATGAACGCCTGCACTTCGCCCAGGCTCAGTGTTCCCGACGCCACGCGAAGGCCGCCCACGACGGCGACGACGACGTAGTTGATGTTTCCGAGGAACATGATGATCGGCATGATCAGGCCCGAGATGAACTGCGCCCGGAAGCCTGCTTGGAAGAGCTTCTCGTTGCGGTCACCGAACTCGCGTTCCACCTCCGCCTGGCGGCCGAACGCCTTGACGATCTCGTGGCCGGTGTAGGTCTCTTCGATCTGCGCGTTGAGCTTGCCGGTGTGCTTCCACTGCGCCACGAAGTGCGGCTGCGACCTCTTGGCGATCAGCGCGGTCACCAGGAACGAGGCCGGGATCGTCAGCAGCGCAACCAGAGCGAGCAACGGCGAGATCCAGATCATCACGCCGAGGATGCCGAGCACGGTCAGGATGCCGGTGATGAGCTGGCTCAGTGTCTGCTGCAGGCTGGTCGAGACGTTGTCGATGTCGTTGGTGACGCGGCTGAGCGTCTCGCCTCGGGCATTGTTGTCGAAGTACTGCAGCGGCAGGCGATGCACCTTGGCCTCGACGCTGCCGCGCAGCAACAGAATTCGACGCTGCAGCGCGATGTTGAGGATGTAGCCCTGCGCCCACGCCAGCAGTGCAGACACTACGTACAGTGCGAGCACCCAGAGCAACACCGTTCCGACGGCACCGAAATCGATTCCCGCACCGGGCGTCACGTCCATGCCCGAGACGAGATCGGCGACGGTGTCGTTACCGGCGGCCCGAAGGCCTTCGACCGCTTGCTCTTTCGTCTGCCCCGGTTCGAGATCTCCGCCGACAACTCCGTTGAAGATGAGGTTGGTGGCATGCCCGAGGACGGTCGGCGCAGCGACGCTGAGGACGACGCTGACGATTCCCAGCACGAGCATGAGGCTCAGCAGAAATCGTTCCGGCGCGAGCAGACCGATGACGCGTTTGAACGAGCCCTTGAAGTTCTTGGCTTTCGTGGCCGGCAGTGCCTTCGCGACGCGACTGCCCTTCTTCTTCTCCAAAGAGGGCTTGGCTGCGGAATCCTTGGTGGTGTCGGTGTCGGTCACAGTGCACCTGCAACTTGCCGCTGCGAGTCGACGATCTCGGCGTAGGTGGGGCAGGTGGCCATCAGTTGCTCGTGGTTACCCACGCCCACCGGCTTTCCGTCGTCGAGCACGAGTATCTGGTCGGCGTCGACGATGGTCGACACCCGTTGAGCCACAACGATCATGCATGCATCTCGCGTCACCGGCCGCAGCGCCGCACGCAGTTTCGCGTCGGTGGTGAGGTCGAGAGCGGAGAAGGAATCGTCGAACAGGTAGATCTTGGGTTTGCGTACCAGCGCCCGGGCAATGGCCAGTCGTTGACGCTGTCCTCCCGACACGGTGGTGCCGCCCTGCGCGACGGCAGTCTCCAGGCCGTCGGGCATCGCGCGCACGAAGTCGGCTCCCTGGGCGATCTCGAGCGCCTCCCACAGTTCCGCGTCGGTGGCGTCGGCCTTGCCGTACCGCAGATTGCTGGCGATGGTGCCGGAGAACAGGTACGGCTTCTGCGGCACGAATCCGATCTCGGATCGCAGCAGGTCCAGATCGAGTTCGCGAATGTCGACACCGCCGACCCGCACCTGGCCGCCGGTGACGTCCATCAGCCGTGGAATCAGATTGACGAGAGTCGATTTACCCGATCCGGTGCCGCCGATGATGGCGGTGACCTTGCCTGCTTCGGCAGTCAGATTCACCCCGCACAGCACCGGGTATTCGGCTCCGGGATAGGAGAATTCGGCCCCGACGAGCTCGACCGTGCCCGGTGAGGACACGAACGTCCGGGGATTCTCGGGCAGCACCACCGAGGATTCGGTGGCCAGAACCTCGCTGATGCGATCGGCGCACACCGATGCGCGCGGCACCATCATCGCGATGAACGACGCCATCATCACCGACATCAGGATGAGCATGATGTAGCTCAGAAGCGCAGTGAGCGAACCGATCTGCATCGTGCCGTTGTCGATGGCGTGACCGCCGAACCAGATGACGGCGACACTGGTGACGTTGCTGATGAGCATGACGGTCGGAAACATCAGGGCCATCAGCCGGCCGACCTTGAGTGCCGTCTCGGTCAACGAGGTGTTCGCTGCTCCGAAACGGTCGACCTCGAATTGTTCGCGAACGAACGCCCGCACGACGCGTATGCCGGTGATCTGTTCGCGTAGTACGCGATTGACCGCGTCGATGCGCTTCTGCATGGAGCGGAAGGCCGGCACCATGCGGACGATGATCAGGCCCATCGCGAGTGCGAGGCCGGGCACGGCGATGAGCAGGATCCACGACAGGCCGATGTCCTCACGTAGTGACATCACGATGCCGCCGATGCACATGATGGGAGCCATCACCACGATGGTGAATCCCATGATGATCACCAACTGCACCTGCTGCACGTCGTTGGTGTTGCGGGTGATCAGTGACGGAGCACCGAATTTTCCGACCTCGCGGGCGGAGAACGTGCCGACGCGTTCGAGGATTGCTCCGCGAAGGTCGCGTCCGACACTCATGGCCGTGCGTGCACCGAGGAACACCGCTGCGGCAGAGCTGATGATCTGTACTGCCGAGATCAACAGCATGACGCCGCCGGCGGACAGGATGTAGCCGGTGTCGCCGACGGTCACACCGTTGTCGATAATGTCCGCGTTGAGACTCGGGAGGAACAACGCGGCGAGGGTGGCGATCAGCTGCAGCAGCACCAAGCAGAGAATCGGCAGCTTGTACGGGGCGAGAAACCTACGCAGAAGGGGGATCAGCATGATGACCGAAGATTACTCGTACACATGGATAACAGTCTCTCCGTTTCGAGTATTACGAGCAATCTTCGGCCTCTCAGCTGCGACGCGAGTACTACGCGCGCTTCTCCGGGGCCGTCTTCAGCTTGGCCCCTTCGATGTCGACGTTGGGCAGGATCTTGTCCAGCCACTTCGGCAACCACCAGGCTTTGTCGCCCAGTAGCGCCATCACCGACGGAATCAGCACCATACGGACGACGAACGCGTCGAAGAAGACGGCGGCGGCCAATGCGAAGCCGATGGACTTGATGAACGAGTCCGGCTCGGCGATGAAGGCGGCGAACACCGAGATCATGATGACCGCTGCCGAGGTGACCACGCGTGCGCCGTACTTGAAGCCGTTGACGACGGCGTCCTTGGCGGCCGCGCCGTGCACGAACTCCTCACGCATGCGCGAGACGAGGAACACCTGGTAGTCCATCGCGAGGCCGAACACCACACCGATGAGGAAGATCGGCATGAAGCTGACGATCGGCTGCGGGTTGGAAATGATGCCGAGCCCGCCCTCTTGGAAGATGAACACCGTCGCACCGAAGGTGGCGAGCACGCTGAGCAGGAACCCGACCGTTGCCGTCAGCGGCACCAGAATCGAGCGGAACACCAGCATCAGCAGCACGAACGCCAGTCCGACGACCACGGCCAGGTACGGAATCAGCGCGCTCTGCAGCCGCTCCGAGATGTCGATCCCGATCGCGGTTTCGCCCGTCACTCCGTAGGAGACGCCCGAGCTCTCCTGCAATCCGCTCTCGGCATCGCGCAGGTTGGTCACGAGCGCCTTCGTCTGGTCGCTGTTGGGTGTGCTCGACGGGGTGACGAGTATCTGCGCGGTGTCACCCGCCGGATTGACGGCGACGATCTGCGCGTTCGTGACGTCGGATTGTGCGGTGATCGTCTCGATGACCTTGCCGAAGGACGCGGTGCGGTCTGCCTCGGCGACGTCGGACGCGTCGGCGATGACGAGCAGCGGTCCGTTACGTCCCGGCCCGAATGCCTCTTCGGTGATGTCGTAGGCCTGACGGGCAGGCGTGGACGGGTCCGAGGTGGCGATCGACGGGAGAGCCAGCGACAGCCCGGTGGTCGGGCCCGCGATGACACCGAGCAGCACGATGCCTCCGACGAGGCCGAGGATCGGCTTCTTGACCAGGAACCGTGCCCACCGAAGACCGTTGGTGGGGGTTGCGTTCGGGTCCTCCGGGTCGGTGGTGTTGACGAACTTGAGCTTGCCCGCGAAGGCCTTGCCCTTGTAGACGCCCAGCATGGCGGGCAGGAACGTCAGGGCGATGAGTACCGCGACGAACACTGCGAAGCCTGCTGCCAGACCCATCTGCGACAGGAACGGGATGCCGACGACGCGCAGGGCGACGAGGGCGATGAGCACGGTCGCGCCGGCGAACACGACGGCTGATCCGGCGGTACCGACCGCGCGACCGATTGCTTCTTCGCGGTTGTCGGTGAGCGTGAGTTCGTGCCGGTACCGCGCGAGGATGAAGAGCGAGTAGTCGATCGCGACGGCAAGACCGATCATGATCGCGAGAATCGGCGTGAACGAGGACAGGCTCGCGAACCCGGAGGCCGTCGTGATGGCCAGACTCGAAATACCGATACCGACGATCGCGGTGATCAGCGGCAGGCTGGCAGCGGCGGCCGAGCCGAACATGATGAGAAGGACGATGGCGGCGACGGCCAGACCGACGATCTCCGAACTTCCACCGGGCGACGGGTTCTCCTGGGCGACGGTGCCACCGAGGATGACGGTCAGCCCTGCGTCACGCGCGGGTTGCGCCGCGGCATCGAGATCGCTGCGAATCGCGTCGGTGACATCGGCCAGCTCGACGTTGATCGGAACCGTGACGGTGCCGACGTTGCCGTTGGGGCTCAACGGCGACGTGGCTGCCGCGTCGGCTGCCACCTTGTCGGCCGGCGTTCCTGCCTCGGCGGCTGCGTCGGTGTACTGCTGCACGATGGCCTTGTTGGCCTCGACCGGATCGGCAAGCGGCGGAGCGCCTTCCGCCGGCTTGGCCGCATCGACCTTCTCGATCTCGGCGATCGTGGCGTCGATGGCCGAGGTGTACTGCGGGGCATCGAGCGACTGACCGTCGGGTGCCTGGAACACGTACTCGGCGTTGACGGCCTGAAGGGGATCCTCGGCTCCGCCGAATCGTTCCTTCTGCAGATCCAATGCAGCCTGAGCAGGCGTTCCGGGGATGCTGAACGAGTTGACGGTAGGCGCGGACAGCGTGGCTGCGCCCACTCCGGCCAGGATCAGAATGACGAGCCAGAGGCCGAGGACGACCCCCTTGCGGCGGTAGGCGAATCTGCCGATTCGGTACAGATAGGTGGCCACTGTCAGGCTCCTCGGTTGTTATCGGATACGTGCTGGCGAGATTTCGGCTCGGGGATTCCGGCGCGGAGTTGTTGAAATGCGTTCTCCACAAGCGCTTTCGGAGTGTTCTCTCCGCCGGGGTCGTTGATCCACAGGTTCAGTGCGGCGGTCACGGCACCGCCGACTGCCATTTGCAGCAGGTTGGGGTAGAGGTCGGAATCGATATCGGTTCCGGTGCGCTCAGCGATCGCCTCGCCGAGTTTGCGGGTGAGCGAGTGGTGCATTTCGAGCTTGCGTGCCATCAGCGCCGGGTTGGCCTCGATGAGTCGTGCTGCGGCGAATGTGTCGTCGAGGTCGCGGCCGGGGTCGGCGACGAGGTTGACGGCGATGTGCTGCAACGAATCCCAGATGGGTTCGGCCTCGGGTCTGGCGCGAAGCAGCTCGAACCATTCCAGAGCCGAGGCCTCGATGTTGTGGAGTACCGCTTCTTCCTTGTTGGAGAAGTAGTTGTGGAACGTTCGGGTCGACACTCCGGCTTCGTGTGCGATGGCGTCGGCCGTCACGGCATCGAGTCCGTGCTCTTTTCCCAGACGGACTGCGGCAATGCCGAGGGCGTCGCGGGTGGCTGCCTTCTTCTGATCGCGAAGGCCGGTCGGGGTGGTCACCCTGTCCAACATACGGAAGTTGCACAGCTCGGCAAGTTTGCAGAGCTGTGCAATATTGACGACCGCGCCACATCAGCGGCCGACTGTGACTCAGGTCATCGACGGGACCATGCGGTCGGCTCGCTGATCAGCTCTCCGACAAAATCCGGGAGGTCGTCGTCGACGATGTCGGCCAGCGATACGGATTCGAGAACCGCACGCAGATTGACCCGGACGGCCAGCCACACCCGCGTCAACGGCTCGGCGGGACCAGCGTACTGCGCATCCTCGGGCCGTTGCCCGCGCACCGACGCGAGCGGCCCCTCGACGGCACGCATCACGTCCGCGACGGAAATGTTCGACGCCTCCCGCGCGAGCCAGTATCCGCCGTCGGGTCCCCTTCTACTTCGCACCAACTCGGCGCGACGCAGGTCGGAGAGCACCGACTCGAGAAATTTGTGCGGTATCCCTTGAGCGGCGGCCAGCGCCTCGGCCTTGGCGGGTGCTCGGCCGCCGACCGCGGCGAGCTCGACGAGAGTCCGCACCGCGTAGTCCGCTTTCGCCGTGATGTGCACGATTCAATTCCTATCATTTCGATAGGAAATTAGCGACCGGGTACATACCGATGTTCGACGGCTCTGCGCCCGTGGGGCAACACCCAGTCCGCAGGTGCGGTGCCGGTCCGGACCCAGCCCGACTTCTCGTAGAACGCGATCGCCGCAGCCGAGCCCTGCTCCACGTGCAGTTCGATATCAACCGACCGTTCCGCCGCATACGCCACTGCGGCGTCCAACAAGGCCGCGGCTGCGCCCGTGCCCCGGCACTCGGGACGGACGAACAATCGCGAGACCATCAGCCCGTCGTCGACCAGGTCGAGTGCCAGGTGGCCGACGATCCGGTCATTCGACTCCGCTACCCATGCGGCGACCTGCGTTGCCGAGTGCAACCAGGCGGCCGGATCCTCGGGCCACAGTGCGGGATACCCGTCTGCCTCGTGCACCGTCGCCAGCGCGGTCACACAGAACGCCATATCCCCGGAACGGCGGCTACGAATTTTCACGCGTCGAGACTACGATCACCATACTGTCGTTACACTTCGAACAGCAGTGTCACGCACGGAAGGCCGTACACATGAGGGACCAACTCGCATCGGCGTGGAACTCGCTACCCGAACCGCTGCGGGATCCGGTTGCCCTGGCCGTCCCCGCGTTCGCTCTGCTGCTGGCGATCGAGTGGATCGCGGCGAAGAAACTCGAAGACGGAACCGCCGGCGCGTATTCGGCCCGGGACGCACGGGCGAGCCTGAGCATGGGCTTGGTCTCGATCGCAACCACCACGGCATGGAAAGCGTTGGCCCTGATCGGCTACACGGCCATCTACGTCTACATCGCGCCGTGGCATCTACCCGCCGATGCCTGGTACACGTGGGTCATCCTGATTCTGGGCGTCGATCTGCTGTTCTACGGCTACCACCGCATCGCGCACCGAACCCGACTGATCTGGGCGACCCATCAGGCTCACCATTCGAGCGAGTACTTCAACTTCGCCGCGGCGCTGCGGCAGAAGTGGAACAACAGCGGCGAGATCATCATGTGGCTGCCCTTGCCGCTGCTGGGGATGCCGCCGTGGATGGTGTTCGTGGGCTTCTCGATCAATCTCGTCTACCAGTTCTGGGTACACACCGAACGGATCGACAAGTTGCCGCGGCCGTTCGAGTTCGTCTTCAACACGCCTTCTCACCACCGCGTCCATCACGGTCGCGATCCGCAGTACCTCGACAAGAACTACGGCGGCATCCTCATCGTCTGGGACCGGCTGTTCGGCAGCTACGCAGACGAAGTGCAACGGCCGAACTACGGGCTGACCAAGCCCGTCGACACGTTCAACATCTGGACGCTCCAAACACACGAATACCGCAACATCGCACGGGATGTCGCGGCATCGAGGTCATGGAAGGAACGCGTCGGATACGTCGTCGGACCGCCGGGATGGACACCGGCGGCCCCACGAGAACGGGCTACTGCCGACTCAGATTGATCAGGAAGTCGACGGTTCCCGAACCCTCGACGGTTACGAATCCGAGCGACGGCGGCTCGATGCCGTAGTCCGACCACGTCGTCGGAATTGCACCCGACGCGATGAGCGTGTCACCGGACTGCAGCACCTCCATCTCGACCGACACCGGACGCGTCTGATCCTTGAGCGTCAATGTGCCTTCCGCCGTGACGGTTTGGGTGGTGCCGTCCTTGGGCAACGACGAGAGGTCGACGGGCTGGTCGATGGTGAACGTCGCCGTCGGATATGTCGCGGTGTCGAAGATGTTGCCGCGGAACTGACCGTCTCGACGGTCACTGTCGGTGGTGATCGAATTGGTCTGCACCACAACCTCACCGGCGGTCAACGAATTATCTGCCACGGTCACCGAGCCGCTCACCTCGGGCGTCGACCCGACGACGGTCACGTCCGATCCGTTGAGCACCTCGTCGACGGTGTAGCCGGCCGCGGTCTTGTTCGACGCATCGCCTGCGGTCACCGTCCAGGTGCCGTTCAGATCGTCGGTGGTCGCGGCCTGCGCACCGGAGGTGTCGACGGTCGCCGCCCGAGCGTCGTCCTCCTGGAAGGACGCGTAGATCTTGGGACCGAAATACAGCCCGAGGGCCACGAGCACTACGACAACGACGCCGACTGTCCACCATTTCTTGGTCATGACCGACGATGATAGTTGCAGCTTCAAGCCCATGGGGAGTGAGCGACCTGGCAACTCCCTGAGAATTTTGTCCGATTACCCCGTGCGCAGGTGTCGGTGGTGCCAGGCACAATGGAGTTCATGGATCCGGTGGAGGCACTTCGTGAGATCGGCTTCTGGCTCGAGCGTTCGCGCTCGGACACCCATCGCGTCAAGGCCTACCGCCGAGCCGCGGATGTCGTCGAATCGCTTTCTCCTGCACAACGATCCGAGCACGAGAAGGCGGACAGCTGGTCGTCGTTGGCCGGAATCGGTGCCAAGACCTCGCTGATCATCCGGCAGGCGCTGACCCAGGACGTTCCGGACTACCTGGCCGAACAACGCGATGCCGCAGAACCCATCGGCAACAACGCACTACGGGCCGCACTCAAAGGCGACCTGCACACCCACTCCAATTGGTCCGACGGCGGCAGCCCCATCGACGAGATGATGCGCACCGCCAAGAACCTCGGGCACGAGTACTGCGCGCTGACCGATCATTCACCACGACTCAAGGTCGCCAACGGACTCAGTGCGGAGCGTCTGCGAAAACAACTCGACATCATCGCCGAGCTCAACGAGCAACTCGCGCCGTTCCGTATCCTCACCGGAATCGAAGTGGACATCCTCGACGACGGTTCGCTGGATCAGGACGAGGCATTGCTCGCCGAGCTGGACGTGGTGGTGGCCAGCGTGCACTCGAACCTGCGGGCCGATTCTGTGGCGATGACGAAACGCATGGTCACCGCTATCGCGAATCCGCACGTCGACGTACTCGGTCATTGCACCGGCCGTCTGGTCGAGGGCGGCCGGGGAAAGCGGCCCGAGTCGACGTTCGACGCACCGGTGGTGTTCGAGGGATGCCGACAGTTCGGCACCGCGGTGGAGATCAACGCCAGGCCCGAACGCCAGGATCCGCCCGAGCGCCTGATCGACATCGCCCTCGAGCGCGACTGCCTCTTCTCCATCGATACCGACGCACACGCACCGGGCCAGCTCGACTGGCAGGGCTACGGCTGTGTCCGCGCCGAAGCCCAAGGCGTTCCCGCCGATCGCGTCATCAACACCTGGTCGCTGTCCGAGCTGCTGGATTGGACGGCTCAGGGCACGTGAATCGTCGCCACTTCCTGTCCGGCCTGCTCGCTGTCACGCTGGTCGGCTGCAGTTCCACGGACACTACATCCTCACCGAGCACAGCAGAGACGTATTCGGCTGCACTGCAACCCGTTTCGGGACCGACCGGAGATCCGATCCGGCTGAAGTACGGGTACCAACCCGACAACATCGGAGACCTGTATCTCCCTGCCAACACTGCGACGTCGCTGCCGGTGGTGGTGATGATCCACGGCGGTGGATGGCAGGAGAACCTCGATCTGTCGTACTTCCAGCAGATGTCCAAGGCCATCGCGGACCAAGGCATCGCCGTGTGGAACGTCGAGTATCGGCGCGGACCGAACAATTGGGCCAACACCCTGACCGACGTCGACGACGCCACCGAGGCACTGGCAACCGTCGTACAGAACGCCGCCGACGGGCGACTCGACCTCGATCGAGTGCACGTCGCCGGACATTCGGCCGGCGGACAGCTGGCCGCGTGGGTCGCTGCGCGTCATCTGATGCCGATCGACGCACCGGGAGCGGACCCCCGAATCCGACCGCGCAGTGCCACCATCATGGCCGGGGTGTTCGACATGAAACGGGCGGCGAACATCGGCAACGACAAGTTCGTGCCCGCATTCCTCGGCGGCATGCCCAACGACGTTCCCGGTCGATACAAGATCGCCTCCCCCATCGAATACCTCCCGCTCGACGTCCCGTTGACCGCGCTGCACGGTGATGCGGACCAGACCGTGTCGGTGAACCAGAGCCGCGTGTACGTCGACGCCGCCACCCGCGCAGGGAGCACGGACCCCGAGCTGGTCGTACTGCCCGGAGCCGGACACGGAGCGTTCCTGGACCCCAAGCACATCGCCTGGTCCACCGCACTGAGCACCATCACCGGGCGCGCGCAGACACTGCTCTGAGCCGCAGGTGGTACACAGTGGCGATGAAACGAAAGATCGCGACCGGATTGCTCGGGCTGATCGTGGCCACCTCTGTAGCCGGATGCGGCGACGACGCGTCGACCGAGAACGCGTCGACCACGTCCGTTCAAGCCACGTCCGTTCAAGCCACGTCAGCTCCGGCTACGACGACACAGGCGACCACGGCAGCTGCCACGCCGACGGCCGATGCACCCGCTGACAGCCCGGCTCCAGAGGCACCGCCCGCCGCTGATCCAGCCGACCCCGCGGTGACCGGAGGAACCGGAGGCGTCACCGGCGACGATCTCTACCGTCAGACCTGCACCCAGTTTCTCCCGTCCATCGATGCACTGGAGCAAACTGGAATCTCCGATCGTGCGAAATCCGTCGAGGGTCTGCGCAGCGAAATGACCACCGCGCCGAGTTGGTCCAAGGTGCCCGAGGCCGATCAAGGCGAAATTCTGCGGGGACTCGACGCCGCGGGCGCGGGGCAATGCTGAGCGTCTGAGTCGGTCGCCGCCCCTCTACCGCCGCAAACGCGCGCGCGTTTGCCAGGTGCGCGCGAAATAGACCCCGAATCGGAGGCGAATCTGAACGCGTCTGACGAATGCGCGCGCGTTTGCCGAGCTACACCCGCCCGGTGATCCCGTCCGGGCCCTGGGGGTTCGATGCCCGGGCCCTGGTGATCCCGCAAACGCGCGCGCGTTTGCCAGGTGCGCGCGAAGTAGACCCCGAATCGGTGGCAAATTCGCTCGCGTCTGACGAATGCGCGCGCGTTTGCCGAGCAACACCCAGCCACCCCACCCCGCGCACAAAAAACTCCCCACCCGACGGATCGGGTGGGGAGTTCTTGGCGGTGGCGGAGGGATTTGAACCCTTATCGGCCCAGTGGCAGAAGCCACAAAGTGAGTCTGAACAGGCGTTTTAGGTCACCGCTCATCACCGCATTTCACCGATCGTGACCACCAACTGTGGTCAAAATGTGCTCAGCGATGCCCGTTCATTGTCGGTCGAGTCGGCTACTCTCGCGGCCATGAGCGAGACCGATCAGCCGCAGGACAACACGACCGTTCCCGAGTACCGGACTGGATGGATCGACGTCCTGGTGTCCTCGCGATTGGACATCGACGAGGTTCGGGCCGTCGTAAGGAAACAGGTGCACGCTGAACTTTCCAAAACCAACGAGTGGCCTGTCCGAATCACGGCGCGTAAAGGTGTGCGCCACTCAGACGGTGTGATGAAGTGGTCCGCAAAGTTCGAAACAGGACCGTACGGCACTGAGATTTTTTAATGACGTACTCGGAATCAAGAGCCGTTCAGGCGTGGCTGGTCGCGCAGTGATGGAATCCGTGCTCGCGTTCTTTCAGTCGTTGTCGAGTTTCGCAATACTCGTCGGACTCGCCAGTCTCGCCTTCTCTGCATGGGCGCACCGCAGGAACCGCAGAGCTACGGACGTGCAGGGAATCACCATCAATCCCGGTGCCAGCAGCTCGGTGCAGTGCTTCGACGGTAGAGGGCAGGCAAGGCGTTTCGAGCCGACCGTAGCGGCCACCGGGCCGGGCGTCCGTTACGACGTGTCGACGTTGTTCTGGGAGGGCGACCGCCTGTTGAGCCCCTCGCTATGGGAGACCGATGAACGACCACGCTTCGACATTGACAGTGAGCCGTCGCGCGGCGAGGTCGTGATCCCCGTTGAACTCACTCCGCAGGTTTGGTTCGGGTTCGGGTGGAATGTCGTTGTAGGCGGTGGCATCCGTACCGAGTTCACCCGAGTCAACTTGAGCACTCACGAGGTGCAGGTATTCAAGTGGTCTAGGACTAAGCGGCTTCATCGCTGGTGGTGCGAGCAGACGTGGGCTCGCAAGTTGGGTGGTGGGGTTCAAAAGCCATCAGGCAAGTGGAAGTCCATGCCGGGCAGCAAGCTCGAGCAGTGGCAATTCCCGTACTAGTCGGACGGCACCGCCGATGTTCGCGAACACGGACGCTCTAGGAGTCTGCCATCTTTCCCTTGCGCGATATCTGCGGCTGAGTGCCGGGATTGTGCGTATGAGGTCCTACTGAAACGACGGTGATCCCGCCGTCGTCCTCCCACAACCAGTACATCCGCCAGGCATTGGCGGTGTTGTTCTCGATGTACGAGTTCCAGATGTCCCGGCCGTCTGGCCCGGGAAGATTCTCCATTTTGTGGGTGTGAAACCCGGGATGCCCTGGGCCTACCTCGCGCAGGAACTTGATCGCCTTTTTGACCTTCTCGAACTTGTCCGAAAGCTGGGCCGCAGCCTTCGCATCGACAAGCCAGTCGCTGACGACCTGAGCGAGATCGACGTACGCCGGTGGGTTGTTCACTCGTCGTCGGCAAAGAGCCAGTCTGAAGACACAGTGCGTCCACTTTGAGCGTCGGCGAGTCCCTGACGCGTCTGCTCGTAGAGCGCGCGGTTCTCAAGGACGACCCGTTCTGATTCGTGCAACGATTCGAGCGGGATCAAACGAATGACACCAGCGGCATCGGTGGTCTGGACGTACCGTTCGTGCGGCTGCTTGCTGCCTACACGCAACTCTGCGGAGGCGTCGGCCTCTACGATGATCGAGTCATCGCCGTAGGGAATCGGGGCGAGCGCAGCTGTCATGTCACGATGCTAGACCTCAAATAACATTGCCGCACAGGTAAATGTGACTTGACTCATAGACGGGCTCCGGGCGCGGCCAAGGATTGGCCGTCAGCGGTGATGTCAGACGGGCACGATTCGGTCGTCGACTGTCAGGCGCAGGCGATCGCTGGGTCCGGTGCGGCGAGGCCATCGGTCCCGGGGGAAAAACCAGGCCGGCAACTCGATCTGGGCACCGGCCTCGGCGCGCCGCTGCAAGGCCGGCCACGGGGAAACGAACACACCACCGGTCTTGCGGTCGATGGTCTTCGGTCGCTGTCTGCTGGCGCGGAGGTGGAGCTGCGCGACGAGTTCGGCTCGGGCACCCCTGGAGACTGGCGTGGCGGCGATGCGGGCCATCAGCTCGCACCCTTGGTTCGGTCCCACCGCGAATGCGCAGCGCGTTGATGTCGGGGCGATTTCACCGGGCCGACACCATCAGGGTTCAGCCGTGCCACCAGGTCGACGACCAGCTTGTCGAGCAGACGCAGCTCACCGGAGAGCTTGACCACGACAGCAGGCCGGGACTCGCCGGCCAACTCATTGTCGAGGATTGCCTTGACCGCCTCGGCCCGGTCTACGGTCTCCCCGGCGCGTTCGAGTGCCACTTCCTCGGCCTCCGACCACAGCAGGGTTTGACCACGCTCGATCGATGCACGTTTCAGGGCATCGTTCTGCGCCTTGAACAGCCGCCGACCGGCCGCTGACGTTGGTCGTCTCATCTCCAACACCTCCAGGGTGTGATTTTCGTGTGCAATGCACGGAAGGGGACCGCCTATGCCGACCGTGTCTCCGTAGCCCCCCGGGGGAGGGGTATGTCCCCACCCCCATTCGTCTTGCGGGTCGTCCTCGCTGATGCAGCGCGGGCAGTGGGCTCTTGTGCACTGCCCTGCCCGGGGTGGAACAGGTGCTTGGCCGGATGGATCTCACAGGAGACGGCTCGACATCAGCGAGGACAAGTTGGTGGTGGTGCTGGGGTGTTGCCCTCATGCCGATGCAGCGCGGCGACGCAGGCGCAATATTGCGTCGCCTACCTTTCGCGTGCAGGTGCTTGACCGCGTGTCTCCCGCATTGGTTCGACATCGACATGAGGACAAGATCAGTGGGCTCGAACCGAGTCGACGAGCTCCGCGTGGTGCGCGCGTGCGGCGGTGGCCGATCGTAGCCACATGCCGTCGTCGACGGCGATGGTGGCCTCGGTTGCGGCCCTGTGCACATCGAGGATGGTCTGCGCGTTCGGTACCCAGGGCTGCGCGTGTGTGGCGATGTGCAGCAACCAGGTGCTCGGCTCGACTTCGGCCGGCCAGAGTGCCGCCCTACCGTCCGGCGACAAGGCACCGATCGTTCGGGCCGATCGCAACCACTCTCGATGCGCCTGAGCGAACGGGGCCTGAGTGGTGTGGGCAGCCGACGACGACCGGCGCGCGACCCAGACCGGCTCGTGCTCGAGGTGGTCGGCCAGTAGCCCACAGGCGTAGAAGATGCTGCGCTGCAATTCGACGCCCTCAGTTTGCACCAGCTTCCAGTGCGCCGACCGCAGCTCTTCGTATCGGCTGATCAGGGAGTCGACGCTTTGCCACTGCTCTGTGACGCCGGCACGGATTGCATCGTCTGCGCTGTGCACGTTTCGCAGTGCGTCGGCGCTGCCTCGGACGTCGGCGAGGATGTCATCGAGCTCATCGCGGAGGACTGCGTAGGCACTGTTGATCCCGGCCTTGGTGACCTGCTCGACTTCGGCGCGGAGGTCGGCGACTACTGCGGCGGCGATGCGGCGCTGATCGACGACGTAGGCCGAGGAGTTGGCGTACTGCTGCAGACGCGCGATGACGTCGGGCATCGGGTCACCGCGGCGTGCGGCAGCTACCGTCTCGATGTGCAGTTCGCGTTCGAGGACGTCCCGGCTCGGTGGGAGCGAGAGTCCGGCGACCCAGTTCTCGGCCGTCTTCACTGCCTCGGTCGCCTCGGCGTAGCCATCGATGGCCGCGTACGCCCGGTCGATCAGTGATCCAACCGGGGCAACGGTGCGGGTCACTTCCCGGCCCGTCGTGAGGCGAAAAGTTCGGCACCCTTGGCCACGCTGCCGGTTGCGGGCGCTTTGCTCTGCCCCGGCTTTTCTTCTTCGGCCGGTTCGCGGGTACGGGTGACAAGGTCGGCGAATTCGTCGTCAGTCAGGGAGCTGATGTAGTTCTCTGCTCCGGCGATCAGGGATTCGGTGTCTGCCATGGTGTGCTTCTTTCTGTTCGGTAGTCGTCGAGCAGGTCTCGGGCGAGAACCCATGTGCCGCAATGCTTTCGGGCCGGTAACACTCCGTCTCGGATGAGGCGGTAGACACTTCGGCGAGAGAGTCCGAGAACCTTCGCGGCGGTTGCTGCGTCGATGGTGTCGTCCTCTGATTGTGAACTCTCGCAGTCTGTTTGGTCGTCCATCTGTCCATCGGTGGATGCGGTTGCGAGCGCCGCGGTGAGGGCTCGCTGGATCGCTACCGCCTCGGGGTGCGGGGCGATGCCGTTGCGGAGTTGGTTGTGACGGATGCCCGCGGAAATCAGGAGCAGTGCGCGGTGTACGTGATCGCCTGCGAGGACAACCACCACGCCGGGGCCGATAACGCTCATGCGGTGTCACTCAGCGGTCGGCGAGCGAGAAGTTCCCCGGCCCACACTCCCGTTGTGCCCGGCGGAAGCTCGATGGTGGCTTCTCGGCACCGCTCGGCCACAGGGCACCGATTGCAGAGCAGTGCTGCTTTTGCGTGGCGGTAGTTGCGGTCTTCGCTTGTCTCGTCGTCGATCACGTCGTCGAATATGGGTGAATGACCGATACACGCCGCACCGACCAGGGAGGCACGTGGGAGGCCGTCGAAAATCGAAACCAACAGGTTCTCGACGGGGCTACCGAACTCCGGACTGATCACGGCCTTGCGGCCACGCGCGGCGGTCGCGACGGACCTACCAGTCGGCATTCGGCTCATCGGGTGACCTCCGTTCGGAACAGATGGGGGCGGCACAGGATGCACGGCACCGGCCGGCCGTCGACGTCCTCACCGAGCCAGCCGCGCCGGCATCGTGGGTCGTGCGGCTGCTCGGTCGAGTCGTCGAGCTGTTCGCCGAAACGGTCGTGGCGGGTCACGACGCGACCGACCACTCGGTGGCGATGGACTGGCCGCGCTTGCTGATCTCGGCGCGGACACTCGCGGACTTGAGGGCATCTCGGCCGTACCCGGCAGCGGCACCCGCGGCGTACACGTCGGCGGCTTTGACCCACCCCTCGGTGGAGCGGAGCCAGTCGGTCAACCACACCTCGGCAGAGACGACAGTGTTGGTGCTGCCGGTGCCGAGAGACCAGACAGTGCCGCCACCTTTGCGGGCAGCCACCGAGATGAGATCGGACTTCTTCACCGCCTGTCTCAGATTGTCGATCTTGAATCCGGCATCGACCCCTGCGGTGTACACAGCCGAGGATTCGATGGTGGTGGTGCCGGCTGCGATGAGGTCGGAGACGTGCTCGTCGATCCACTGGCGAGCCGTTCGGATGGGCGGTGGATCGGGTGGGTCCGAGACTGCGTGCAAGGTGGTTGCGGGGACTACATGAGTGTCTGTTGTTTGGTCACCGTGACCAGGTTGGTCACCGTCGTTGACCTGCGGAAATGGGGGGTGACCAAGTTGGTCACCGTGACCCGATATACGGAACCTCACGCCGCGATCCCTTCCCGGTACCTGCTCGACGATTCCTTCGTGTTGCAGCTCTGCGATGGACTGGTCGAACAGGTCGCGCTTGTCGCGTTTACCGAGACGACGGCGGAGCTCGCTGCTGGACTGCTCACCGTCTCGACCGAGCATGTTCGACAGACTGCTCTTGACTCGATCGAGGAGACGTTGGTCGTAGAACTCGTCACCGGCCGCGCGCGACAGGGCACGGTCTCGGACCTTGGCCCGGTCGGCCCTCTTCGCCTCACCGAGAACCCACTCGCGGGTGCCGTTCGACATCTCCATCACCACACCGGACAGTTCCCAGTCGAGCTCCGAGACAACGATGCGGTGATGCAGGAGCGCCAGGATCGCAGCGACCTTCAACCGAGTGAGCATTGCGTGGCCGTCGAGGGCGTCCTGCTGGCCACGCTGACGAGCGATGTGCGCGTCGATGATCGTCTGCCGAATATGGTCGGGGCCGTAGACGATCTCGACCACACCGTCCTCGTCGGGCTTCCAGAACGGCAGGCGCGCATTCAGCGGCTCGGGGTCGGTGAAGATGTCGGCGGACATGTTCGGGTCGATCGTGGGAAACCAGAGGAACCTTTGCGGGGTGCCGCCGGTGGTGTCGTTGAACAGCACCTTGGTGTGGGTCGGCTGTGCACCGACCGACAGGCACAGGCGGTAGCTGTGCGGCGGAATGATCCGTGTGGTGGCTTCACTCGAATTGGCCTGTCCCAGTTGCTCACCCATCGCGGCGGACTTGAGCTGTGGCAGGACGATCGACCCCTGCCGGTCCGTCACGCCGGTCAGGGTGTCGATCTCGGGGACGCTGATGATTGCCCGGGTGATCGGCTCGACGCCCTCTTTCTTCGGAGGCATGAAGGTCGCGGCGATGCCTTCCCCAGATCCGATGGGTCGCTCGACGATCGGTGATGGCCACGCCAGCCGGGCCACCTTGTCACTGATCCCTTTGCCACCACCGGAGGGTGCGACGAACGCACACAACAGGTTCAGCGATGCGCGTCCGCCGATGACACCGGGCAGTTGGATCTCGGGGCCGGTGGTGGCGGCGACCCTGAGCAGGACGCCGCCGAATACTGCCCACACTGCGGCGTAGCGAGCACGCGCCCACTGCCGGATGATCGACAGCTCAGAGGTGGCGTCGAACAGGTCGTCGGTTGTCGTCATGCGGGTTGTCTCCTTGCCCACGGATTCGCGGCGAGATAGTCGTTGCGTTGACGGATGGACCTCGAGACGGCCGACCAGTCTCGGGACACTGACAGCTCGCGCGATGCCTCGATGCGGGCGTCCTGTTCGAGCCATTCGCGTGCCGCCCAGCGGTAGCCGGCGGCCACGACCGAATGCCGCCACCGGACATCGTCGTTCGCGATGTCGACCCACGCGGGTGAGCCGAGGATAGGGATGTCTCCGAGCAGCACGGCATCGTCGAGAATGGGAGCGAGACGGTCGTGCACGGCGATGAAATCGACCTCGCGGCTCGGGTGCCCCCCTGCCATCGACACGGCAAGCGGAATGCTCACGGTGCCGATAGCCGGGAGGGTGGCGTTCACCACGGTTCGTCCTTCAGCGCGAACGCAACGGCTCTCGGAGCCGTCTTCTCGGGGATGCCTTCGAGAGCTGCCAGCGCCGATGCAACGGCGTCGACCAGATCGACTGCCTCGCCCACGTCGAGCGAGAACATGACACTGCGACCGTAAGCGATGCGGACACGGTTACCGGGCACGATCTCTGCCGTCACTGGGGCGTCGGTCATATCGTTGAGTTCAGCGAACATCAGGCCACCTCGACGATCTGCTGCTTCAGGGCGAGCCTCTGAACTTCTACGTTGTCCATGTTGCTCATGACCGCCTTTGCGACGGCATTCCCGTCAGGCTTGATAGCCGCCGAGATGTAGGTCAGCCAATAGTTTCCGGCCTTCCTCTGATTGAATCGCCATCCGGTGGCTTTGGTCGGCGGTTGGCGAAAGGCTTTTTCCGCCGCCCCGATCAACATTTTTGTCTCGAGTTCCGACAACCCCTCCAGCGGAAAAGCCTCGATCCGACCCGTTGAAGGCGACAGCAAAATCATGCCCAGGTTCTTGAAGACTCGCTTTTTATGCTCGTCGAAGTAGAAGTAGGCCGGACCGAACGGCTTGCGGAGCACCACGCCGAACACCACTGCTGCGGTGAGTTCGACGGCCGGGCATCGGAAGTAGTGGTAGCGGGGAGTATTGTCGGTCATCAGATCGTTCCTTCTTCACGGTTGGTTTCGTTCGTCTCGCCCTCGATGCCCTGGCCGGCGTCGGGGGCATTTTCGTTGGCGTCGAGTTCGTACGGGTCTGGTGTCAGCGGCATCAGGCCGCGCCCGGGCGACCCGAAGTGCCGGTCATCGTGTTCTGAGATACGTAGTCCCGCAGGGCCTCCCACGAGTAGAGGACTGCACGGTTGTTGCGCTTGATGTACTTCGGCCCGCGGTTGCGGTAGCGGTCCTGGGCGAGCGCACCAACTGTTGTGCGAAGAAAGGCTGCCGCCTCAGCTGGAGTGGCGAGCTCGGTTGGAGCAGAGGGTGTGACCATCGAAATCCTTCCTGAACGCATCATCTTGATTCTGTACAACATCATCATGCATGGACCAGCACTGTGAGTCAAGGTGATAGTGGAGAGAATCATTTTGATAGCGCATACTCGTCTCATGGCTGAGAAACGAATTGCGCTCGGACGCACCGGACGGACGGCGGCTGCGAACGTTAAGCGGCTGCGTGAAACGCAGCGGTTGAGTTACGCGGAGATGAGCCGAGTACTCGACGGGCTGGGCCGACCCATCGCGACATTGGGCCTCTCTCGAATTGAGAACGGAGAGAGACGAATAGACGTCGACGATTTGCTTGCACTAGCTCAGGCGCTTGGTGTTTCTCCACTCACGCTGTTGATGCCGACGACCGAAACGGCGGAACAGCCTGTCGAGGCGACCGGACTAGGTGACGTGCCAGCTATCGAACTCTGGCATTGGCTGCGAACGGACTTACCCCTCGGCGCGACCTCGGCCGACGTGATGCGCAACATGGAGTTTCAGTGGAAGTCAAAGCCGCCGTGGCACCTTCCGGAGATCGTCGACCGAGCCCCTATGTCGCCCTCGGATCTACGTCGGATCGCTGACGAGCACGAGAAGAAGTCCCCCCGTGGCAACGATTGAGCGCTACTCGACCAAGGCCGGCAATCGGTACATGGTGCGTTACCGGATGCCGGATCATCGCCAGACCACTAAACGTGGGTTCAGGACGAAGCGAGACGCCGAGGCATTCTCGGCGACCGTCGAAGTCCAGAAGCTCATGGGCGATTACGTTGCGCCGGCACTCGGCCGGGTGACGGTCGCAGAGCTCGCGCCGGATTGGTTGCAGCGCAAACAGATTGACGTTGCACCGTCGAACTACCGGACGCTTGAGTCGGCATGGCGGAATCACGTCGGGCCACGGTGGGGAACCGTACGCCTAGCCGAGATCGAGCCGGCCGCAGTCGAGAGCTGGATCGCGGATCTTGGACGCAGCGGCAAGGGCGCGACCGTTGTCATCCGCGCCTACGGTGTTCTGGCCGGCGTCCTGGACGACGCAGTGAAGCTCCGACGTATCTCGAGAAACCCAGCGCGTGGAGTCGAGAACTTGCCCCGCAAGACAACGAAGCGGCATGTGTACCTCTCGGCCGATGACGTTGCGGCTCTCGCACGTGAATCAGGGCAGCATTCGGCACTGGTGCTCACCCTTGCCTATACCGGCCTGCGCTGGGGCGAGCTGGTGGCGCTCAGGGTCAAAGATGTGGAGTTCCTACGTCGACGCATCAGCGTCCACGACAACGCAGTGCAGCTCGGTGTCGACCATGCCGAGGGGCTGACCAAGAGCCGTCGAGGGCGCTCGGTGCCCGCCCCACAGTTCATCCTTGATCTGCTCTCAGTGCGATGCCGCGGCAAGCAACCGACCGATCTGGTGTTTCCCGGCCCCGAGGGGCGTTACCTCCCCCGGCCGAAGTCCGACGGCGGATGGTTCATCGGCGCAGTGAAGCGCGCCGGCATCCAGACCATCACTCCGCACGACCTCCGGCACACGACGGCGAACCTTGCGATCAGCTCGGGCGTCAACGTCTTGGCACTCGCACGGATGCTCGGACACACGTCGGCAAAGGTCACTCTGGACACGTATGCAGACCTGTTCGACACGGATCTCGATGCCGTGGCGGTGACCATGAATGACGCGTATTCACAGACGAGTGTGGTCAAAATGTGGTCACGCGGGCAGCTTGCGGACGTCGAAAGCGCACAAAAAAGCTCCCCACCTGCGTGAACAGGTGGGGAGCTGTGGCGGTGGCGGAGGGATTTGAACCCTCGGAGGGGGTGAACCCTCACACGCTTTCGAGGCGTGCTCCTTAGGCCGCTCGGACACGCCACCGCAGAAGACTGTACCGGAATGACGGCCTGAGGCTAAATCGCCTGCTCAGAGCGCAAAGTTACTTGCCGGTGAGCTTGTCCTTGATGTTCGAGGCCGCGTCCTTGACCTTCTCGGCACCGTCTTTGAATGCGGCGGAGGTCTGATCGCCCTTGCCCTCTGCTTCGAGGTCCCTGTCTCCGGTTGCCGAACCTGCGGCTTCTTTTGCCTTGCCGCCGAGGTCTTCGGTCTTGTTCGAGATCTTGTCGTCGAGTCCCATGAGTGTCTCCTTCGCAAGTTCGGAGCGCAGCGTTGCGCCCTGCCCTCCACCCTCCCCAATGTTGGACATTCCGGCCACCCCGTGACGAGATCGTTATCTCTGGCGGGCGAAGAACTGGGTCAGCACTTCGGCGCATTCGGCTTCCAACACTCCCCCGCGCACCTGTGGGCGGTGGGTGAGTCGACGGTCTCGGACGACGTCCCACAGCGAGCCAACGGCCCCGGTTTTCGGTTCCCAGGCTCCGAACACCACGGTGCCGACGCGGGCCGCAACGAGGGCACCGGCGCACATCGTGCAGGGTTCCAAAGTGACTGCAAGAGTGCAGTTTTCGAGCCGCCAGCCGTCTCCGTGGACGGCGGCTGCTCGACGCAATGCGAGCACTTCGGCGTGCGCAGTGGGGTCGCCCGACGCCTCCCGCGCATTGCAGGCTCGCGCGATCTCACGTCCCGACGCGTCGTACACGACGGCTCCGACGGGGACGTCGGCGTCCGATGCCTCGGCTGCGGCCGACAGCGCTGCGCGGATCATGTCCGCGTCGGGCAGCGGCATCGGTTACCGCCGCAGCTTGTTCACCGCTGCGGCGAATTCGTCCTCGAAGCCCAGGCGCTCGGCGATGGATTGCAGTTGTTCGTCCGGGTAGTCGTCGGTCTCGGCGACGATGATGCCCAGGACTGCCTCGGGCAGGCCCAGGTCGGCGAGGAGAGCGAGGTCGCCTTCCTCGTAGGGTTCGATGTCGTCGAGTTCGTCGGGGTCGACGTCGGGGATCTCGATGTTGAGTGCGTCGAGGACGTCGGCGGCGATTTCGTAGTCGACGGCGGCGACCGCGTCGGACAGCAGTAGGCGGGTGCCGTTGGGTGCGGGACGCAGGATGACGAAGAATTCCTCGTCCACGTCGAGCAGTCCGAACACCGCTCCCGAGCTGCGTAGTTCACGCAATTCGGTCTCTGCTGCCGACAGGCTGGTCAGTGCGTCGTCGGACAGTGGCGTCACGGTCCACTTGCCGTCCTCTCGGACAACTGCAACGCCGAATCCTTCGAGGTCGTCGTACTCCGATGCGGAGGCACGGTTGTTGTTCGCGCGCTGTGCGGCCATGTGCGCAACGGTAGTCCGGTAGGTGCCGGTATTCGAAGTCCACCTCCCTTGGAAGTCACCCACCTGTGCCAATCTGATCGGGTGACTTCTTCTTCGGTGTGCGTTCTCGGTCTGGGACTGATCGGTGGGTCGATTCTGCGGGCGGCGCACGACGCCGGTCGCCGGGTGTGGGGCTGGAACCGATCGGCCGACGCGATCGCCGGGGCTGCGGACGATGGCTATGACGTCGGCACCGATCTGGCAACCGCCCTGACCAGGGCTGCAGATGAGGATGCGCTGATCGTCATCGCCGTTCCGATGCCTGCCGTCGACTCCGCTCTGCAGGCCATCGCCGAGCACGCACCCACCGCCCCGATCACCGACGTGGTGAGCGTCAAGGCCGAGGTTGCCGCGGCCGTCGCTGCTCGCGGACTACAGGCCCGCTATGTCGGCGGCCATCCGATGGCGGGTACCAACCACTCGGGCTGGTCGGCGACGGACCCGGCACTGTTCGCCGACGCGGTCTGGGTGGTGTCCACGGATTCCGGTGTCGACGCCGACGTGTGGGTGCGGGTGGCCCAGCTGGCCCTGGCCTGCGGTTCGGTGGTCGTTCCGGCCGGCAGCGTCGAGCACGACAGCGCCGTCGCCCGCATCTCGCACCTACCGCATCTGCTGGCCGAGGCGTTGGCGATCGTGGGGGCCGCGGGTGGGCCGTTGGCGCTCGGGCTCGCCGCGGGGTCGTTTCGCGACGGCACCCGGGTGGCGTCCTCGGCGCCGACTCTCGTCCGTGCGATGACCGAGGGCAACGCGACCGCGCTACGAACCGCGCTCGACGAGGCGCTGCATGCGCTCACCACAGCGCGCGAAAAATTGAACGAGAACTCGACCGAAACGCTGGTCGACGCCGGACACGCAGCGCGACTGCAGTACGAGCAGCATCAGCGATTCGACATCACCGACGTAACCCCGGGCGAGCCGGGGTGGCGAGAGAACCTGCAGGACGCGGGGCGACGCGGTGGCGTCGTGCGTCAGATCCGCTCGGCGAGTCCCGGGTAGTCGATGACAAAACCGTCGGCGTCGACCGTCACCGACGATGTCGAGACCGGCGAGATGACGTGGATGCCGTGCGCGCCGCTGCTGTAGGTCAGGGTCGCTTCCTGGATGCTCAGGTCGAGAAGGTTGACGTACACCGTCGGCACCTCGAGGTCCTGGACCTGGGTGTGCAGACCGAATCGTCGGATCGGCAGGGTGTTGAAGAACGGGCTGAGCACCATGTCGACGTCGAGGGCACCGCTGTAGGTCGAGCGCTGGTGGTTGGCGGAGTTCTCCACCATCCAGTAGCCCTCATCGTCGCGGCTGACCGAGGCCTGCCGGTCACCCGACGCGAGCGACGTGCGCACCGAGAGCCTCTTGGTGACGCCGTATTCGTCGGTCACCAGGTCGTACGACGCACTGAACGCGGGATGATCACTGCAGGCGGCACCGATGATGCGTCCGGCAGCTTTGATGCGGTTGCCGGAAAGCTGGACGCGTACGGACTCCATGCGGGGAACGTCGTGCGCTCGCCACGTCAGGATCGAGGGCCAGGATTTCGCGTCGGTGGTGGCGGTTGCGGGAACGGAGACGTGCTCTGCACCCGATGCTTGAGTGATCACGGGTCCTACGGTATGCGACAGGGCCCCCTGTAGAACAAGCGGACGCGACTTTTCTTTGCACCGACCCAGCCGTTCATGCTGCGCTCGGCCTCGGCCGACCCCCGTCGACGTCGACTTCTGGCCCGACACCGTGTGCGACGCCTTACAGCGGCCGGGCCCTGTCGATTTCGCTCACGATTACTAAGGTGATGGCCGTGACGACAGGGAACCCAGGCGGCGGCCAGTTCGATTTCGCGCATTCCGAGCAGGCCGCGAAGAGCCGACAGGACAAGGCGACCGCTCTGGCGCGCTACGTCTGGGAGCGCGGGATCAGCGGCGCGGAACTGCTCGATCTTCCCGACGCCACCCGTCGAAAACTGGCCCGCGCAGCGGACCTGCATCCACCGAGCACGATGGAAACGTGGACCATCGTGGCCGAGTTGCTCGACCGCAAATCCGCGTGGGCGGCCGAGCACCCGGGTCACGACGGGGCGACGCCCCAGCACGCCGACGAGAAGATCATGTGGGTCAAGCCGCCGATCACCCCCTGGACCTAGACGAGCGAGTCCTCCCACGCCTCGTGCAGGTGCGCGAAGCGTCCCTCTCCCGCAATGAGGTCCGCCGGGGTTCCGTCCTCGACGATGTTCCCGTCCGCCATGACGAGGACGCGGTCCGCGATGGCCACGGTCGACAGGCGGTGCGCGATGATCAACGCCGTCCGGCCCTGCAGAATCGTTTCGAGTGCGCGCTGCACCAACCGCTCGCTCGGGATGTCGAGACTCGACGTCGCCTCGTCGAGCACGATCACCGACGGCGCAGCGAGGAACACCCTCGCGAAGGCCACCAATTGCCTTTGGCCCGAGGACAATCGGCCTCCGCGCTTACGCACGTCGGTATCGATCCCTTCGGGGAGCGAGGCGATGAACTCGGTCAGTCCGACGGCCTCCGCGGCAGCGCGGACCTCGGCGTCCGTCGCGTCGGGACGCCCGAGGCGGATGTTGTCGGCCACCGAGCCGGAGAACAGGAACGATTCCTGTGTCACCATGACGACGTTGCGGCGCAGGTCCTCGTCGGAGATGTCGCGCATGTCGATGCCGTCGAGTCGCACGGATCCGGCGGTCGGATCGTAGAAGCGCGCCAACAGCTTTGCCAACGTCGACTTTCCGGCTCCGGTCGCACCGACCATGGCAACCACCTGACCCGCCGGCACGTGCAGCGAGAACTCGGGCAGCACGACGCGCTCGGTGCCGTAGGAGAAGTGCACGTCGTCGAACGTGATGTCTCCCTTCACCGTTCCGATCGACACCGGGTTCTTCGGGTCAACCACCGACGGCTCTTCCTCGAGTACGCCGGAGATCTTCTCCAGTGCAGCGGCGGCCGACTGGTAGGCGTTGAACACCATCGCCAGCTCGTCGAGTGGGCCGTAGAACCGGCGAAGGTACAGCACGTACGCGGCGAGCACGCCGACGTCCATGTGCCCGTTGATCACTCGCCAGCTACCGAACACCAGGATGATCGCCAGAGTGACGTTGCCGATCCACCGAACGATTCCGGTGTAGCTCGCCATGCCGCGCAGGGCCGCGGTGGTGGCATCTCGGTACTCCGAGTCCTCGGTCTCGAGGATCGCGTCGTTGCGACCTTCACGCCGAAAGACCTGTACGGCACGGATTCCGCCCATCGACTCCACGAAATGAACCACCACACGTGCGATCGCCACCCGTGTTCGACGGTATCCCTGGCGTTGGCGCCGTTGTGACCACCGGGTGACGAGCACCAGCGGTACGAAGCCGGCGAGCACGATCATCGCCATCGGAACATCGAGATACACGAGGATGACGGCGATCGAGACCATCGACAGGATGGCCGTCAACGCGTCGTTGAGCGCACTTTCGAGCAGCGTCTGCAACGACTCCACGTCACTGGTCAACCGCGAGATCAACCGTCCCGACGTGTATTTCTCGTGGAACGACAGACTGAGTTTCTGCGCGTGGTCGAACACGCGTCCACGCAGGTCGTAGAGAATGTTCTGACTGAGCCGGCCCGAGACGGTGAGAAACGCGTAGGTGGTGAACATTCCGAGCAGGCCGAAGCCGGTGTATCCGCCCACGGCCCACAGCAGCGGACCCCAATCACCCTGTCCGGCAGCACCGACGCCGCTATCGAGGGCGTAGGCGACGAACAGCGGGCCGGCCACATAGGTGATGTTGTCGATCAGGATGATGACGAAAGACAGCAGGGCCTGCTTCTTGTACGGGCGCACCAGAGAGGCGAGCAACCGCCGAGAACGTCCGGCCAACACCAGGTTTCCGGTGGCGTCGACCTCCGAGTCCTCGCCGCCCACTCCCCGCCAGTCTGCGGTTGCGGTCTGCTCAGCCATGGATCGACCCCATGACGTCGCGGTACCGCGGCGACGACGCCAGCAGTCCCTCGTGCGTTCCCTGCTCCACAATTCTTCCGTTCTCCAGATACAGCACCCGGTCGGCCAACGCCGCAGTCGACGGCCGGTGAGCCACCAGCAACGTCGTCGAATGGGCCAGCACGCGACGTAGTTCCTTCTGCACTTTCGCCTCGGTGTCCACATCGAGTGCCGAGAGCGGGTCGTCGAGCACGAGCACCCGCGGCTTGCCCAGCACCGCACGGGCCAGTGCCAGACGCTGCCGCTGCCCGCCCGACAGACTCATGCCCTGCTCACCGATGCGCGTGGCCAGACCCCACGGCAGCCGGTCGACGAATTCCGTTGCGTGAGCAATCTCCAGCGCCTCGGTGATCTCGGCATCGGACGCGCCGGGAGAGCCGAGCGCGATGTTCTCGCGCGCACTGGCCGAGAACAGCACCGGATCCTCGAACGCTACCGAGACGATCGAGCGCAGATCGGCCAGGCGCATCGACGCCACATCGATACCGTCGATCGAAATGGTGCCGTCGGTGGCGTCGAACAAACGAGGAACGAGGTTCGTCAGTGCCGTCTTTCCGCTGCCGGTGTTGCCGACGAGCGCAACGGTTTCCCCCGGCTCGACGACAAAACTGACATCGGCGAGCAGCGGAGAGGACGCGTCGGGAAAGGTGAATCCGACGCGGTCGAACTGCACTCGGCCACGGATCTTGTCGGGCAATTCGACGGGGTTGTCCGGATCCGTCACGGTTTCCGGGGTGTCGATGATCTCCCAGTACCGATCCGCCGCGGTCCGCGCGTTGTTCAACTCCGCCAGCAGGTATCCGAAGGATTCGATCGGCCACAGCAGGAACGTGACGATGGCGATGGCAGCGACGAGCGTGCCGACCGTCATCGTGCCCTGCACGATCGAGTAGGTTCCCACGGCCAGAATCGCGCCGATGGTGATCGGCTGCAGTCCGACGATCACCGCCCAGATGATCGCGAGATAGCGCACCTTCTTCAGCTCGGTGCCGCGAAGAGTGTAGGCCTGACGCAGAAACTGCTTGCCCAGGTGCGCACTTCGCCCGAACGCCTTCAGAACACGGATGCCCTGAATGGACTCCTCGACCGTCGTCGTCACATCGCCCGCTTGGTCCTGAGCATCACGCGCGACGACGCGGTACAGCGTCTCGAACCTGGTGCAGGCGATCACCAGCGGAACCGATGTCACCAACATGATCAGACCCAATTGCCATGCCTGAACGAGCAATACGCCGATACCCACGACGAGCGTGACGGCATTGATGATGATGAACGGACCGATGAACGCCATGAACCGGCGCAGCGACCCGAGATCAGCGATGGCACGGGAAAGCAGCTGACCCGATTCCCAGCTCTCGTGCGCCGCGACCGACAGCCGTTGCAGCTTGTCGAATACCGTTGCCCGAGCACTGATCTCGAACTGGCTCGACGGGCGGGACACCAGGTATCGACGCACCCAGATGCCGGCCGCGTCGATGGTGCCGAGCAGCAGGATCAAAGCCGCGGGCCACCACACCGCGGAAAAGTTGCGGTCGGCGATGGGCCCGTCGATGACGCGTTGCATCACCAGCGGAATGACGAGGCCGGTGAGGGTCGCGATGAGCGAGACCACGATGGAGCCGATGTAGAACCACTTGTACGGGGCCAGGAACGGCGCGAAACGCTGCAGCGACGTGGGTGTCCGCGCAGCATTCGGGTTCGACTCAACGACGGTTGGGGCTTCGGGGTCGAGCACACCCGTGGACACGTGTTGTTCTCCTTATTGCGGTGCCCGAATGATTTCATTGCTCAGGCTCAGTTTCCAACCGATTTTCGGCGGCGTGCATTCCAGTGTGGAACCTCGAGCACGGTCGAGGTCAAGTTCGACCGACGCTCAGCTTGTGGACCTTCAACGCACCGGCTCTCGAGTAACGTGAACCCGTCGGGCGAGAGAAGGGCACACGTGAGCACACGGTCGATGGTCGGGTTGTTCGCCGGTATCGGCGGGCTCGAGCTGGGGTTGGCCGAGGCAGGGTGGACGACGCAGCTGTTGTGCGAGATCGATCCGGGTGCCGGCGCGGTGCTGTCGGCGCGCATGCCGAACGTTCCGCTGCACACCGACGTCACCACGCTGCGCAGCCTGCCCACCGGCACCGAGCTCGTTGCTGCCGGCTTCCCCTGCCAGGACCTCTCCCAGGCCGGACGGACCGCAGGCATCACCGGGGCTCGCTCCGGGCTGGTCGACGAGGTGTTCCGGCTGGTCTCACGTCGCCGCGGCCCGCGGTGGCTGTTGATGGAGAACGTGCCGTTCATGCTGCAACTCGGACGTGGCGCAGCGATGCGACACATCACCGACGCGCTAGAGGACCTCGGCTACATGTGGGCCTACCGCGTCGTCGACGCCCGTGCGTTCGGGTTGCCGCAGCGTCGACAGCGCGTGGTGATGCTGGCCTCGCGCACCGACGATCCGCGTGAGGTGCTGTTCTCGCAGGATGCCGGGCCGTTGCCCGACGGCGATCCGAGTACTGCGCCCTGCGGCTTCTACTGGACCGAGGGCACCCGCGGACTGGGCTGGGCCGTCAACGCCGTCCCCACCCTCAAGGGCGGTTCCTCCCTCGGCATCGCCAGTCCGCCGGCCGTGCGGTTGCCGTCCGGGGAGATCGTCACGCCCGGCATCATCGGGGCCGAGCGGCTGCAGGGGTTCGATCCGGACTGGACGCTGCCTGCGGTCGAGCGCGCCGGAGTGCGTACCGGGCATCGTTGGAAGCTCGTCGGCAATGCCGTCAGTGTGCGGATGGCGTCGTGGGTCGCCGCCGCACTCGACGACCCGAAGCCCTACGACGTCGCAGGCGACACCGCGTTGCTGCCCGGTCAGGCCTGGCCGACGGCCGCGTGGGGCCGAGACCGCGCGAGCTTCAAGGTGACCGTCTCGACCATGCCGGTGCACGAACCGCCCGAGGACCTGATCGACTTCCTGGACGACTCCACCCTGCTGTCGGCGCGAGCCACGGCCGGGTTCCTCAAGCGCGCGCGAGCCGGCAACCTCCGCTTCGCCGACGGCTTTCTCGACGACCTCGACGCCCACCTCGAGCGCATGGGTGGGTACACGCAACGGGTGTCGGTGTGAGCGCGACACGTCCCGTCACCGACGCGAAAACCAGTGCACGGCTCAGTAAGCAGCGCCGCCGCGACACCAAACCGGAAGTGGCGCTGCGTCGTGAGTTGCACCGACGAGGACTGCGCTATTTCGTCGACCGCGCTCCGCTGAAGGGCATGCGGCGTCGAGCAGATCTGGTGTTTCCCCGTCGCAAAGTGGCGGTCTACGTCGACGGTTGCTTCTGGCACAGTTGCCCCGTCCACGCGACGAAACCCCGCAACAACGCCCAGTGGTGGGCCGACAAGCTGGCTGCCAACGTGGCCCGCGACCGCGACACCGACACCCGCCTGATCGAGGAAGGCTGGCGCGTCGTGCGGATCTGGGAACACGAGGACCCGGTCGTCGCCGCCCAACGCGTCGTCGATGATCTTGCTGCAGATCCGATAGTGACCGACTGAAACCCACAGCACTCCCCGCGCGTCCAACCTGATGATCGGTCGATTCGAGTCGGGGGATGAGGACAGTGCGTAAAAGTTGGGTGCTTGCGGCGATGGCAGCGGCGATGTCGGTATCGACCAGTGGATGCGCGGTGGTGTTGCTCGGCAGCGCGTTCCCCGCCGGTAGTGCGTCGCCTGCGGGGCAGAACCGGTACGGATTCGAGATGTCGGAGGCAGACCGCTATCTGGCCGACTCGGCGGCCTTCGTCCGCAGCCTCGATCCCTGCGGCTTCCTCACCGAGGACGACCTCACCGCCCTCGGCACCGTGGTTCAGTTGCGACCGGACGGTGAACTGAGTACCTGCTCGGCAGAAGTCGACCCTGGGCGGTCGGACGCCACGGACTCCGTGTCGATCAAGCTGAACGGATACCAGCCGACGCCGGCCGACCCGAACTTCGAGCAAGTCACGATCGGCGACGAACAGGTGTACCTCGACGACGCCTCCCGAGGGACGTGTCGCGTCAGCTTCCCGCTGCGCGACGAGTTCGACGGCACCACCTCCGGGCCCATGGACGATGTCCTCACCGAATCGGGTCGTAGTTTCGCCACGATCGACGTCTATCTTGCTGACGGAGACGCCTGCAGTGCAGCGAAATCCGTCACCGAGACCGCACTCGGCCTCGTGAGCGATCCACCACTCCGTGCCGATTCCAGGTACAACCTTCCGTTGGCCACGAAGGATCCGTGCAGCGTTCTGGAGCATCTGCCCGAGACCTGGACTGTCGACCGGTGGAACCCTGCCGCGGATCCGTACGGCTGCCACTTCGAGGCGTCGTCGGCGACGTTCGAGGACAACCTGGTACTGCTCGACGTCGCGCTCACCTACGACGACAGCGACTTGCGTTCGACAGATCGCGAGAAGATCCGGCAGGGCGGTTACACCGTCGAGACTCGCGACTCGGATTCGGTGTGTTCGGCCGACATCGTGTTGGGCAACCCCGTTCTCGGCCTGCCCGATAACGAGGACTCGGCCGCGCGTTACGCCCGCACGGTTCCCGAGCTGTCCGTCATGGCGGACGACTGCGACTCCGCCGTCGCGCTGGCGGTGGCAGCTGCCGACGAGCTCACTGGTTAGCCTTGGTCGGTGCGCTCGAAAACCGAAGGTGTGGATATCCGCCGAGTAATCGCGGTGGTGTTTCTGATCCTCGCCGGGGTGCTGTACTCCGCGTGGGTGGCCGAATTCTTCCTCGACACCGGGCTCGACCCGGCCCGGTCGTTCCTCAGCGAACTCGATGCCCGCGATCAGCCGTACCGCGAATTCTTCTCCACCGCAGACGTGGTCACGGGTTCGCTGATGATCCTCGCCGCCGTGCTCGGTTTCCTCGTCAGCCCTCGCCGACGGCTCATCGTCACCGGCTGGGTGGCGTCGGGCATCTTCGGTATTGCCACCATCGCCGACGCGAAACTGCCACTCGAGTGTGTGGCCGCCGACGATCCGAGCTGCCCGATCGAGCCCAGCGGGTTGTTCCCCCAGCTTCATCATCTTCATGCTTTGACGAGCACCATCGCGGTGTTCGCGATTTTCACGGTCATGATCGCGTTCACGCTCGCCGCATTCCGCTACGGGGCCTATCCCCTGCTTCGGACGCTCGGTGTCGCAGTACTGGCCGTCACCGCCCTCGCCACGGCGTGGCTGATGATCGCCGACAACCTTCCCGGCGATCACGGCCTCGGCATCGCTCAGCGGGTGCAGGTGGGCGGGATGTCGGCGTATCTGGTGGTGCTGGGGTGTGCGCTTAGACTCGGCGCATGTCCTTCACCGCGACAGCACTGAACGGGTCCAAGGTCGAGCAGTACCAGCAGCTCGCCGAGCAGGCCAGGGGCCTCGTCTACGAGGAATCCAACCTGATCGCCAACGCCGCCAATCTCTCCGCGTTGGTCTATCACGCTCTGCCCGACGTCAATTGGGTCGGCTTCTACCTGTTCGACGGCACCGAACTGGTAGTCGGTCCGTTCCAGGGCCAGCCTGCCTGTGTTCGTATCGAGCTGAGCAAAGGGGTCTGCGGCGCTGCCGCGACCACCCGCGAGACACAGCGAGTGGCCGACGTTCATGCCTTCCCCGGCCACATCGCGTGCGATGCGAACACTCGCTCCGAGGTCGTCGTTCCGCTGTACCAGGGCGAGAAACTGATCGGTGTCTTCGATCTGGACAGCCCGATACCCGATCGCTTCGACGCCGACGATCAGGCCGGCCTCGAAGCGATCGCGGCGGTGTTTCTCAGCTCGCTGGAGTAGAACTAGCTGCTGCCTCGAAGAACCAGGCCATGACCAACGCACCGGGGTCGACGACGCCTCGCGCGGCCTCACCGACATAGCTGGCGCGGCCCCGGTTGGCGGTGATGTCCTTGGTCGATTCGGCTCCGGACTTCGCGGCGTCGGCGGCATCCTGCAGGGTGCCGCCGTCTTTCTCGAGCGCGTCGACGGCCGGGGCAATGGCGTCGATCATCGTCTTGTCGCCCACGCGGGCTCCACCGAGTTCGGTGATGCTGTCCAGTCCGGCCCGCGCGGCCGCTGCGACAGCCACGGCAGATGGCTCGGATTCGAGCATCGTTCGGTAGAACTGGCGGAACCAGATGCCGAACAGTGCACCGGACGTACCGCCTGCGTGGCCGAGGTAGGCCTCGCTCACGGCTTCGAATACCGTTGCTGCCGAATAGGTTTCCTTGATCGCGTCGAGGTCGAGTTGTTCCAGTGCGGCCACCATGTTGGTACCGAAGTCGCCGTCGCCCGCCTTGCGATCCAACTCGGTCAGAGCGGGCTCCTCGTCGAGTACCCGCTGGGCCCACGACCCGATCCACTCCGAGACGAATGCCGACTTCTCTCCGGTGTCGGACGGCGAGAAAGTCGGCCCGAATGCGCCGCGCTCGCCCACCGGTTTCGCGCCTTGGTTCTGCGCGTTGGGCCAACCGGGCGCATGGGTGGGGGCGTCCCAGAGTTCGAGCATCTCGTCGTCGGCGCGCACCAGAGTGATGGACGCTCCGCCCATGTTGAGCGCGGTGACAAAACTTCCGACGAGTGAGCGGGTTATCTCGATGCCCTTACCCGCGAGGTACTCCGAGAGTTCTCCGAACAGCAGATGCAGTTCGAGCGGGTGCGTTGCGCCGAGCCCGTTGACGATGGCGATCACCGATTCGCCCGAGTTCAATCCGAGCGAGCTCACGATGGGCTCGGTCAGCTTCTCGACGACCTCCTGAGCAGGCAGCCGGGGCACCCGGTCGGTGCCGCGCTCGCCGTGGATACCGATGCCGAGTTCGATTTCCTCCTTGGGCAGTTCGAACGACGGCCCGTCGGCACCCGGTAGCGTCGGCGGGTTCAGTGCGACCGCCATGCTGCGCGCGTTCTCCGCTGTTCGACGCCCCAGCGCGACCACCGCCTGCAGGCTGTCGCCACGTTCTGCCGCTGCGCCGCACACCTTTTCGACGACGATGGTCGCGGCAGTGCCACGGCGACCCGGGCCGTCCTCGCTCTCGCTGGCCACGTCGTCGTCGACGAGAACGACATCGGCTGCAATACCGTCTTCCTGCAACAAGTCTCGGGCGATCTTGAAGTTCATCACGTCGCCGGTGTAGTTCTTCACGATGTGCACCACTCCGCCGCCGGAGTCCACGGCCTTGGATGCCTCGTGTACTTGGAGGGCGTTCGGTGACGTGAACACCAGGCCGGGGCACGCGCCGGTGAGCATGCCGCGACCGATGAATCCGGCATGCATCGGCTCGTGGCCCGATCCGCCACCGGACAGCAGCGCGACTTGACCGTCGGAGATGCGATAGCGACGGGTGAGGAATCCGGGATCGGCGTGCCAGGTGACGTCGTCGGTGGCGGCCACGAAGCCGCGGAGGGCGTCGGCGACGAATGTTCGAGGAGAATTGGAGAACATTCCTTCACACTAAGCCTCCATTGTCGGCTTCGGTGAGCTGCCGGGCCGCCGCGCGTCCACAGTCGCGAAGATGACCACCGAGACCTGGGCTTTCGACGCATCGGACGGCGGGCAGCTGGCTGTTCGGACGGATGTCACCGGGAGGGCATCGAAGATGGGGCATCGACTCACGATTGCGGTGACCTCCTGGACCGCGACGGTCGAGTGGTCCGGGGACGCCCCCACCGCGGTGTCACTGACCGCCGAGGTCGGCTCACTCGAGGTGATCCACGGCGAGGGCGGACTGACACCGCTGATCGGGCCGGAGAAGATCGTCGCAAAAGCCAACGCACTCAAGACCTTCGACGCCAATCGGTACCCGACAATTCGATTTCGTTCGGAGGAGATCACTGCCGTTGCCTCCGGATTTCGCTTGGCGGGCACCGCCGAGATACACGGTGTCTCGAAGGAGATCACCGTGGACGTGGACGTCACCGACTCCGGCGACAGATGGCAGATCGGTTCCGAAACTACCGTGCGTCAAACGGATTACAAGATCACGCCGTATTCGCAGATGTTCGGAGCCATGAAGGTGGCAGACGACGTGACCGTCACGTTCGACGCCGAGTATCGCAAGCCCTGAGCCTTCCCAATTCACCTGCAATGGTGGACACTACGGCGGTGAACCGAAATCGATGGACGATCGGATCGTGCGCATCGGCCCTGGTGTTGGCCGCAGCCCTGACCGCAGGCTGCAGCAGTCCGGCGACCACGTCCCCGGACGGACCTCCCGGAGTGAACGTCAACGGAGTGGGCGAAGTCCAGGGTGCACCGGACACGTTGACGACTCAGATCGGCGTTCAGGCCACAGCCGAGGACGTCACTGCCGCCATCGAACAGGCCAATGCTGCAGTTACCGAGGTGACCGACGCAGTGATTGCTGCCGGCGTCGCGCGCGAGGACATTCAGACGCAGCAGGTGTCGATCGATCCGCAGTACTCCGGAGCACTGCCGGGCGGCACCTCGGCCATCTCCGGATATCAGGCCACCAACACGTTGCAGGTCACGGTGCGCGACCTGTCGAAGGCGTCTGCAGTCCTGGGCGACGCCACCTCCGCCGGTGGCAACGCGACCCGAATCTCCGGGGTCTCGTTCAAGATCGACGACGATTCCGAGCTGATCACCGATGCCCGGTCCAGGGCGTTCGCCGACGCCCGCGATCGCGCCGAGCAGTATGCGTCGCTCGCAGGCGGCGAACTCGGTGACGTTCTGTCGATCACCGAGTCGATCACCGGTCAGGAGCAGCCGACGAGCTTTCGCGACTCCGCTTCGTTCGACACGGCAGTGCCCATCGAACCGGGACAGCAGACCGTCAGCGTGTCCGTGTCGGTGAAGTGGGCGCTGAACTAGCGCAGCGAGTTACTGCCGCTGCAACTATTGCTCCACTGAAGAGGTTGCAGACCGGGGATTCGCCGACTCGAGCCCTGGAGTGGAGCACAAGTTGCAGGACCCCCACGCACGGGCTCAGCCGGCCGGCGGGGGCGGCAGCCGGTAGTTCACCGGGGTCGTCGAGAAATCCACCGGATTTCGGACGCCCTCGGCCACTGCCCCGGGAACCTCGATGCGTGGTTCGAGACCCAACGACTGCGCGAACGCGAATGCCTCCTCGATGGAATTGACCGGCCCGGCGGGAACGTGCCGCGCCATCAGTTCTCGATACCATTCGTCCGCAGTACGCGTCTGCAACGCCGTGTTGAGCAGGTCGACCAACTGATCTCGATGTTCGACGCGAGCAGAATTGGACGAGAAGCGTTGATCCGCAACCAGATCCGGGGTACCCAGCACGTCGACCAACGCCTGGAACTGCCGATCGTTGCCCACGGCCAACGCGAGCGGTCGATCGGCGGTCTCGAACACCTCGTACGGCACCAACGACGGATGCTTGTTGCCCATCGGAACCGGCACGGTGCCCGCCCCGAGATATGCCGCCGACTGATTGCTGAGTGCGGACAGTACCGACGCCATCAGCGAGGTGTGTACCTGCTGACCCGCACCGGTGTTCGATCGATGATGCAGTGCGGCAAGGATTCCGCTCAGCGCATGCAGACCGGTGACGATATCGACCATCGCCACGCCCACTTTCGTCGGTGTGGATGCGTCGGGTCCGGTGACGCTCATCAGCCCGCCGACGGCTTGGACCACCAGATCGTATCCAGGAAGAGCAGCACCGCCGCCGGTACCGAAGCCGGTGATCGAGCAGTAGATCAGGCCAGGGTTCGTCTGCGCGACAGCCTGATAGCCGAGACCGAGCCGGTCCATCGTTCCGGCGCGGAAGTTCTCGATCACGATGTCTGCGCCCGCGACGATCTCACGGGCCTCGGCCACACCGCTCTCGGACTGCAGGTCGATGAACCGAGACGTCTTGTTCCGATTGACCGAGTTGAAATACGTTGCCGTACCGGCAGAATCGTACGGCGGACCCCACAATCGGGTGTCGTCGCCGCTGCCGGGCCGCTCGATCTTGATCACGTCCGCGCCCATGTCGCCGAGCATCATCGTCGCGTACGGTCCGGCGAGTACACGAGAGAAGTCCGCGACCACGAGGCCTGCGAGCGGACCGGTGGCGTCTGTCATCGGTCCACTGTATTGCGCGGCCGGCTGCAGTTCAGTTCAGGTCCGGAACGAACGCTGCCAGGACGGCAACCATCGTGTCCACGATCTGCTCGATGGGTGGACGAGGCGGAGCAGTGCGGGACCAGTCGGAGACGATCTCGGTGAGCGCACCGAGGAATGCCGTTGCGGCCAAGCGGTATCCACCCGGGGGAACGAAATCGGAACCGACTTCCGAGCGCAGGGTGTTCTCGAAGAACTCCACCCACTGCGCACGTCGGCGCGTCCGATGCTGTTCGACGGCATCGCTGACACCCAGCATCTCCAGATAGGAGATGCGCGCCCGACGTGGGTCACCTCCGATCGATCCGACCAGGGCCGTCATCGCTGCGACGACCAGAGAGCGACGATCACGGTCGACCTGCTCGTCGAGTGCGGCGACGACGGCGGCCAGCGCGTCGTCTTGGATCAGGTCGTAGACGTCCACGAGCAGCGCCTCACGGTTGGCGAACTCACTGTAGAACTGACTGCGTGCGAGGCCGGCCGCGGCGCAGATGTCCGCCACCGAGGTGGCGGCGTATCCGCGTCCCCCGACGACCTCGATAGCCGCGTGCAAGAACCGAGCTCGACGATCGGCTTTCCGAACAGCGGAGGATCGTCCGGCGTAGATGCGGCCCTGATCATCGGCGACAGTCACCGAGGGAGTCTACAGGCGACGCACCGTTCGCAGCCCCGCTGATGGGTTCCATCACGACCCGATCGGCTTCCCGAACAATCCGGCGATTATCTCGCCGACGGCCGCGACGAACGTCGGGTGCGCACGCGTGTCGAGCGCCATCGAGCCGACATCGTTCGTCCGGCAACCCGGTTCCACCGGAACACCGGCAAATCGGTCGCGCATCCACAACACCGCACTCGGAAAAGCGATCAGCTCCAGGCTGATGTGCTCACTGAAATGATCGCGGGTGTAGGTGACGTCGGCACCCGGACGGCTGCAGTACGACTCGACCATCGCGTTGACCGGCCCGATCGGCACCAGCCAGTCCGGGTTGGAATGGTAGACGTAGAGCGGCATGTTCGGAGTGGTGCGGCCGAGCTGCATCGCAGACAGGGCCTTCTTCACCACCGGTTGCTGGATCGGGTCGCCGTCGGTGTGCAGCAAGCCTTTCAGGTTGACGAACGGCAGCAGCGCCGACGAGTAGCCGACACAGAGGTTGTCCTTGGCCGCGAACAACGTTCTACCGAACGGGTCGACGTGTTCGTCGATGAAGGCGGCCAGCTCGGGACTCTCGCGGCTGGCACCGATGATGCCGGCGGCGACGATGCCCGATCCCAGGGTGTTGTTCGCGTTGTCGACCAATGCCCCGAGTTCGGCCGGGGTGCCGCCCTCGGTGACTCCGACGATATCGAGCTCAGGGGCGTAGTTTTCGGCCAGTTCTGCTGCGTGCCCGGTGGCGATCGCGCCACCGGAGTAGCCGCTCATCCCCACCTTGGTGGCCTCCCCGGCCAACTGCATCGGCGCGAAGTTCTCGGCAGCTCGGATGCCGTCGAGTGTGATCCGACCGGCGACCGGCCCGGCGGCGAACGAATTGTTCGGGCCCTGATGATCGGGTACCGACACCGCCCATCCTTGCGCCAACGCTGCCTGCACTTCGAGGAATTGAGCGCCCGACGTCACCGCGCCGGTCACCGGCCAGGGGATGGCACCCGCTCGCATCGCGTACGACGGAGCGCAGTAGGCCGCGAGAGAATCCTCGGCCACCTGGATGGAGATCAACGGACGCGGTGCCGCAGGCACTCCCCGCGGCTTGATGACCGTGGTCACGGCGGCGATCGGCTCGTCGCGCCCGTTGTTGGACCGGAACGACAACTGCCACGCGTCGACCTGCGTGGGAATGACGTTGAGAGTAGCCAGCTCGACGGGCCGTGCGGCGATGACCTGGCCCGGCGCGGCCGCTGCCACCACGTCGGCGGGAGGAAGGTAGAAGTCGGTGTCGAACTCGGGAATCTTCGGCCACGTGAGCGGCGGCAAAGGCGGCTGAACCTCCACACCGGCCGGACCGCTGGAATCGGGTGCAGCGGAAGCGGGGCTGGTCGTAGCGGCAACGGCGGCGGCTACGGTCGCCACACCGATCGCTACCCGCAGCGTCCAAGATCGGGCAGAAGACACGGCTGTACTCCTTCGCGCCGGACAACGGGGTCCACAGGACGCGCGCCCGGCGACATTTCGTACAGCGCATCCGACAATCTTGGACACCGATGTCCGAGATGGTGCTCAGAACTGTAGAGCGAAGTGGCGTGGATAACAATCCCCGAGCCGAAAAAGATTCAGAACTGAATCGAGCCCAAGTGCACGGGGTAGTTCCCGTTCGTCACGCGACCGCGAAAGACCGCTTCGCCAAACCGAACTGGAAGCCGGTGATGGCCGTCGTCACCGGAGCTTCCGGATTCTCGGCGGCACCGAGGGTGACGAACAACGGCGTGAAATGTTCGACGGTGGGGTGCGCGTACGGCATTCCCGGTGCGGCACTGCGGAAGTCGGCGAGAGTCCCGACGTCACCGCGAGACAAGGCGTCGGCTGCCCAGAGGTCGAAGTCCTCGGACCACGTCGGCACGGTATTGGTTGCGAAATTCTCCCGGGACAGGAACGGCAGTCCGTGGGTCATGAACCCGGAACCGATGACCAACACACCCTCGGCCCGAAGTTCCTTCAGCGCAGCGCCTATCGCCATCAGCCGATCGGGGGCGTGCGTCGGAAGGCTCAATTGCAGAACCGGGACATCGGCGTAGGGATACATGACCTTCAGCGGCACCCAGGCACCGTGATCGAGTCCGCGCGCGGTGTGCCGATGCAGGTTCTCCGACGCCGGAATGGCCGCGGCCACCCGTGCGGCCAGTGCCTGAGCGTCGGGAGTCCGGTATTCCATCGAGTAGTAACGCTGGGCAAATCCACCGAAGTCGTAGACGAGTGGTGTCGCCGCAGCCGTCGCGGACAGGCTCAACGGGGCCTCTTCCCAGTGTGCGCTGACGATCAGGATCGCCTTCGGCTTGGGCATCGACTGCGACCAGGTGAAGAGTTCGTTCATCCAGAGCGCGTCGTCGAACACCGGGGGTGCACCGTGGCTGATGTAGAGGGCAGGCATCGGACCGTCGTTCGGGGTCCACATCTGCTGGGATCGGCTCGCGGGTGCGGTATCGGCGAGAAATGCGTCGAACGCTGCGCCCGCGATCGGCGGGTTGACGACAGATGTCATGATCGGTCCTTCGAGTGCTCAAGTTGAACCTTCAACTTACCACTCGAGTCCAATCACGACAACATCGGACCAGCCGGTCTGGACCGAACCACACTGTGGGTGACCTCAGCGCCCACTATTAGTGCTGAAATACCTTTTCCCGTTTGTGAGAGCGAATTGTGGACGCTCACGTCAGTGCTCCACGCCGAGGACACGGCTACTCCACGACGACGCGGCCACCACCGGGAAGGTTGGGCGTGTCCGTCGTGATCGTGAGATCGACACGGCCCGCACCGGTAGCGAGAGTGATCGGCTCGGTCGATATCCCACCCGCCGAACCGGATCGGCCGTTGTCGATGTTCGTCCACACCACGGCCACCGGAACCGGCAGCAGGCCGACCGCTGACGAGCCCATGTCACCCGCACCAGAAATCTTGCTCACTGTCGTCACCGTGACCTCCCCTGCCTCGATCACCGTCGCCGTTGCCTCGACCGGCCCCGACCCGAAACTGACGCCGTGTTGCAAGAAGACGAATGCCTGTACCGGCCTGAGCTCCGTGGTGGTTGCGGCCGACGCGATGCCCGCCGACCCCAGCGTCAGGGCTCCCGCCACCAATGGTGCCGCCACGAGGCGAAGGACTCTATTTCTCGAAAACGCGATGCTCCCCATTTCGTCGAATTCGTCCGCTGTTCGAGAACATCCTGCAACGGACCAAGCGGTATGTAGACCCCTCGGGTCCTAGGCTCGGCTGTATGCCGGATGTCTACCGCGCCCCGATGCCGAATGGCGTCGAGCGTGCCCTCACCTACGGACTCTGCGGCATGTCAGCCGACGACGAACGCTCGCTACGACGGGTCGAGCGTTTCGAGCAGGTCGCGGACGGATCTTTCGTCTGGACGCGAACCGAGCACGGCGAGTACTTCCTCGGCCGAATTTTCGGCCCACTGCGGGAAGATCACAGCGCCGACGCGGTGGCGTCGAACCTGATCTTCGTCCGTGACTGCGAGTGGATCGGCGAGCCTGTTCCCGAACACGAGGTACCCGCCGCGACGCTACGCACATTCGCGCGCGGCGGGCGAAATTTTCAGCAGACGCACGACCCGCAGGTCGGTGCAGAGTCGGCTAGCGTGTGGCGAGCGCGAGGTCGCTGACCTGGGGATCGACCTGTACGACGGAGTAGCCCTGGATCTCGAACTTGTTCTCCCCCTCGGGCGGTCCGAGCACGGCGCGGACGATCAGGGTCGCGGCGGCAGCGACGAGTGCGATCACGATGACCACTGCTGCCACGATCAGCAGGGTGCGGGGGCCACCGAACAGGTTCTTCGAGCTCATGGGTCCATCATGGCCCCTCCTCGGTGGGACACGAATCTCGCTGCGGGAGTAGTAAAGGTGTTGATCAGATGAGATCGTGGCTACAGTGAATCCGTGACCGACGCACCCGAGCCCGATTTCTGGTCGTTCATCGACACTGCCAACAACACACTGGCCCGGGAGTACGGGTTCGAGCATCAGCTGGCCACCGAGGTTCTGCTGACACTGAACCGAGCGTCGAACATCGTCACGTACGACCTCGAGTCGACGGTTCATCGCCCGCGAGGCTGGTCATGGTCGTCGTTTCGGCTGATGTTCGTCACGTGGCTGGCCGGCCCGATCGAACCGCGACGAGCAGCCGAACTGACCGGCATGAGCCGCGCCGCCGTGTCGAACCTGTCCAAGACACTCATCTCCGGCGGCCTGCTCGCCAGCACGCCCGACGAGAAGGACGGACGTTCGGTGCGCCTCGCCCTGACCGCGCTGGGGCACGACGAGATGGTCGAGGCATTCGCCGAACAGAACGAACGGGAGAACGCATGGGCCAGCGCGCTCACCGAACCCGAACAGCGAATCCTGGTGATGCTGTTGACCAAACTGATCACCAACCGCAGCCAGTTCGACGTCCGGGGGCGTAACTGAAGGTTGCGTAGATCACGTCAAAGTAGTTAATGTCTTTACTACAAGCGGTGACAGAACTCAGGAGAGAGCACGTGGCCTACTACCGGCAGCTCGGATCGGTACCGCCGAAGCGGCACACCCAGCACCGAACTCCCGACGGCAACCTCTACTACGAGGAGCTGATGGGCGAAGAGGGCTTCTCCTCGGATTCGTCTCTGCTGTACCACCGCCACATACCGTCGGCCATCATCGATGCCACGGTCTGGGACCTGCCCGATCAATCGACGACGCCCAACCATCCGCTCGTGCCGCGGCACCTGAAGTTGCACGAGCTGTTTCCCGAATCCACGGTGGCGGACACCGACGTCATCACCGGCCGACGCCTCGTTCTCGGCAACGCCGACGTCAGACTGTCCTACGTCGTCGCATCGAAAACTTCACCGCTGTATCGCAATTCGATCGGTGACGAGATGGTCTACGTCGAATCCGGTTCTGCCACCGTCGAAACGGTGTTCGGTACTCTCCAGGCGCAGCAGGGTGACTACGTGCTCATTCCGCGTGCGACGACGCACCGTTGGATTCCCAACGGCCCCCTGCGCGCCTACGCCATCGAGGCCAACAGTCACATCGCTCCACCGAAGCGGTTCCTGTCGAAGTACGGCCAGTTGCTCGAGAACGCTCCCTACTGCGAACGCGATCTGCACGGCCCCACCGAGCCTCTACTCGCCGACGGCGAAGACATCGAAGTACTTGTCAAGCACCGTGGTTCGACGGGCATCGTCGGAACCCGCTACGTCTACCCGCAACACCCGTTCGACGTGGTGGGGTGGGACGGCTGCCTGTATCCGTACACGTTCAACATCTCCGACTACGAACCGATCACCGGCCGTGTGCATCAACCGCCGCCTGCGCATCAGGCATTCGAGGGGGCCAACTTCGTGATCTGTAATTTCGTTCCGCGCAAGGTCGACTACCACCCGCTCGCAATTCCGGTGCCGTACTACCACTCCAACGTCGACTCCGACGAGATCATGTTCTACGTCGGCGGCGACTACGAGGCCCGCAAGGGTTCCGGAATCGGCCAGGGATCGATCTCGGTGCATCCGGGCGGTCATGCTCACGGTCCGCAACCCGGTGCATACGAACGCAGTATCGGCGCCGAGTTCTTCGACGAACTGGCCGTCATGGTCGATACTTTCCGCCCCCTCGAACTCGGTGAAGGAGCGCTCGCGTGCGAGGACACCGGGTATGCGTGGACGTGGGCAGGCCGGGGGCCGAACCGATGATCCCGAAGTTCTTCCACCGCCTGTGCGACGACGCCGCTGCCTTCCCTCCCGGCAATGCACCACTCGATGTTGCTGCAGCACAACATCTCGAGTACCGGGCGAGTTCTTTCGCAGACCTCGTCGGCCCGTTGGTCGTTCCGATGGACCGGGTGCACGAACTCGTCCTGGGCGCCCGGATGGAGGTCGCGTTGACCGCACCTGCCGGTCCGGGCAGCGTGGAGGCAGGCCTACGCGCCGCCGACCGGACCGCCGGCGTGACGGTCGTTGCCGTCGAAGTGGCCGTACCCGACGGCACGAACATCGACGCCTTGCGCAACATCACTCAGGACATCGACATCTATGTCGAAATCCCCCGAGACTCCCGACGAGACGACATCTTCGACGCAGTCGACGAGTTCGGGTATCGCGCCAAATTCAGGACCGGCGGCGTCACGGCCGACGAGTACCCGGACGAGCGAGAGCTTGCCGCGCTCATCTACGAGGCGGCACAACGCGAGGTCCACTTCAAAGCCACCGCGGGTCTGCACCATGCCGCCCGTAACACCGATACCCACAACGGTTTCGAGCAACACGGTTTCCTCAACGTGATCCTCGCCGCGCAGGCCGCACACAGCGGCGCACGCGTCGGTGAGCTCCAGAAGATCCTGGCGATCCGGGACGCCGACGTCCTCGCCGGTCTCGTCGCCGGGATCGAGGGTCAACGCGCCTTCGCATCGTTCGGCACCTGCAGCATCCGCGAACCGCTGGACGACCTCGTCCGCCTCGGACTCGTCCCACCTCAGTGAACCAAGGAGCACGCCGTTCATGACGCACATCGACATCCCCGCCGACTCCGAGTTCGGAATCGACAACCTTCCTTACGGCATCTTCAGTACTCCTGGTTCGGACGCTCGGGTCGGAGTCCGCTACGGCGACAATGTGATCGATCTGTTTGTCGCTCTGAACGATTCGGATTTCGCCTCGCCCAGCCTCAATGCTTTCATGGCGCGCGGCCGCAGTCGGTGGGTCGAGGTCCGCGAGTCCGTCACCGCCATGATCGTCAGTGGCACGACCCCCGCGGAAGCGATTGTCTCGGTTTCCGACGTCACGATGCACCTGCCGTTCGAAGTTGCGGACTACGTGGACTTCTACGCGTCCGAGCACCACGCGTCCAATCTCGGCCGACTCTTTCGTCCCGATGCCGAACCGCTGCTACCGAATTGGAAGCACCTGCCCGTGGCGTATCACGGCCGGGCAGGGACGGTTGTCGTGTCCGGTACCGACGTCAAGCGTCCGAACGGTCAACGCAAGGCACCCGACGAGCCGTCGCCCACGTTCGGTCCGAGTCGGCGACTGGACATCGAGGCAGAGATGGGCTTCGTCGTCGGCGTTCCGGCGGGTGGTCCCATCTCGCCGGATCAGTTCTCCGAGCACGTGTTCGGTGTCGTCATCGTCAACGACTGGTCTGCTCGCGACATCCAAGCCTGGGAGTACGTGCCGCTGGGGCCGAACCTCGGCAAGAGTTTCGCGACGTCCATCTCGCCCTGGGTGGTCCCCTTGCTCGCGTTGGATCAGGCGCGGGTGTCGACACCGGCGCAGGAGCCCGCGCCGCTCGAACACCTCCGCGAATCCCGTTCCTGGGCACTCGATATCGATCTGTCCGTCACATGGAACGGCCACGTCGTATCCCGTCCGCCGTACAGTTCGATGTATTGGTCGCCGGCCCAGATGCTGGCTCACGAGACCAGCAACGGCGCGACATCCCGAACCGGTGACCTGTTCGCGTCGGGCACCATCTCGGGACCCGAGAAGAATCAGCGCGGCGCATTCATCGAACTCACCTGGGGCGGAAAGGAACCGGTGTCACTCGGCGCGGAGACCCGGACGTTCCTCGAAGACGGCGACGAGGTCGTCATCGCCGCCAGCGCTCCGGGGCCGAACGGTGCGCGCATCGGCTTCGGTGACGTACGTGGCCGGATCGTTCCGGCCTGAGGCCTATCACTCGCGCGTCCGTCTGTATGCGGGGGCTCTGGGGGTTCGATCGGACTCGGCGCTGTTGAGCAGTGGCAGTGCCCGGAACTCGACCAATTCCGAGAGTACGACAACACTGGTCGACCGCGCGATCGTGCGAGATTGATTGAGTGCGATCAACGTTCGCTGCAGATCATCATGAGACGCCGCGGCGACCCGGCACAACACATCGCCGACGCCGGTTGTCGCGAATGCCTCCAACACTCCGGGTATCTGCTCCAGGACGGCGACGACGTCACCGAGCGCACCCTGGGCAATCTCCAATGTGACGAACGCCTGCACGCCGTAACCGGCTGCTGCCAAACCGATTCGAGGCTGATAGCCGGTGATGACACCGCTGTCCTCCAATCGCTGCAGGCGGGCCGACACAGTCGCACGTGCAACACCGAGCGTTCGCGACAGCTCGAGCACGCCGATCCGCGAATTGTCATGCAGCGCAGCGAGCATCGCCCGGTCCAATTCGTCCAACGTCGATTCCATGACGCACCTCCACTTTGCTATACGAATCGTATAGCAAAGTGCGGAACAACCTGCCCTATCTGCACAGCACGGACAGCTATTCAGGCGTCGATTGACTCCCCTGCACCGCGATGTTGGGCTGGGCGGAACAGTGTGCCTCACTCGGACCAACCAGGAGCTTTCATGAGCCTCGACAACATCCTCAACGACGACGAGAAGCTCGCCGATCTCGACGCCGATCAGCTGCGGCAGCTCGTTGGTCTGGTCGAGTACGACGACAAGCGCGACCCCTTCCCGGTCAGTTGCTGGGACGCGATCGTGTGGGTCGTCGGGAATGCGACGCAGTCCGCACACTTCTTCCAGTCCGCGTTCGGCATGGAGCTCGTTGCGTACTCTGGCCCGACCACCGGCCAACGTGACCACCACGCCTACGTGCTCAAGTCCGGCGCAGTGCGTTTCGTCATCAAGGGGGCCGTCGACCCCGACAGCGAACTGGTGGCACACCACACGCGCCACGGTGACGGCGTCATCGACATCGCGCTGGCCGTACCCGATGTCGACCGATGCATCGAGCATGCGCGAGCCCAGGGCGCGCGCGTCCTACAAGAGCCGACCGACATGTCCGACGAGCACGGCACGGTCCGCACCGCGGCCATCGCGACCTACGGCGACACCCGACACACGTTGGTCGACCGCGCCCGCTATACCGGCACCTACCTCCCCGGTTATGTGCCACGCACGTCGACGTTGCAGCGACCGGAGGGCGCTCCCAAGCGCATCTTCCAGGCTCTCGATCACGTGGTCGGCAATGTCGAGCTCGGCAAGATGGACGAGTGGGTCGACTTCTACCACCGCGTCATGGGCTTCACGAACATGGCCGAGTTCGTCGGGGCCGACATCGCCACCGATTACTCGGCCTTGATGAGCAAGGTCGTCTCCAACGGCAACCACCGAGTGAAGTTCCCGCTGAACGAGCCGGCCATCGCGAAGAAGCGCTCACAGATCGACGAGTACCTGGATTTCTACCGCGGCCCGGGCGCACAGCATCTGGCGCTGGCGACCAACGACATCCTGTCTTCGGTCGATGCGCTCCGCGCGGCGGGCGTCGAATTTCTCGCCACTCCTGATTCGTACTACGAGGATCCCGCACTGCGAGCCCGAATCGGTAACGTCCGAGTGCCGATCGAAGAGTTGCAGAAGCGCGGAATTCTCGTCGACCGAGACGAGGACGGGTACCTACTGCAGATCTTCACCAAGCCGCTGGTCGATCGCCCGACGGTGTTCTTCGAGATGATCGAACGCCACGGCTCGCTCGGCTTCGGCATTGGCAACTTCAAGGCACTGTTCGAGGCCATCGAACGTGAGCAGGACGCTCGCGGCAACTTCTGACCCGTACCCCGAACGACGCCGCCCACTGTCAGCGTTCGGTGGGCGGCGCAGTTCGTCCCAGACCACCTCGGTCCTCGTCGAAGATCAACCACGTGCGCGTCGCCCGGACGCCGTCGAGCGACTGCAGCCCCTCCAGCACCACTTGCCGCAGGCTCTCGTTGTCGGGAGTCCTGATGAGTACCAGCACGTCGAAATCCCCTCCGAGCAAACTGAAGTGGTCGACGAATTCCATCGACCGCAACCCCTCGGACACACTGCGCCACGAATCCTGACGGATCGACAACGCGATGAACGCTGAGGTCCCTAGCCCGGACGCCCCGTGATCCACCTGCACGGTGAACCGTTCGATGACACCCGCATCCTTGAGCCTGTCCACCCGTGTATAGGTATGTGCCCGAGAGAGATTCAATCGATCGGCCAGCACCCGCATCGAGACCCGCCCGTCGGCAGTCAGCTCGGCGAGGATGCGACGATCCGTGTCGTCCAATTCCACACGTCTCGAGACGTCGTCCATTCGTCCGCTCCTACCTGGTGGTTCGCTACGCCGATCCGACAGATAGTCAGTTCGTACCTGAAATGTCGGCAATATGTCTGCAATCCTACGACCATAGGACTTCTTCCTCACCGATTCGGCCAGAATCACCGTACAAGCCGATCTCAGGAGAATGCCCCATGACGACCGTCGAGAAGGTTCCGGCAACGTCCTACCAACAGTTCATGCCTGCCGACCGTCCCGTGCAGTACCTCGCACCCGATGGAACGGGCGTGGACAGTGCCGCCCGCTACGCACACCCGTCGAACGAGCGCCTGCTCGAGATGTACCGCTCGATGGTCCACGGCCGCCGATTCGACCAGCAGGCAACAGCATTGACCAAACAGGGCAGGCTCGCGGTCTATCCCTCCTCGCGTGGACAGGAAGCCTGCCAGATCGCCGCGGCACTCTGCCTGGGTGAGCAGGACTGGATGTTTCCGACGTACCGAGACTCGATGGCTCTCGCGGCGCGAGGCGTCGACCAGGTGGAGTTGCTCGGTATGCTCGCCGGCTACTGGCACTGCGGATACGATCCCACCGCCTACAAGGTCGCTCCCCAATGCACGCCTCTGGCAACACAATTGCTGCACGCGACCGGTTTCGCCTACGCCGAGGCCAAGCAGGGACGAGACACCATCGCCCTCGCGTTCTGCGGTGACGGCGCGACCAGTGAAGGCGACTTCCACGAGGCCCTCAACTTTGCCGCGGTGTTCCGCGCACCGGTGATCTTCCTGGTCCAGAACAACGGATTCGCCATCAGCGTTCCGCTGGCACGTCAAAGTGCAGCACCCTCGTTGTCGCACAAGGGTGTCGGCTACGGCATCGGCAGCGAGCAGGTCGACGGCAACGACCCGATCGCGATGATGGCCGTGATGGACGAGGCCGTGAAGTACGTCCGAGCAGGCAAGGGACCAGTGGTCGTCGAGGCGCACACCTACCGCATGGACGCCCACACCAATGCCGACGACGCCACGCGCTACCGCAAGGCAGACGAGGTCGAAGGGTGGCTGGCCCGAGATCCGCTCTCGCGCCTCGATTCCTACCTGGAAGCCCAGGGTCTGCTCACCGACGACCTGCGCGAGCAGATGACGGTATCCGCCGACGCGGATGCCGCGGCACTTCGCGCGGGCATGAACGTCGAGCAGGACGTCGACCCCGAGGATCTGTTCCGGTTCGTCTACTCCTCCCCCACCCCCGGCCTGATCGAACAGCGAAATCAGGTCGCCGCCGAGATCGCAGCAGGAGAACTGTCATGACCACGATGACCATGGCCGGAGCCCTCAACGCCGCCCTGCGCGACGCGTTGACCGAGGACGAGAAGGTCGTCGTGTTCGGCGAGGATGTCGGCACGCTCGGCGGCGTCTTTCGTGTCACCGACGGACTGACCCGAGACTTCGGTGACGATCGTTGCTTCGACACCCCGCTCGCGGAGTCCGGCATCGTCGGATTCGCGATCGGCATGGCGATGTCGGGCTACAAGCCCGTCGTCGAGATGCAGTTCGACGCCTTTGCCTACCCGGCTTTCGAGCAGATCGTGTCCCATGTTGCCAAGCTGCGCAACAGAACTCGCGGATCACTCACCGCGCCGATGGTCATCCGCATCCCGTTCGCGGGAGGTATCGGCGGCGTCGAACATCACTGCGACTCGTCCGAGGCCTACTACGCGCACACCCCGGGCCTGAAAGTCGTCTCCCCGTCCACCGTCGCCGACGCGTACTCGCTGATGCGTGATGCCATCGCCGATCCGGATCCGGTGATCTTTCTCGAACCGAAGCGGCTGTACTTCTCCAAGGACGACATCGAGCTGACCAAGACCGAGCCGATCGGCACCGCCGTCGTGCGTCGTGCCGGTACCGACGTCACGCTTCTCGCCTACGGACCCACCGTGTCGGTGGCCATGCAGGCCGCAGAGTTCGCAGCCGAGGACGGCCGGAGCGTCGAGGTGATCGATCTGCGGTCGATCAATCCGTTCGACGACGAAACCGTCGCAGCCTCGGTACGGAAGACCGGACGCTGCATCGTGATTCAGGAAGCGCAGGGCTTCTCCGGTGTCGCCGCGGAGATCGCCTCGCGGGTATCCGAGCGTTGCTTCCATCACCTGCACGCTCCGGTACTCCGAGTGACCGGACTCGACATTCCCTACCCTGCACCGAAACTCGAGCACTTTCACCTGCCGTCCGCCGACCGTGTGCTCGATGCCATGGACCGACTGCAGTGGAACGATGCCCCCGACCTCAGCAAGGCGGTCACGGTATGAGCATGCAGGTATTCCTGCTCCCCGATCTCGGTGAAGGACTGACCGAGGCCGAGATCGTGGAGTGGAAGGTCAAGCCCGGCGATACCGTCACCATCGATCAGGTCGTCGTCGAAGTAGAGACGGCAAAAGCGTCCGTCGAGGTGCCCTGCCCCTTCGAGGGTGTTGTCGGCGAACTGCATGCGGCCGAGGGCACCTCACTCGCCGTCGGCGCACCCTTGATCAGCATCACCGGCGGTGCCGTCGCCGATACCCCTGCGGCCCATGAGCGATACCGCGAAGAAGAACGCGCCGGCTCAGGAAATGTGCTGATCGGCTATGGCACGGGACACGGCCCGACCGGCCGTCGAAGAAGAGCTTCGCACGTGAGTGGAAACTCGACCCAGACTACGTGTTCAGTCTGGGGACATATGAGACACGAGATGTCCACGGACATGTGACACACGGGCTGTGATGATGCTGCGGGGCACTGTGACCGGCTATGGAGTAATCCATGGCCAGATCGGATGCCCGGATG
>NZ_JABFAQ010000063.1:0-663 GCF_017168275.1 Rhodococcus sp. KRD175
GGACGGAGCCACCATCTGGGTCCAGCGGAACGCCACCGTGGTGCGAGACAACGAGGGCGACGACATCATCATCGCCCAGATCCAGGACATCACCGCCCGGAAGGGAGCCGAGGCGGCACTCGAGCGCCAACTGTTGATCGACGACCTGACCGGCCTGGCCAATCGCCGACGGTTGATGGCAGAACTTCAGGCCCTCAAGGAAGCCGCCGACGAAAACCCGGTCGGAATCCTGTTCGTCGACGTCGACTCCTTCAAATCCGTCAACGATCGATACGGCCACGCAGTAGGCGACCGACTGCTCGCCGCCATCGGAGCCCGCATCCGCGCCAACCTCCGCACCGGAGACATCGCCTGCCGCACCGGAGGCGACGAATTCGTCGCTCTGCTGCGTAGCTCCCGATCGGCCGACGGAGTCGAACGCCTCGCCGCACGAGTGCGGTTGCTACTGGCCGGCCCGTACCTCATCGACGGTGTTCCGGTACCCGCATCGGTCAGCGTCGGATGGAGCTGGGACAAACCCGTCAGCCCCGAAAAATTACTGCACATCGCGGACGAACGCATGTACTCGTCGAAACGACGCTGACCCCTCGTGCGGCCCCCGACGTGCGGCTGACCCCTCGCGCGGCTCCCCGACGTGCGGCTGACCCCTCGCGCGGCTCCCCA
>NZ_JABFAQ010000064.1:0-18679 GCF_017168275.1 Rhodococcus sp. KRD175
TCGATCAGGTGCCCGCCGAGCCGCCACAACCTGTGGCTCCACCGCGAAACGGGAACAACGGCAACGGTAATGCGGGCAACGGTAATGCGGGCAACGGTGATGCGGGCAACGGCAACTCCGGCAACGGGAGTCCAGGCAACAGCAACGGCAACGGCAATTCAGGCAACGGGAACTCCGGCAACGGCAACCCCGGCCGTGGGAACTGAGCATGTCGGCAACCAAGGGAACGGACAGAGCATGACGCACGTCGACACCGTGGTGGTGGGAGCCGGCATTTCCGGCCTCACCGCAGCACGCATTCTGCACCGTGCGGGTCACCGTGTGGTCGTTCTCGAAGCCCGCGACCGCATCGGCGGACGAGTGGACACCCTGCGGACGGACGGACAGATTCTCGATGTCGGTGCGTCCTGGGTTCATGGAATCGACAACAATCCGCTGGCCGACGCAGTACAGGCTTTCGGCATTCTGACCAGTGAGTTCACGGTGGGGAGTTTTCAGCCGGACGGACGACCCATCGCGTACTACTCACCGAACGGACGGCGTCTGAGCGAGGACGAGGTTGCGAGCTTCGCGTCGGACGTACACGTCGTCGACGAGCTGTTGGCGGCGACCGTAGCGACATCGACCCTGGGCACGTCGTACGGGGATGCCGTGAACAGCACCGTGAAACGGCTCGCATGGGATCCTGATCGAATCGAACGGGTCCGGGAGTTCCTGGGTCACCGGGCCGAGGAACAGCTGGGTGTCGACCAGGGGATGCTCGATGCGCACGGGTTGGACGACAACGCGATCGAGGGTGACGAGGTCGTCTTCCCCGAGGGGTACGACCGGCTCGCGGTCTGTCTGGCCGACGGGCTGGATGTACGACTCGGCCATGAAGTGACACGCATCGCGTGGGGATCGAACAGCTCCTCCGTCGAGACTCTCACCGAGACGTTCTCGGCCGACCACATCGTGGTGACGGTTCCGATCGGCGTCCTGAAGTCACCGACCTTGCTTATCGAACCGCCTCTTCCCCATCCGGTGTCGACTGCGTTGGACGGACTCGAGATGAACGCGTTCGAGAAGGTGTTCCTACAGTTCCCGCATGCATTCTGGGACGAGGACGTCTACGCGATTCGGCAGCAGGGGGAGGCCGGGCGTTGGTGGCACTCGTGGTACGACGTGACCGTGCCGCAGGGGTTGCCCACGCTGCTCACGTTTGCGGCGGGGCCGTGTGCGCAGACGATCCGGCAGTGGTCCGACGCACGCATTGCCGAATCGGTGCTCGACGCGCTTCGTGGCCTCTACGGCGAACGCGTGATCTCCCCGCAGCGGGTGCATGTCACGCGATGGCAGGACGACCCGTTCTCCCGCGGTGCTTACTCTTACCCGGCGGTCGGCTCGCGACCGAGCGACCACGACGATCTGTCGACCCCGGTCGGCGGAGTTCTACACCTGGCCGGCGAGGCAACGTGGACGGACGATCCGTCGACGGTGACCGCGGCATTCCTGTCGGGACACCGAGCGGCGGAGCGAATCCTGGCCCAAACGGTTCCGTTCGACGAGATCTGGGGCGGCGGCGAACTTCGTCCCAATTAGACGGAGATTCGCGTTTCCTTCCCGAAACCGCGCACCGGGATTACTATGACGACTTCATCCAGGCGGATGACCCGTTACCGATGTGCGCTGCCATTCTTCTGGTCGGTGCCGATGTGGCAGCGGCGCTGTTCGACACGGCAAGGCACAGGGGTGGACCATGGTTTCCGACGTCATCGATTGCAGCACGGTCTTCGCACACGACGTCGAGCAAGTGTGCGGGGTGCTCAGTGCGGTCGAACTGTACCCGCGATATTTCCCCGGACTCGGGTACTGCCTTCTCAGCGAGTCGGCGAACCGCTACACGTGCGACGTCGGTGGGGTCGAGCACGCACTCGAAGTCGTGGTGAACAGACGTAACCGGCCGATCATCACCGTCGAGCACGTCGAATCCGGCGGTTTCATCAGATTCACCCTCAGCGCGCGTTCACCGAGCGAGACCAAAATCGATGTGACGATCTTCCGAGCCGGCCTGGCCGGAACCTACTCGCCGCAACCCGAACACAATCGGGCAGTGGTCGACTGGGTCATGGGTGGCCTGAACAGGTTGGCCGAGTCCCTCTCCGGCGCAACGACATCGATCGTGTCCAACGCCGGCGATTCCCGGTCGCTACAGCTTGCGGTCCTCAAAACGATGATCGGTACCGGCGTCGTTCGTGCCGCGCGTCCTGATCGCGCATACCGGCAGCTGAACTCGCTGGCGAAATGGGGCTTCACCCTCGGCGGTGGCTTCGCGGCCGCCGCCGCCAAGTCACCGGACGAAATTGCCGTGATCGACGATCGCGGTACTCGCACGTTCGCAGAGATCCACCTGCGATCGCATCGGATAGCAGCAGGGTTCGCCGCATCCGGAATTCGCCCGGGAAGCACGGTAGGAGTTCTGGCCCGCAATCACACTGCCATGATCGAATGCGTCGTCGCCTGCGGCATGCTCGGTGTCGAGGTCGTACTTCTCAACACCGGCCTCGCGGCCCGCCAGATCGAGACCATCTCGAGTCGTCACCAGTTGCAAGCGCTGTTCGTCGACGACGAATTCGACAAGATGGTTCGCTACCTCCCCAGCGACGTCCTCCGCGTCAGCTTGTCGGCTCATACCGTCGTCGCGGGCCGTCGCACTCTGGAGCATTTCGTCGCGGCTCCGTCCGCCACGTTCGACAGACCGCAACGGCCCGGATCCGTTGTCGTGCTGACCTCGGGCACCAGCGGGTCTCCCAAAGGTGCACTTCGCCCGACCCCACGCGGCTTCGGGACCGTCGCGGCCATGTTGTCCCGCATGCCACTTCGTATGAACGAGCGCATGCTGATCGCTGCGCCGATGTTCCACAGTTGGGGGCTGGCGGCGTTGCAGATCAGTACACCGCTGCGGGCAACAGTGGTTCTGCAGGATCGATTCGATCCGGAAGAGTGCTTGCGGGCAATCCAGACTCATCGGTGCACGTCGCTGATCGCCGTCCCGATCATGTTGCAGCGCATACTCGATCTACCCGAGTCCGTGCGATCACGCTACGACACGTCCAGCTTGAAAGTCGTCGCGTGCAGCGGTTCGGCGTTGACGGGGTCGACCGTCTCGCGGTTCATGGATGCCTTCGGAGATGTTCTGTACAACTTCTACGGTTCCACCGAGGTCTCGTGGGCGACCATCGCCACACCGCAGGATCTACGTGCAGCTCCCACTACCGCGGGTCGGCCGCCGCTCGGCACGACGATCGCCGTACTCGACGCCGACGGCGCAGTGGTTCCGACCGGCACTCTGGGCCGGATATTCGTAGGTAACGACATGCTCTTCGACGGCTACACGAACGCCGAGCCTCCGTCGACTGCTTCGGCTCGCGGTGCAGCACTCATGGATACCGGCGACCTCGGGTACATCGATTGCAACGGGCGGCTCTTCGTGTGCGGGCGGGACGACGAGATGATCATCTCCGGCGGCGAGAACGTGTTTCCCGGGCCGGTGGAGGACGCCATCGCCAACCTTCCTCAGGTCGGCGAGGTAGCGGTGGTCGGTGTACCGGACAACGAGTACGGTCAGCGCCTCGCGGCGTTCGTCGTCGGTCGGGGTGCTGCAGGCCTGGACGCAGATATGGTGCGGGCCTACATCCGAAATCGACTGAGCCGGTTCTCGGTGCCGCGAGACATCACGTTCCTCGAAGAACTCCCCCGAACCGCGACCGGCAAAGTGATCAAGAGGATGCTGATCGAACCTCCCACGGCCGCCGGTATGTAAGCCGGCACGTCGACTTCCTCACCACCCCGGCTTCCGACTCCACCCAGAGAACTCTCAGTTGTTTGACTGTTCAGAATCTGAGACTATTTGGGAGGAAGCGATACCCGTTCTGCGGGTGAGGGACGGAAGGGACGGAATGGCGATGTCGAGGTCATCGGATGAACCCCGTCAGGCTCGCGCCGCCCAGCCCGGGGATGCGTCGTCGTCCTTCCTGCAGTTGTTTTTCGAGGCAACCCGTGAGAACGACCTCTCCCCCGGGCCGAGTCCGAACCGTGGAATCCACGACGACCGATCGAGCGACTGAAAAATCCAGCAACCGAGTCGACAATCGAAGCGCGCAATAGAGTCGAATGACTGATGACAGCTCACGACGCCGCAGCCGATACTTCGAACCCGACGGGTTCGAGGAGCGTGATGTCCCAGATACGAGTAGTCATCGCCGATGACGACGTGTTGCTGCGAGAAGGCCTGGCCAGTCTGCTCACCCAGGCGGGCCTCGATGTCGTGGGCCGGGCCGGTGACGCCGAGGAGGTACTGGCGTTGCTCGAGAAAGATCCACCGGACCTGGCGATCATCGACATCAGGATGCCGCCGACCTACACCGCCGAGGGGCTCGACGCGGCCGTGAAGATCCGCGACCGTTTCCCCGACGTCTCGCTGCTGCTCCTGTCTGCTCACGTCGAGGTCGATCACGCACTCGAATTGCTCGACAGCGCGAACAACACCGCCAAGGGTATGGGTTACCTGCTCAAGAGCCGCGTGACCGACATCGCCGACTTCGTCTCGACGATAGATCGGATCGCGGCAGGATCGTCGGTCATCGATCCTGCTCTTGTCTACGAACTGGTTGCGGCCAAGCGCCGAGGTGATCCCCTCGGCGCGTTGAGTTCTCGCGAACGGGACGTCTTGACCTTGATGGCCGAAGGGCTCTCCAACGCGGGCATAGGCAGACGCTTGTGGATCACCGAAGGAACCGTCGAGAAGCACGTCCGAAGCATCCTGACCAAGTTGGACCTGTCGGAGACGGCCGACGATCACCGTCGCGTGCGAGCGGTGATCCTGTATCTGGACACCGTCGGGTGACCCGCCGTCAGGTGCCCAGCAGGGCTTCGATCGCGCTCGCCGACAGCTCGAATTTCGACAGGAAACCCAGGGCAGAACTGTTGTTCACCAGATCTGCGAAGTCCTCCTCGTCGTGTGTCGACACGAGAATGACGGCAGGCGGAGGCGTCAGATCCTGGGCGTCGATCGCTTCGACCACGTCGAATCCACTGTCGGCACCCAAGTCGATATCGACCAGCACGAGATCGGGGTGGGTGGACAGCACTGCATCGATCGCCGAGGTGAGTGAGGTCGCGGTGCCGACCACCGACATCCCTGCCGATTCCAACAGTCGGCGTGCAGCGACACAGAAAGCGTCGCTGTCGTCGACGATCAGGCACTGCAGGCGGGAGGGCATCACTCTGTCGAGAGTGTCAGAGACGGCTCGGGTCGGCATTACCGCTAGCGGTAATTCGAGCAGTCGGATGTGCCGATGACGTCGGACACCGCCCTCCGCGACCGGCTCGTCACTGTGATACTCCGGCCGAGTGCGCCGCCGGTCGCCTGCGGAATCGCAGCGGCCGCAGCCGCCATCGCCGTCGAGATACTCGTTGTGCTGACGCTCAAACGGGTGTCACCCGAGAATGCTTTCGGTGCGATATTCCTGTTCGGAGTGCTGATCGTGTCTGCGGGGTGGGGCTTTCGTCTGTCGATCGCGACATCGGTGGCCAGTGCCGGCGCGTACGCCTACATCCATGTACTCGAAAGCAGTGAGAGCCTCGTCCCTGCACTGATCGTGTTTCTGGCACTGGCGCTTCTGACCAACGTGCTGGTTGGCCAATCACGTTTGCGCGCAACCGAATCCGATCAACGTCGACGAGAAGCAGATATGTTGGCGGCGTTCGCCAAGACCATCTTGCGCTCGGACCACACCCCGACGATGCTCGACGTTGCCAGCACCCGCCTGGCTGCGGTCCTCGACCTACCCTTCGCGGTGTTGAAGCAAGGGAATGCCGACGCGTCCGTGGGGCAGGAGAAAATCCTGCTTCGGGACGGGGACGTCGTCACCGCGTCGTTGCTGGTTCCCGCCGATCTCGATAGCGTCGATGCCCGCCGTATCCGCCGTGTCGTGCCTTCGTTGGAGGCTCTTCTTGCCGCCGCCCGCGACCGTCAGGACATGCACCTCCGCACCGTCGCGCTGGCACGCCAGCAAGCGTCACTTCGGAAGGTCGCAACATTGGTGGCGCTGCGGGCCGATCCGGATGACGTGTACCTCGCAGTCGCACACGAACTCACCGTCGGGTTGGACAACGAACATGTTTCGGTGATCCGCTACGGCGACGGGTATTACACGATTCTGGCGATCCGCGACGACTCCGCCGGTGAGCGCGTGCAAGCCGGTGATCAACTGCCGATCGGTGGGCAGAACGTGGCCACGATCGTCGCCGACACCGGCCGCGCCGCTGCCGTCGACTTCACCGAAGCGACCGGCGGTATCGCTGAGCGACTGGAGGGCAGGGGTATTCGCTGGGTCGAAGGTGTACCGATCACTGTCGACGGCAATACCTGGGGTGCCGTCATCATCGGCACGACAGCTACGCAGTATGCGGCCGGCGGTGAGACCCGAGATCGACTGGCCGACTTCGCCGACCTCGTTGCCACTGCGGTCTACAACCACGACACACGAGTTCAGCTGACGCGGTCCCGGTCCCGCGTGGTCGCCGCCGCCGACCAAGCCCGCCGAGGTATCGAGCGTGACCTGCACGACGGTGCCCAACAGCGAATCGTCTCTCTCGGAATGGAATTGCGCGGCGCCCAAGCCGCTGCCCCGGAGAATCTGACCGAGCTCCGCGCGATGTTGGACCGCAGCGTCGAGACGCTGTCGCAGGTGCACACCGACCTCCGCGAACTCAGTCGCGGCATCCATCCCGCAATCCTCTCGCGCGGAGGACTCGCACCGGCCCTCAAGACGTTGGCCAGACGCAGTCCGATTCCCGTTGCCCTCACCGCCGACATTTCCTCCCGGATGGACGAATCGGTGGAAGTGGCGGCGTAATACGTGGTCGCCGAGGCGCTGACGAACACAGCCAAATATGCCGAGGCCACCGAAGTCGACATCACCGCGCACCTGACGGAGGACAGCTTGGAACTGACCGTGACCGACAACGGCCGCGGAGGTGCCGATCCGAGCACAGGGTCGGGTTTGATCGGACTACAGGATCGGGTGGCCGCAGTCGGCGGCGAACTGACCATCGTCAGTCCACCCGGGGGTGGCACGACACTGTCGGTCCACATCGGTCTGTCTACCGGCTAGCAGGTAGCGGCGCCACCGGAATCTCCTCCCCCGCGTTGGATGGCAGCGGCGACGCTTTCGACCCGGGAACGGACGAATGTTGTCGGTACCCAATCGAACCGAACCAGGGAGCAGGCCATGCCGTACATCACCACCACCGACGGAACCGAGATCTACTACACCGAGCAGGGCACCGGAAAGCCAGTTCTGCTCAGTCACGGCTGGCCACTGTCCTCGGATGCCTGGCAGCTCGAACTGAAGCTTCTCGCAGACGCCGGCTACCGCGCCATCGCACACGATCGCCGCGGCCACGGCCGGTCCTCGCAGACTGCCGTCGGCCACGACATGGACACCTACGCCAAGGATCTGGCCGAACTGGTCGAGGCCCTCGACTTGCAGGAACTCACCCTCATCGGACACTCGACCGGTGGCGGCGAGGTCGTGCGGTACGCCGCGCAGCACGGTGGCAGCCGCGTCACTCGGGTGATCACTGCCGGTGCCGTTCCCCCGGTCATGCTGAAGTCCGAGGCCAACCCCGAGGGCACGCCGATCGAAGCACTCGACGACATCCGCAACGGCGTTCTCTACGATCGATCGCAGTTCTACAAGGACTTGTCCGAGCCGTTCTTCGGTGCCAACCGTGAGGGCTCCGCCATCTCCCAGGGCGCCAAGGACGACTTCTGGCGACAGGGGATGCTGGTCAATCTGACTGCTGCATACGACTGCGTGAAGGCGTTCTCCGAGACCGACTTCACCGAGGATCTCAAAGCGCTGACCGTCCCGATCTTCATCGCCCACGGTGACGACGACCAGATCGTGCCGATCGCCGCGGCGGCACTGAAAACCGCAGAACTCGTCCAGCACGGCACCCTCAAGGTCTACCCCGGTGCACCGCACGGAATCTACGGCGATTACCAGAAGGCCTTGGACGCAGACATTCTCGCCTTCATCGCCCAGTAGCAGCCCCGCTCTCGCCCTCCGGAACAAAGGTGACAACACGATGATCAGACCGTACGCAGTCGTCGGAGCAACCGGAGGGCAGGGCGGCGCGGTGGTGGATGCCCTGCTGGCGCAGGGGCTACCGGTGCGCGCAGTGGTGCGGCGTCATTCGGCCCGCGCGGATCGGCTACGTGAGCGAGGTGCCGAGATCGTCGTCGCGGACATCACCGATCGGGAATCGTCCGCGGCTGCATTGAGAGACAGTGCCGGTGCGTTCGTGATGACGACGCCGTTCGAGGACGGTCCCGCGGCCGAATTGGCTCAGGGCGCAGCCCTCGTCGATGCGGCGATCGCCGCGGAGGTTCCGCACGTGGTGTTCTCCTCGGTTGCGAGCGCTGACCGCCGCACCGGCATACCGCATTTCGAGACGAAGGCCGAAACCGAGGCACTGCTGCGTCGAGCTGGGCTGTCGTACACGATCGTCGGCCCCACCTACTTTTACGACAACCTTCTCGGCGGACTCGACGACGTCAGGGCCGGCCGCCTCGATCTGCCCTTGCCGCTCCACACGCCACTGCAGCAGCTGTCGCGGCGGGATCTGGGGCGGTTCGTCACCCTCGTGTTGACCGAACCCGCGCACTTTCACGAGATGCGAATCGATCTCGCTTCGGACGATCCGAGCTTGGAGGCCATGGCGAACACTCTCGGCGACGTTCTCGGAACCTCGGTGCAGCCGTATTCGAGCCGGGCACGGGACATAGGTTCCGAGGACATGAGAGCGATGTTCCAATTCTTGACCGACGTCGGGTACGACGCAGACATCGACGGCTTGCGCACCCGTTATCCCGAGGTCGAATGGCAGACATTCGCGCAATGGTCGGCGGGACTGGCGTGAGCACCACCGCCACCACGCCGGCAGCACCGTCCGCGTGGTCGCCGCTCCGAAATACCGTCTACCGCAGCCTCTTCGTCGCACAGCTGGTCTCGAACATCGGCGGCTGGATGCAGACCGTCGGTGCGCAGTGGTTCCTCGTCGAACGTGAGGCGTCGACCACCATCATCGCCGCCGTGCAGACAGCAAGTCTGTTACCCACCCTGTTGCTGGCTCTGCTGGCAGGCGCGCTCGCCGACGCGCTCGATCGCCGCGTTCTGCTCATCGCGGTCGGTGCCGGTTCGATGCTGACCGGAATTGTGTTGACCGCACTGGCATGGACCGACACCTTGTCTCCGTGGGGATTGCTCGCCTGCACATTCGTATTGGGTTGCTGGACATCACTGTCCGCTCCCGCCTGGCAGGCGATTCAGCCCGAGCTGGTGAGCCGTGAAGAAATCCCGGCCGCCTCGGCGCTGGGCAGCGTGACCGTCAACGGGGCGCGGGCCGTCGGACCGGCGCTTGCCGGTGTACTGGTGGCATTGGCCGGGCCGACCTTCGTGTTCGCCATCAACGCCGCCTCCTTTCTAGCAACGTTGAGCGTGCTGATTGCATGGAAGCGCCCGAAACATCCACAAACGGATCGAGAAGGCCTTGCCGAGTCGATCCTGTCCGGGGTCCGCTACATCCGATCCGGCCCGATCGTTCGACGAATCATTCTGCGCTCGGCGCTGTTCGCCTTCCCCGCATCTGCATTGTGGGCGCTACTGCCATCGGCTTCGTCGTCGGTACTGAAACTGGGCTCGGTGGGATACGGCGTGTTGTTGGGCGTACTCGGGGTCGGAGCCGTGATCGGCGTTGCCGCGACGCCGATGCTCCGAAAACATTGCGGCGCAAACACCTTGCTCGTCGGCTCTGCTGTCGGGTACGGCGTGGGAATGGCCGCGCTGGCGTGGCTTCCGCTGTGGGCGGTGGTCCCGGCGCTGCTGTTGTCCGGCATCGCCTGGATCACGACGTTGACCGCACTGAATGCGTCTATCCAGCTTTCGCTCGCCACCTGGGTTCGAGCGCGCGGGATGTCGGTCTACCTCCTGGTCTTCATGGGTTCTCAGGCCATCGGCTCGCTCGTGTGGGGATGGTTGGCGTCGAAGACCGGCATCGTCGACGCACTCGCGGTCGCGGTAGCCGCCTTGGCATTGGTCGCTGCGAGTGTCGCAGTCCTCCCCCTGCGACCCGAAACCGGCGTGCTCGACCGTGCGGTGTCCATGGCGTGGCCGACCCCGACCGTGATGTTCGAGCCCGATCCGGACGACGGGCCGGTACGGATCACCGTTACGTACCGAGTCGTCGACGACGCTCTCGAACAGTTTCTGACGTCGATGGCTCCGGTCGGGATCGCGCGGAAGCGAACGGGGGCGTACGCCTGGAACCTGTACCGGAGTCTGGACGTCGAGGACACCGTGGTCGAGCAGTTCACTGTGCCGTCGTGGAGCCAGTACCGACGTCAGCGAGAAGAACGGTGGACCGGCTCCGACCACGACGTGGTGCAGAAAGCGCTGGCCCACACCGTCGACGGTGCTACGCACACCGAAACCCATGACATCGCACTGTCGGTGCGAACGAACCCGAACGGACAATGATGGACAACACACTCTTGGGCGTGGGGAATGTCTTCTACTTCGCAGACGACCTCGCCGCCGCCGTCGACTGGTACCGAACGCTCCTGGGCACCGACCCCGTCGACGTACACGAGCAACTCGCCGCGTTCGACGTCTCAGGAACCCGGCTCACCGTCCACGTCACCGATTCGTACAACCGCCCCGCGGGGACCGCAGGGTCGGTCTCGTACTGGAACGTCGACGACGTGGACGCAGTGGTCGCCGGCTGCGTCGATCGCGGAGGCGTCGTGCATCGAGGGCCGAAATCGGTGTTCACCGGTGAACGTCTGTGCCAGGTTCTCGATCCGTTCGGCAACCTGATCGGCTTCAGACAGTTCGCCACCGGTAGGAAGCGCGCCTGACGACACAGGCTCGCGCATAGAGCCGGCGAATTGGGTACACCCGCTTCATGCCCGAACTACCCGAAGTCGAAAACGCTCGACAGGTCGTCGAGAAAGCCCTCGGACGCGTCATCGTCGACATCGATGACACCGACTCGTTCGAGTGCCGCCCACACATGCCGGGCGATATCGCTCACGCCCTGAAGGGCGGCAAGCTCACCGAGGCATGTCGACGTGGCAAGGCGATGTGGTGCGAAACCGTCACCGCCGACGGGTCCAGCGGTCCGACGCTGGGAATCCATCTCGGAATGGGCGGCCGCGTCATTGTCACCGCTCCTGACGGCGATCGCACGTCGCAGTACGGAGGCGGCGATCCGCACGTGGGCGAGCGCGACACCGACAAGCCCGAGTGGACACGCTTTGCCATGACGTTCGAAGACGGGGGTCAGCTCCGGCTCTTCGACAAGCGCCGGCTCGGCCGAGTGCGCCTCGAACCCGATATCGATGCGTTGGGGCCCGATGCTGCGGAGATCACGCGCGACGACTTCCGGCACCGAATCGGTTCCAGCGGAGCACCTCTGAAAGCACGTTTGCTGGACCAAGCAGCAATCGCAGGCGTCGGCAATCTGTTGGCCGACGAGGTGCTGTGGCAGAGCGAGCAATCTCCGTCCAGACGGGCAAAGACCCTCACCACCGAGGAACTCGACGAGCTCCGCGTTGTTCTGCGTCGCGCCATCAGGTCAGCGATCAAGAAGGGTGGCGTGCACACCGGTGAGATCATCCCGTTCCGCAAGGCGGACGCGGCGTGCCCACGATGCGGTGCTCCGATGACTCGCGGAACGGTGGGCGGCCGCACCACGTGGTGGTGTTCGCGCGAGCAATCCTGATCGGTTCCGCGCCGCTGCGTGCTGCTCGATAGCGCTGTAGGACAGCATTTTTCGGAATTGTCAAACGCTGTTGAATGCGGCGAAATCCCGTTCGGGCACGTACCGTGTGGGCAGCTCGACCGAAGCGCTCACTCGGCTGGAGGTTGCATGTTCTCGACGACCGACACGGGCCTCGCTCCGCAGGTCACCTACCTGCCCCGTCGACACTGTTTCGCTGTCTGGCAACGTGATTCCACAAGGACGGCTACCACAGCGACGACGCCGATCGAACTGACACTTCCCAATACGGGTGGCTCCGTGGCAGTACGGACCGTCGAAGCGCAGCTCGTCGAGCCGCGTCGCGTCGAACTCGAAGCGGCACTGGCACCATCGGCAGGCCTCCCGGAAAGCGCGTCGGCCCGGGGGTGGCTGGCGGTTCTGGACCACCTGGAACACCGGCCCCACTACGCCGAGATTCCTGCATCGCTGCTGGAGTCACTCCCCCCGGCGGCGTACGCGGTGCCCAACACGGGCGGGTCCAGCGTGTCGACCGCGCACGGTGCCGTCGATGCCCTACGCACCAGCCTGCACATGCAGGGCAGTCTTGGCGACAGTGCGTCCACTTTCACCCCGCGGCCGTATCAGGTGCACGGTGCGTCCTGGATTCCGACCGTCGGAGAAGCCGGGGGTGGAGGAATTCTCGCCGACGAGATGGGGTTGGGCAAGACTCTGCAGGCCATTTCCCACATGATTGTGGGAGCCTCGCGCGGTGAAGGCAATTTTCTGGTGGTGTGCCCGACATCCCTGATCAGCAATTGGCGACGTGAGATCGAGAAGTTCTCCGCCGGCGACCTGACGGTCAATGTCTACCGGGGACCGAACCGCTCGCTCGGTGGATGTGGCGAGGTCGGCTGCGTGACCGTGACCGGATATCCGACATTGCGCTCCGACACCGACCGTCTGGCCGAGATCAGTTGGAACACGGTCTTCTTCGACGAAGCGCACGTCATGAAGAACTCGCGCACGCAGGTTTCCCGTGCTGCGCGACGACTGAGCTCGACAACTCGCATCGCACTGACCGGCACCCCGGTCGAGAACCGCATGGACGAACTGTGGGCCCTGATCGACCTGACCAACCCGGGTCTGCTCGGGACCAGAGCACGCTTCACTCGGCGATTTTCCGCACCCATCGAGAACGCTGGTTCGGCGGCTGCGCTTGCGCACTTGTCCCATTCCATAGCTCCGGTCGTCCTCCGACGGACGAAAGACGAAGTGGCGACCGACCTTCCACCCAAACAGCAGATAGACGTTCTGTGCCCGATCACGAACGAGCAAGCGATGCTGTACAACTCGACGGTCGAGGCTGCCTTCGACACCGGTTTCGGTTCTACACAACGCCGAGGGACTGCGGTGCTCGCTTTGCTGACCTCGCTGAAACTGATCTGCAACCACCCGGGTCTCGTGAACGGCATCATGTCTTCGTCGCCCGACCGTTCCGGGAAACTGGACAGGCTCACCGACATCATCGAGGAGCTCGCCGAATCGTCGCAGACCGCATTGGTTTTCACCCAGTACCGCAAGACCGGCGAGTTTCTCGCCGACCATCTCGCGCGTGTCACTGGAGCCGCCATACCCTTCTTCCACGGCGGACTCGACGTGGACCAGCGCGAGAAAATGGTGGACGAGTTTCAGGGCGGTAGCTGTCCCGTGATGGTGCTGAGCCTCAAAGCAGCCGGCTATGGGTTGAACCTCACCCGTGCCAGCACCGTCATCCATTACGACCGGTGGTGGAATCCGGCGGTGGAATCGCAGGCAACCGACCGGGTACATCGAATCGGACAGACCTCACCTGTGACAGTCATGGCGCTCACCACCGAAGGAACATTGGAGGAGTACATTGCGTCGCTGCACGCCCGGAAGAAAGCAATTGCAGGGTTGACCGAGGGGAACAACGAGACAGCGCTTGCCGCACTGGATGATTCGACACTCAGACAGACGTTGTCGCTGTCGGTGGCACGGTGATGGCATCCACTCCCCAGCCCCCGCCGTTCGGTGCGACTCCATGGGGCAAGGAATGGTTGCGTCGAGTCGAGCCGATCACCGCTACCCGACCCAATCCCATGCTTCCTCGAGCGCGGAGCCTGGCTCGTAGCGAGTCGGCCATCGTGGATACCAACACGATCGGTTCTATTCGCTGCGTGGTCTCAGCAGGAAAGAAAATGGAGACCGCGACATTTACGGTGCCGCGCTATTCGGCGGCTCACAAAAGGGCGGCTCTGCGCATCGTCGCCAGTCATCCGACTCACGGCAGAGGGAGCGGGGATCTGCCCGACGCGCTTCACGCGGAGCTGGTATCGGGGGGTCTGGCACCGGTTCCCATGGACGTCGACACGGCATGCACCTGTTCCAGCAAAACTGATCCTTGCGTTCACGTCACCGCAGCAACGTACGCGATCAGTCTGATCGTGGACCAGTCACCCACGACGGCGTTGGCTATACGTGGCCTGGACCTCGCCGAAGCCGCTGCGTCGACGGACTTTCCAGCTCGATGGATGCCCATCGAGAGCGTCGACGCAGCGGCGTTCTACGGCTGAACGTACGCCCGAAAGATCAGGACGTCGCCTCGACAGCGAGGCGTGCAAGTGTGTCGTTCAGCTGATCCTCGGTGACCAGGGGAAACCCGATCTGCTGGAGAAGCTTCTTGTCCGTGACCTTCGACCAGTCGTAGGTGTGCCGCACCAATGTCTCGTTGGGTCCCTGAGACTCCAGTTCCCACAACCATTCCCATCCGGGAGGCTCGTTGCCGGCCGGCGCGGTCTTCCATGCCAGTAGCTTGTCCTTGGCGTACCCGGTGACGACATTGTCGGTCTGGTATTCCCCACCCATGTGATCGCCCTGCATGTTCATCGTGAACTTCTCGCCGACCTTTTGAATTCGGTCTGCGTGGTCCACGCCGCGTACGAATCCCGAGCCGTCGAGTGCCTGATGCCGCTCGGGGTTGGACAGGACGTCGAAAATTGCGTCCACGGGCGCTTCGATGGTGCGTTCCACTGTCAGCTTTGCGTTCTCTGTCATATCTGCACGATGCCCAATACGCCGGATCCTCAATCATGGATACAGCCGAAAACAGGTGGACCGCGACGGCTGCCTGGTGAGATGCTCGGCCGACACCGGGATTGCGGCACCCAGCGCAGCGGGACGGAGGCATGACGAGAATGTCCACCAATCTTGCTCCTTCCACTGCCACCTGGGTTCTCGAACACCTCGAACCCGGCGAACGTGTGACGGCCGTGGACTCGATGACCGGAGGCATCACGGCCGAGGTGCGTCGGCTCACTGTGGCAGATGATCAGCACGCCGTTCGCGTGCTCGTGTTGAAGAGCTACACAGCCGTGTCCGTCTCGGCTAACTGTCGTTGCCGAAGAACCACCAAGTGAGGACAATCGCTACGACTGCGGCAACAGTAAAAAGGACGGCGTTGAGCCAATGTGGGTTGCCAGTATCGAGATCTGCCAGTGCCATGATACTCGCCCATCTGTCCGCCCTAGTGGACAAAACCGACTTCTGCAGTCGAGCCTATACACAATGGAACGGATAAGTCCTCATCGTTCGACATCTATCCGATCAATCAATCGCGCGCCATCGTGGTCATTGGAATCGAGCAGACTTCGGGAATCTTTATTCCAAGGCTGGGCCGACTCGCCGTACCGATGCGTGGGTCTACTTTTCGGCCAGACCTGTTGCCGTCGCCAAGTATTCGCGTGAATCTCGAAACGTCTGCGCTACACCGCGTCCTGCGATCGCGTGATACCGACTGATTTGGTCGTCATCGAGAGCATCGAGAACAGTGCTGGAATCTGCGTGCATCCAACCACCATCTTGGACCAGTTCATGGGCGCGTTTGCCGTGCAGGGCAGAAATTCCCTCGACTCTGATCCCCTGGGGATCGGTCGACGCCGCAAGGTAGTAGGCCTTCTTGCCGGGGTAACCGGCCTTGACCTTCTCACGCAACCGGAAGACGGCGGCGGCTGCGTCGTCGATGGCCGACGCCTGCTCGTCGGACCCGGATTCGGAGGCCGAAACTCGCGCGATCTCCGCATCCAGCGCAGCGAGCAAAGTGGCGAGGTACTCGAGATCACTCATAGGCCCATGATGCCCTAGTGCAGTGTGCTCTCGAACCAGCACCTGACGGAAAGAAATCGACGATGCCCCCGTCTCGGGGTCCGCGACGCGACGTACTGACACGCCGACCGTCTACAACTCCGTGACAGCGCCGGGGTTTGTCCCTCGCAGTTCGGGGGTCAAAAGGGTCCTGTCGGAAGTCCCGATACCCGACGATAGGGTCATGAGCCGCCGACGACGCGGAGCTGTCCGGACGGTTCGTTGCACCACCTGCAGCTCCCGTCGATGTAGTCGTGGCCGTCTTCACGTTCGCACTCATCCACCGCGCATCCGCTGCCGCAAGACAGCATCTGTCCACGTTTGCACCGCTCGCCGTCGCACCCTGGGTGTGAAGCGTTCGCGGCGGGGAGTCGCCAGCGACGAGTACGTCCGCCGAAACAGACGGCCACTGCGCCGGAAACCGCTCAAGGCGACCCTGACTCATCCGGATTTGTCTCAACAACAATATCTCTCAGCCTCGATCGCCTCATGGAGAGTACTAACATAGTCAAAGCTGTCGCCATTGCTGCCATGAATCGCTATTACGTGCTGGCCGGCCACAACCTTCAGGAAGATTAGAATCCCTTTCCAAGCCGGACCAAACCTCCCTCATCAGGACACCCACCATTGCCCAGTGGCCTTTCCCCATACAACCTCACATGTCCTCGCCGACGCGTATCGAGTAGCAAAGATGCGTACCGACACAGCTGATCCGCGCCTCGGTCCCAGCCTAAGGATCGGGCGCTGTATGCGGGGAAACGACCGAGGCTAGACCGGGTCGGTTGGCGGTGTTCGGCATTCCTTATCGCGGCGACGGATCGCGTTGCTGATACCCGCCCGGACGCGGCACCACCAACAGCGACAGTGAGTCCGAGCCGGATTCGGTTCAGATGGCCGAACGCGGCTCGGCTTCGCTGACTACTGAACGGTTTTCGTCGTGGCAGACATGTTGCCCAGCGAGAAGGCCGGCTAGGACGACCGCGCGTGCCGCATGGGCCAAGATCTCACCTGGTAGCGGTGGACCATCGAGGGTTCGAATTGGCATGGTTGTCGGTATCGCGTTGGGTACCGACAAGGAGCTGTCCCGCGACACTTCCGGTGCGGCTATGGGGGTCCGTGGGGTGTCCATGGCATGCATACCTCGCGCATTCTCAACCGGTGCATGTGCGGTGGCCGTATCGCGCCTCGCCCAAACCGCCTGTTTCGACTGGCGGTCTGCCCTGCAGACAGGCCCTTGGGCTTAGGCGACCAAGGTGGCCGTTCGGATGGAGATGGCCGGCCGACCAGGCATCGAGGTCGAGGGGCTGCACTTCCCATCCCAGCACCTGACCCTCGCCCTGGCTGCGCTTCTTCCTGATCGCATCGACCGAGGCCAGCGTTGCGCTGAATCGATCGATGTCACCGACACCTCTCCAGAGGACAGTCCAAGTGGAGGTCAGCAGGAGCGGCATTTGGCGCGCGATGCCGGATCTATCGGCCGGAAGGACCGACGGTCGGTACCTCGCTAGTTGCTCGAGCGCCCGGTGGTCAGGACGGCCGCTCCAGTGATGGATCTCCGGGGCGTCGTCCCGGTCCTCGGGACAGGCGCATATCGCGTACCAATGCCATCAGCACCTCCCGCCAAAGTCTATCGAGCCAGTGGTAGATCGGTTGGCACCTCATCTGGTCCGGCGGCTTCGTGCAGGAGCGTAGAACATTCCGGTGTCGATCATGTCCCACCTGCCCGCTTGCAGAACGGAGATCTGCGCCCTGAACTCGATGTGACGAACTTCGGAGTCAGAAACAGGCGCTTGGAGATCTCCTTGCCGAGGTCGATGCGCATGCCGATCACGTCGCCGTTCGGATCGACGTACTGCATGGGCGGCAGCGTTGCATTTCCGGCTGACATGGCTTCTGCGCGATCATGCACGGACGCCCCGCCCACTGCAAGGCTCTCGTCGCGCGAGCGGATCCGGGGCACGACGAGGGCATGCCAGTCAACCAATAGAAGGTCTACCGCCCCTGGAAGAAGGAGGGTCTCTAGGACCTACCATCCCGCAAGCGCGCCGGCATCAGCTCCTATCCACAAAGCGAAGCAGATGCACCGAAAGTGGTGCCAGCGATGCACGGTAGGCCCACCCCACGTAACGTGACTTCATATAGAGAATCGGTCATGGGGGAGGTAATAGCAATCGTCGATACCAGCGGAACCGACAGGGAGGCAGTCCATCTTTCCGGTCTTCGAATCGAGCGCACGTTCAAATTCGCTTTTCGCGAACAACAAACTTCCGACTACGGCATCGACGCCCATGTCGAAATCAAACGCGCTGCCATCGCGACGGGTCGCCTCGTAGGACTGCAGATCAAAGGTGGGGATTCTTACTTCAAAGAGGAGAATTCCGATGGTTGGAAGTACCGTCCCTCTAAACGACACGTCTCATACTGGCTTGAGCACTCACTGCCCGTTTTCCTGCTTCTCGCCGATCTGACGACCGATGAGATTTACTGGCAGGAAATTTCGGAGAGGACGATTGAATCCGGCCCCCGAGACGGTTTGTTTATTCTGGTTCCACGCGCGAATACCCTGGATTCGGCAGGCGCTATCGGTGGACGACCTCACGTGTCGGTCTGTGTACGACCTGACGTGTCGGTGTCCGGCAGGTTCATGATGCCGGTGCCTCCACTGGTGTGACAAGCCCTTGCCGGTCTTTGAGCCGGTAGCTGGGGC
>NZ_JABFAQ010000065.1:0-2597 GCF_017168275.1 Rhodococcus sp. KRD175
GGCTCTTCCCAGATGACGGTGTAGGTCGGCCGGGCGCGTCGGTCCGCAGATAGACGTCGAGGTCTCCCGACGATGGAGGTTCCTACGCCATCCATCCGAAAGACCTCGACGTGTCCGACGCTACCCCGCCGGCCGGCTTCGGCCGCCCTGACCTGACCGCCTTCGCGGCTCATCCCAATCGACCCTGATCGGGTCTGCTGACCCCCTCGACGAGAACGCAGCGACATCACAGCCACCCAACCCCGACCGCCCGGGAAGCCGGGGCACGTCACATGGCCTGTGCTGCGGGCGTGTCGAGTGGGTCGTCCAGGGGCGACGCAGGAGCGTCGACGCGACGTGCTGAGAGGTGGTTCCAACCGAGCGCTAGGACACCGGCTACAGGCATGGCGATAGGTCAGGAACGGCGTCGCTCCCTGCGCAGGAGGGAGCGCAGAGTCTCGGCGTTCGCATAGCCGACCCGTAGCGCGATCTCGGCGGAGGTGAGGTCCGTGGTTGCTGAGAGGTGCCGCGCTCGTTCGATGCGAAGCCGTTGGACGAAGCCGAGCGGAGTGAGGTTGAGCGCCGCACGGACTCGTCGTTCGAGGGTGCGCCGGCTGGTGCCGAGCGACTGCGCGACGAAGGCGACGTTGAACGGTTCGTCCAGGCGGGCGCGCACGAAGCGTTCGAACTCGACGACGATCGGGTCCTCGTGCCGGAGATGTTCGTAGGCGACGAAGGCCGCCTGCGACGGACGCTCGTCGATGATGAGGAGCTTGGCGACATGTTGGGCCAGGTCGGGGCTGATCGATCGCACGAGTGAGAGCGCGAGGTCGATGTGGGCGAACGCGGCGCCGGCGGTGACGAGGTTCCCGTCGACCACGACCATGGTGTCGAGATCGAGGGCGACGGTCGGATAGCGCTTCAGGAACTCCGGCCCCAGGAACCAGCTGGTCGTCGCCCGCCGATGATGCATCCGTCCAGTCTCGGCGACGGCGAACACGCCGGTGCACGCCGCGGCGATCCGGGTGGTCGCGTCGTCGAGGCGCCCGAGTGAGGCGATGACCGAACGTGCATCTCGGCTCTGGAGGGCGTCGTTGGTAGCGGCGGCCGTGAGGGTTCCAAGCGCAGGGACGACGACCACGTCGAACTCTCCGGACTCCGACAGCGGGTGGTCTACCGACAGGGTCATCGATGCCGTCGTGGTCACTCGCCGTTTCGGTCCGAGGATGGCGAGTTCGATCGGGTCGATCCGCGGGTCGACATCGCCGCGGGCTCCGTCGGCCACCCGCACGATGTCGATGACCGACGCGACAGCCGAACCGAAGCAGCCGTCGATCGCGATCAGTCCGATACGCATGGCGCGAACAATAGCAATACTGTCGTATACGCCACTTCTCACATGCCCTTGCTCGTCGTACGCTGAACTCGCCCCACGAAGAACCCCGACTTCAAGGAGAACCCCTCATGTCCACACCCGCATCACTTCCGTATGCCTTCGTCGCCAAGATCGTCGCGGCCGATGGACAGCACGACGCGCTCGCCGATCTGCTCGCCGGCGCTGTCGCACTCGCCAACGAAGAAGTAGGAACGATTGTCTGGTTCGCGGCTAGGACCCACGCCGACACCTTCTGGATCTTCGATGCATTCCCCGACGAGGCCGCTCGCGACGCCCACGCCAACGGCGCCATCGTCGCAGCCCTGACGGCCAACCAGCACCTCCTCGGCGCAGCACCCGAGATCCTGGCGGCCGACGTCCTCGCGTCCAAGCTCCCGTAGTCCGCCAACGCACGAGACGATCGCGCCCCGTCGAGCCGTCGGACCCGACCGCCTCGACACCCGCACCACGTTGACGATCCCCGACGGGCCGATCACGAGGAGGCCAGGCAACACCAGGCGCAAGCCTGGAGCGGCACTGTTTCACCGGTGGTCATCGAGAGAGCCAGCGCGGCTCCATGGCAGCGCAACTGTGTCAACTTGCCCTCCGTCCCGCGAGGCGCCGTGGGCGGGGTCGTGGTTGCGATCCGTTGCCGTGACGGGAGACGCGTTGCGCGTCGCAGCGATGACGGGTCGTTGGCGTTCCGGGGCGTTGCGTTCGTGCGCGTCGCGCGTGCGGCATGGAGCATCTCGCTGCGCACACAACGATCGTTGCGCCGACGCACCGTTGACACCTCGCACGTCCAGGTCGCGACACAACGCCACGCTGCGTTGCCGAGCGGAGCGAGGCCTTTCGGCACACGGACAGGATGCCGGCCGCGAGCGCTCAGCCGGCGAGGGGTCCGTCGCAGAGGAGAGCGACGTCGGTGTCGGGCAGAGCCGTGAGGCCAGCGCATCGCGCGACCACCAGAACCGAACCGACGACCTAATCACGTCGGCTCTGCGTCTATCGCTTGATGCGCCCACTGGGTGAACGAGCCGCTGACCTGCACAAACGCCGAGCGTGGGGGACGCTGCCATCCGGTGGTGACCGACGACGACCGACCAGTACCGACCGTTTTACCGGAGTTTCACCGGAGCTCGCGGCGGCGTCGAAGCCGAGCAAGCTCCATTCTTTAGCTCACCGCGCCTTGCTCCTCGCCGGTCCCGTCGTCGTCGAAGACGTCTCTCAGGGCTCTTCCCAG
>NZ_JABFAQ010000066.1:0-1471 GCF_017168275.1 Rhodococcus sp. KRD175
GGCGGGTTCTAACGATCCCCGCAACACCCTCGATTTGAGGGAGTTGCGGGGATCGTGGCATGTGCTGGGTTGAAGGTGCGGTTTTTCGAGGCGTTGGACCGTGAGGACGGGAATGTCAGCGCGGCCGCACGCTGTGTCGGGGTGAACCGGAACACTGCCTTCGGGTGGGTTCGTCAGGCGGGTGTGCAAGGGCGCGGAAAGAGCGGCCGGGCCGAGCATTCGGGTCGGGGACGATACGAGGAACTCCGCTCGTCGGGAATCTCGCGGCGCGAGGCTGCTCGGGAGGTTGGGGTCCACCTCCGGACCGCGCAGGACTGGGACGGGGGCATCCGCAAGATCGGTGGTGCGCGCCTGCACCCGGATGGTCGACGTATCGACTACAAAACCGGTATGACAACGTTCGTCACCGCTGCTCAGAGGCCGTCGCTGGCCCGCATCGAGTCCACACTGCACCCTCGGTATCTGACGGTGACCGACCGTGAACACATCGCCGACCTGCGTCGAGCCGGGTGTTCGCTGCGTGAGATCGGACGCCGCCTCGGCCGGGCGGCCTCGACCGTCAAACGCGAGATCGACACCTACGGCATCGCCGACGAGTACCACCCGCACCGGGCACATCGGCTGTGGGCTATCTCGCGTGCCCGGCCGAAACCGGCGAAGCTGGCGGCACAGGGTTCGCTCCGGTCCTACGTCGCCGGCAAACTCGCCCTGCAGTGGTCGCCCGAGCAAATCTGCCACGCTCTAGTTGTCGACTTCCCCGATGACAAGGCGATGCGTGTGAGCACCGAAACGATCTACCAGGCCATCTACGTACAGTCGCGCGGCGGACTACGCCGAGAAGTTGCTGCCGCATTGCGCACCGGACGTACTCGCCGCGTACAGCACCGCTCACCCGAGCAGCGCACCTCACGATTCGTCGATGCGATGGTGATGATCTCCGAGCGGCCGGCGGAGGTCGCCGACCGCTCCGTGCCCGGGCACTGGGAGGGTGATCTGATCGTCGGTACTCGATCGGAGTCGGCGATCGTGACATTGGTCGAGCGTTCTACCCGGTACCTGCTTCTCGGTCACCTCCCCGGCGGGCACACTGCAGAGGAGGTCCGGGACGTTCTGGTTCCTCTGATCGGTTCTCTCCCAACGCATTTGCGCGGTTCACTGACGTGGGACCAAGGGTGCGAGATGGCAGCGCACAAGCAGTTCAGCGTCGCCACCGGGGTGCCGGTGTACTTCTGCGATCCACACTCACCATGGCAACGCGGATCGAACGAGAACACCAACGGCTTGCTACGCCAGTACTTCCCCAAAGGCACGGACCTGTCCGTGTACAGCGCCACCGACCTCGAGAACGTTGCCCACCGCCTCAACTCCCGTCCACGCAAAACGCTCGGCTGGAAAACTCCAGCCGAGCGTTTACGTGATCTACTGACAGGCATCTGACCATCAGGTGTTGCGAGGACCCCTAGAATCCGCC
>NZ_JABFAQ010000067.1:0-1847 GCF_017168275.1 Rhodococcus sp. KRD175
CTCGCACTCTCCGAATCCACACGATTGGTGACAACAGCGTCGCGAACGATGCCCGCCAGGTGCCCACCATCGAGATGCCCCGCGGCGAGATCGACGATCGTCCTCAGCACCGTTGTAACCGGCAGCCCATCCGCGAGTGTCCACGCATCCTTCTCATAGGAAGCAACACGGTACCGAACATCGGGCAGACGAGACTGCCGCCGCTTCGCAGTCGCGAACTCCATCACATCAGCATCGACGTCACCGAGCCCGTGAAGCCACGCAGCAGACCTGTGCGTCACCACAGCCGGAGACTCATCCCGCAGACGCTCACCCACGGTCACACTGGGTTCGATCATCATCCACGCAGCCCGGAGCTGCTCCGACGGAACGCTCGGCGCTCCACCGACCCGATAGGCGCCATGGCGGATCCGCTCCACAGTTCCAGACTTGGCCATGCGGGCAATCTGCTGTGCGGAGAACCCCAGGCCCTTTGCCTGCGCCATGGTGAACAGACCCCACTGCTCCGACGACAGATCAGCGAGGTCGAGGATTCTAAGATCGCTAGACATACGGACCACAATACCCGCCTAAGTAGCGCTTCTCCTGCAAAAGTTACCTCCACGTTGTAACTTTTGCAGGATGATCGGGATGTAAGTCACACGTGCGAGTCAGCGCTGGACCCTCGTTCACTTCCATGTAGATAGCTAGACGTGCACCACCATATGCGCATAAATAGCACATGGTCTGCAAAAGTTACCTCTAGGTTGTAAGTTTTGCAGGATGATGTGGATCTAAGTCGCACGCTTTGAGCCCAAAGGCGTCCTCGACAGCCTCGACAGCCTCGACAGCCTTGAGCGCTTCGACGGCACCGCACCACCACACCTGCTTCATCTCTAAGGCCAGGACTAAGTGCGGGGCGACCCGAAACCGTTGCAACAGAACAGCTCTGTCAGTGCCCACCGCCATACTTACCGTCATGCGGATACGAACCATCGACGGACCACCACTACCCGCCGAAATCGCCGAACAGGCGGCCCGTGCGATCGCCCTCACCGCCCTGCAAACAATCGACCAAGCTCACAGTGAGCCAGCCGATAGGGATCGATCAGGAACTACCTGTAGGCCTGTCTACTGACTCCAATGCGTCCGCGAGCCTCAGAACGTCCCTATCGCGATCGTCGAGAGCCGCGACCGCCGTCAAATCGTTGAATGCGGTGCCGAATTCCTCGATCGACGAGTCTGCATAGTCACGTAGTTCCGCATCCTGCAGCCTGGCTCGAACTGCGTACTCAAGATGGTCACGGGCCTGCCTCATCGCCCGGTGAACGGGGTTGAGCGGAATACGCGTCGAGTCGTATCCAGCAAGACGCAACTCAGAAGTGAAGTCATTCTTACTGTTGGCCGCAGCTACGACGTCGGCGAGATACGAGTCGACTAAGGCCCAACTACTGTCCGGATCGGCAACAGGAAGTCGCGGTATCGCATTCTTCGTCCGCCCCACGGCACGGGCGAATTCCGCATAGAACGCCAGCATCCGGGCAAACAGTGCACCGTCCCGATCGCGCACGTTCCGAGCGTTCACCAGACGCTGCTCCGCAAGCCACTGATCACGCTTGAGCTGCAACTCATCCCGAGCCTGATCCTTCTGCAACTGGATCTGCTCGTCAAACTTCTCCCGCTCGGTCTTCATATTCTCCCGCTGACCATGAAACGCGATATAGGCCGCAGTGATCAGAAACGGCCCAGCCACGAACCCCGCGATCAACGTCGCCTGCGGCTGAGTCAAATCCCAGTCCATCAACGGACCCCACACAATTCCTCCCACGATCAACACAACAGGGACACCGAAGGCCAGCGACACACCA
>NZ_JABFAQ010000068.1:0-425 GCF_017168275.1 Rhodococcus sp. KRD175
GTTCAGCACAGTGCGGCTAGTTTCATAACGCGTCGTGTCCGCGTTCACCGGTGCGCACCCGCACGATGGTGTCTACCGGACTCACCCACACCTTGCCGTCGCCGATCTTGCCGGTGCGCGCCGCCCGGACAATGCTGTCCACGACCTTGTCGACAATGGAATCGTCAACAACGACCTCGATCCGAACCTTCGGTACGAAATCCACCGAGTATTCGGCCCCGCGGTAAACCTCCGTGTGGCCCTTCTGCCGTCCGTATCCCTGGATTTCACTGACCGTCATCCCCAGCACTCCCGCGTCCTCGAGGCTCGTCTTGACGTCGTCGAGCGTGAACGGCTTCACGATCGCAGTGATCAGCTTCATTTCGGCTCCGCCTCCACTTTCTGGCCTATACGCTCCTGAATGCCGTTGCGGCTATCCTCCACGG
>NZ_JABFAQ010000007.1:0-11977 GCF_017168275.1 Rhodococcus sp. KRD175
TAAAACAACACCCGACAACAACCACCACAAGCGGATGGCTGATACATCGAATGCTTTCACCAAATAAAATTCGGCACTGACATTCATCGACACACTGTTGAGTTCTCAAAGAACACGCACACACCATTCACGTCCGAGATGATCTCGTCGGTGTCCGGGGCAACCGTTCCAGCTTAGATCGGATGTTCAGGCTCAGTCAAACTGGCCTTCGATCCGCGGTTAAGACACAACCGAAGTAGTGTCCGAACCAGATTGTGTAGCGCGCGTCCGCTTCGCTCAGGCCTTGCGGTCTGGGCTGGCGTCCGTGTCGCTCTGACTTGGACAAAGTTACGCCCCGGATAACAACGCGTCAAATCCCCAGGTCGTTCGGACACAATCGGTGTGAACAGCCTGGTCGCGCTCGATGGATTGCCCCTCGAGCGGATGTCCAAACCAAATTACATCAATGTGACTCCGGCCACTGGCCGATCCTGGATTCAGCGAGCCACGCGTGCTCCCGCAAAGTTCCGCTTCCCGCGCCGGACCACCAACCATTGTCCGTGCAAGAGGTCGTCGCTCGACGGTGTCCAGTTCTCGTCGGCGATCTTGACGTTGTTCACCGCTGCCCCGCCCTCTTTGACCGCCCGTCGCGCAGCACCCTTGCTCTCGCTCAACCCTGTCGCGACAAGGAGGTCGACGATCGTGTTCGGAGCACCCACCTCGATGTCGGCCACAGATGCCTCGTGCAACGCCGCTGCCAGAGTGCTCTCGTCGAGGTCGGTGAGCTCGGCCCGCCCGAACAGTGCTTGGCTGGCGAGTTCGACCGAGCGAGTCGCCTCTTCGCCGTGAACTAGAGTCGTCATCTCTGCTGCCAGTCGCTTCTGAGCTTCTCGCGCGTGCGGTCGCTCCTCGGTTGCTGTCTCCAATTCGGCCAGTTCGTCCTGGGACAGGAAGGTGAACCAGCGCAGGTACTTGACCACATCGGCGTCACCGGTGTTCACGAAGTACTGGTACCAGGCGTACGGGCTGGTCATCTCGGGGTCCAACCAGAGACTGCCACCACCGGTGGACTTACCGAACTTCTTGCCGTCCGACGACGTGACCAGGGGAACGGTCAGCGCGTGAACCTGTTCGGCGTCCTGCCGACGGTTCAGTTCCACGCCGGCGATGATGTTGCCCCACTGATCCGAGCCACCGATCTGCAGACTGCAGCCGTACTCCCGGCGCAGCTGGACGTAGTCGTTGGCCTGCAACAGCATGTAGCTGAACTCGGTGTACGACATGCCGTCGCCCTCGAGCCGAGTCTTGACCGTCTCCCGCGCGAGCATGACGTTGATCGAGAAGTGTTTGCCGACGTCTCGGAGGAAGTCGATGGTGGACAGCTCCCCTGTCCAGGACAGGTTGTTGACCACCACGCCACCGGTAGGGCCGTCGTCCAGGTCTACGAACCGTTCGAGCTGCCCCCGGATACGCGACGCCCATTCGGTGACCACCTCACGGGAGTTCATGGTCCGCTCCCCCACATCGCGAGGATCACCGATCAGTCCGGTTGCGCCGCCCGCCAGAATGATCGGCCGATGACCGGCCCGCTGGAACCGCTTCAAGGCGAGCAGCGGAACGAGGTGGCCGGCGTGGAGCGAGGGTCCGGTCGGGTCGAAACCGGAGTACAACGTGATCGGCCCGTCCGAGGTGGCCTTCTTCAGTGCTTCCACGTCGGTGGACTGCGCGATCAGTCCGCGCCAGGTCAATTCGTCGATGATGTTCTCGCTCACGACGTCGATCTTCCCGCATGCACTTGCCGCCGCCTCGTTCAGCCCTCACGCAAGCCGGGCTGGGGAGCGCGGGGACTGCGCCGGTAGTTCGACACTGCAGGCGAGGCCGGTAGCCAGAAACGCCACGGTCTGTCTGCTGCCACGCTCACACCCACGCGTGGACCGACTTTCAACGCCTCGTCGCCCAGCGGATGTTCGAGCAGCTCGAGGGTGATCGGTGACGACGCGTCGAACAGATCGGTCCCGTTGTCGGCAAGTCCCACTCCGAGTGCTCGTCCGAGATTGCCGGGCCCTCGAGCCCACCCGGCCTCGACCCGCGCTGTTCGCGACTTTCCGCCACCGCGCCTGCCGTCGACGAGGTCGTGACCTGCAACTACCTGACCGGCTCGAAGCAGGACGGCAGCGGCCGTCCCGTCCGGCCCGCAACTGACGTTCATGCACAGGTGCATGCCGTAACTCAGGTAGACGTACAGCCGACCCGCCGGACCGAACATCACGGCATTTCGGGGTGTCGGACCACGGAAAGAATGCGCAGCGGGATCGGGCCACGGACCGTCGACCGGACCGCCGTATGCCTCGACCTCCACGATGCGTACCGACACCGCGCCTGCATGGACGGTGGCCCCGAGGACACGTCGGGCTGCGTCGTCCGGCTCTCCGATTTCCAAGTCAGCAGCGTTCACCCGTCCCATGATGCTGAACCCTTGACCTCGAGGCATCGACGGGGCTATGACTGCATCGATCGATGAAAGTCTGGAGGCCGACATGGCGTTCACCGGGCAACATGCCGTCGAGATCACAGGGTTGACGGTTCGCCGCGGCAACCGAACGGTGCTGCACAATCTGTCCCTGACGATTCCGCGGGCTGCCATCACCGGCCTCCTCGGCCCATCGGGCTGCGGAAAGACCACGTTGATGCGCGCCATCGTCGGCACGCAGATCGTTGCCGGCGGAACCGTGACAGTGCTCGGATGCCCAGCCGGCTCCACCTCCCTGCGCCGCACCGTCGGGTACGTGACGCAGGCACCGAGCGTGTACCGAGACCTCACCGTTCGCGAGAACGTGCAGTACTTCGGGTCGCTCTACGGTCGCCGCCACTCCGAGGTGGCGTCCGCCATCGCGGCTGTCGGACTCACCGACCATGCGGCGTCGCGGGCGGGTGAGCTCTCCGGTGGCCAACTGAGCCGGGTCTCCCTGGCCAGCGCGCTGGTCGCCGAACCCGAACTCATCGTCCTCGACGAGCCGACGGTCGGGTTGGATCCCGTCCTTCGCTCGGAACTGTGGTCACGATTCGCCGCAATCGCAGCGGTAGGTACGACAGTGCTGGTCTCGAGCCACGTGATGGAGGAGGCAGAACACTGCAGCCAGCTCGTACTGATGCGCGACGGTGCCGTCCTGGACCGATCGAGCCCCGAAGCGCTACTGGCGCGGACGAAGGAAACGAACCTCGACCGCGCATTCCTCTCGCTCATCAGATCCACGGAACAGACATCGTGAACGCACGAATCTACGCAGCGGGTACGGGTCGAATCCTGCGCCAGCTCAGAGCCGATCACCGATCGGTGGCCATGGTCCTGCTCGTGCCGTCTCTACTGATTGTGTTGCTGTATTTCCTGTACCGAGACGTCCCGGCTCCGCCGAACCAACAATCGTCGTTCGATCGAATTGCGATCACGATGCTCGGCATTCTGCCGTTCGTCGTCATGTTTCTGCTCACGTCGATCTCGATGCAGCGTGAACGCAGCACGGGAACACTCGAACGCCTGCTGACCACACCGATGTCCAAGATGGACCTGCTTGCGAGTTACGGCTCGGCGTTCTCGCTCGCCGCTGTAGGGCAGGCGCTGCTCGCGTGCGCACTCGCATTCGGATTGCTCGGGCTCGACATCGAAGGCTCGATCGGGTGGGTTCTGGTGATCGCGGTACTCGGGGCGATGCTCGGAGTGGCGATCGGGCTGTTGTGCAGCGCTTTCGCACGTACCGAATTTCAAGCGGTCCAGTTCATGCCGGTCGTCGTGATCCCGCAGCTCTTCCTCTGCGGGCTCCTGGTGGCCCGCGATCAGATGCCGAGTTGGCTCGGTGCAGTCAGCAACCTTCTGCCGCTGAGCTACCTGGTGGACGCCCTGCAGGAGATATCCGTCCACCCCGATGCAACCAAGCGCATGGGGGCCGACATCGCCGTGGTCGTGATGTTCACCGTGGCAGCGCTGACCGGTGCGGCCGCGACATTGCGTCGGCGTACACCATGAACGAGGTGGTCTAGGACGTGGCGCGCGCCAGAATCGACTCGTGCTCGGCGTCGTCGACATCGCGCGCATCGTCGGCGAGCAACACCGGAATGCCGTTCTCTATCGGATATGCGCGACGCAGTCGCGGGTTGTAGAGCAATTCGTCCTCGACGAGCAGGAGCGGGCCCTTGTCCACAGGGCACGCGAGGATGGAGAGCAGTGTCGAGTCGATTGCCACAGGTGTCCTTCTGTCTGCTCCGACCGAGTCGGAGTGATGGTCTTCGTTCACGCTACCGAACGCCGATTGTTTCCGTCGTCGGGGCCGCCGGCCGTTCCTTCATGTCAGGAAGACTTCTCGGCGGTGGCCTGACGTCCCACGAAGCGTTCTGCCACAACAGCTTTCGTCAGTCGTCGGTAGCTGTTCGACTCCGGATCGTAGTACCACGATCGTGCGCTCGGAGTAGGAATTCCTGCCTGTTTCAATGCAGACGCGTTGGGTCGATAGGCGCGACCGACCGGGATGTCGGACACAACGTGGACGATCGCCGGACGCTCGTCCGGCAGAAGAACTCCCAGAGCATCGGTGAGAGCGCGAGCGGTGATCACCGCTTCCGGCTGCAGGGACACAGCGCACACTGCGACCTCGATAGCCGACGCTTCCATGCGGATCGACCGTGGCCCGTCGACGGCAACACGAACCCCGTAGACCACGGCCGAACCGACCTGGTCGAGATCGCCGACGGCGTCGACGATCGGCTGGGTGTACACCGGCCCCCGCGCCGAGCGCACCACAGTGTCCTTACGATCGATGAGCCAGTAATCGCCGTCGGAATCACGCCGGAACAGGTTCTCGGTGGGTATCCACGCGTCGGTGGGCTCGAAGACCCCACGCATGACATGGCTGGTCGCCTCTCCGTCACCGCTCGGGCGGCCCAGGAGCAGTCCGATCTCGTTGTCGCGGCACTGCCGCACGAATCCGTCGTCGTCCTCTTCGAGTCGACCGGTGATCGGGTCGTACGCCGCCAGAGCCACTCGCGCACTGCCGGGCAGAGGACGTCCCTTCGATCCGATCTTCGTCCCGGCGACATTGGCCAGAATGACATCGTTCTCGGTGGAGGCATAGAACTCGAGGACTCGCGCCGGGGTGAACTTCGCCAGCGTGCGACGCCACAATCCCACCGGCATACCGGAGCCGATGAACAGCCGAACCGGGTGACCGGTGTCGACCGGGAAGCGCCCCTCGTCGACGATCTGCTGCATCATCGTCCACGTGTAGCTGACGACGGTAACGCCGTAGCGGTACACCTCTTCCCTGAAGCGCTCGGGATCGAGACCACGGGAAAGAGCGATCCTCGATCCGCCGGCAAGCGCGCCGCCGATGGTCACGAGTATGCCCGCCGAATGATGCAGCGGTGCAAGGCAATACACGGTATCGCCGGGACCGAGAGCGGCCGTTGTCGCGGTACCGAAGGCGGACAGCGCCCAGCGGTGGTTGGTGATGTATCGCGGTTCGAGACCACGATCGGTCGTAGTGAACAGAATCATCGCCAGTTCGCGAGCGCGACCGGGATCCGGCTCGAACCAGGCGGGGAGTCGGACGGCGTCGGGGTCGATGGCTTCGAGGTCGATCACCTCGTAGCCGTCCGGAACCTCGAGTCGCCGCGTCTCACCACCGCCGAGCACTAGCACGTTGGGCGCAACCGGAACGGCCGCTGCGGCATTCTCCGGATCGGCGATCACAGTGTCGACGTCCACGGTGCGTAACGCGGCAGTGAGGTCGCTACCCGGCTGCAGCAACACCGGAACAGCGCCGATGCGCGACAGAGCCGCGATGGCGGCGAGGGCACTCGGCCTGGTCTCCATCAGCACACCGATGCGCGATGCCGGCCGTACACCGACACTGATCAGACCTCGAACCACGTTGTCGATACGCACGTTGACGGCGTCGTAGGTGTGCACACGGTCGTCGAAGAGGAAGCACTCGCCGAGCGGGGACTTTCTTCCCTGCTCAGCGATCAAGCGGCCCAACGAGACCCGACTGTGCGGCTGCATCTGCCCCAGCCGCGCCAGTCGCGGAAGGGTGCGCACGGCCTCGGTCGAGATCTCACGAGTGCCGCGCACAGCACCGGTCGCAGCCGAGGCCAATCCGCGTCCCACACCGACTCCCACTTCGGCGATGGAGGCAGCGGTATGGATGAGCCTGTTGGTGATCGACACTCCGCTGTCGCTGTCCGAGTGCTCCTCGTGTTCCATGACGCGAACTGCCTCGGGCTTCGGTCCGAGGTTCTCGCGCCACCGAATCCAGTTTCCGGTGGTCGGCCATGTCTGCGCAGCTGCCGTACTACCCACCACGAGACCGAAATGACCTGCACGCAAAGTGGTTTCGAATACCTGAGCACGAGGTGCGGCACGCCGGATTCCGCGGACCGCCAACGGCTGTCCGATGTCGTCCACCTCGCCGACGAACGCCAGCACCGGCACCGTCAACTCGGCAAGCGTCAACAGCCTGTCCTTGATGACGAAGCCGCCGGTCATCATGCGGTTGTGCACGACGAATTGCTTGAGCAACTCGGCCACGGCGGGCCCGGACCACGCCACCCAGCCGTCCATCGCCAGGAAGCGGCGCTGCGGCTCCCGAGGCAACAGTGCTTCCCGATCGTGCAACTGTCGCAGGAAATCCAAACGAGACCGCACGGTCTTCGCCGGGTCGAGTAGCTGGAATCCCGTCCGCGCCATCCACCCCGACACGGCCAAGCGCGTGAATACATGATCGGCGAGAAACTCCGCGCCCCGAGTGGCGACACCCGCCGGGATACCCAACGGCAAGCCGGCCAAGGTGTCGACCGGAGCCCCGAACGTGATGAGGCTGGCCAGGTTTCGTCCACCTCGATAGGCGGCAGCTTGGTAGCAGAACATGCCTCCCTGCGAGTATCCGCCGAGGTGAACGTCGCGGCCGGTGTGCTCGTGCACCTTGTCCACGACCTCGCTGATGGCGACGACGTGATCGGCCAGAGTACGGCTCCACCCGCCCTCTTCGGTATCGGGCGAACCGAAATCGACCACCCACGGGTCCATGCCCATGCCGTGCAGGATGCCGGCCGCACCTTGATCGGTGGTGACGTCGTACACGTCCGCGGAGACCATCATCGGCGGAATCAGCACCACCGGAGGACTGTCCACGGGAACGTCGTCGGGGAAGTAACGCCGCAACCGATACATCGGTTCACGGTCCATCACCCGAAAAGGTGACGGATCCACCTCGGTCTCGAGACCACCCAGTCGGATGACCTCGAGCCCGTTCTGGGCCGTTGCGATAGCACGCCGCAGTGGACCACGTACCGCGTCTGCATTCAGTCCCACAAATACACTCCTGCGTTCGGCCCCGACGGAACGACCGACATCGGTCTTCGCGTGACGAAAGCTTCTCACATCACACTCGTGGAATACGGCGAGGATGTCGACTAGTGCCGCAACACCGGCACCTCGGCCCACGCGCGCAACGTCGACGCAGTCGCCCGCACACCACCGAGTTGATGCGCCACCTGAACTGCCGCGGTGCCGCCGCGAGCATCACGCGACGAAATGGAACCCTCCACGGTGAGCACCTCGCGTACTGCCGGAGTGAGCGCCGGATCGATCGACGCGAGCTCGTCGTCGGTCAGATCCACCAGCCCCACGCCCCGCGCTTCTGCCGCGCGCACGCAGGCTCCCGCTGCCTCGTGGGCGACCCGGAACGCAATCCCTTGCCGCACCATCCATTCGGCGATATCGGTCGCGAGTGTGAACCCGGCCGGCGCGAGCTCGGCCATGCGATCGGTGTGGAACTCCAATGTCGCCGTCAAACCGGTGAGAGCCGGGAGCAGCAACTCGAGCTGTGCAACCGAATCGAAGACCGGCTCCTTATCTTCCTGAAGATCTCGGTTGTACGCCAACGGTTGTGCCTTGAGGGTGGCCAACAGGCCGGTCAGATTTCCGATCAGGCGGCCCGTCTTGCCACGAGTCAATTCGGCGACGTCGGGATTCTTCTTCTGCGGCATGATCGAGCTGCCCGTCGACCATGCATCTGCAAGAGTCACGTAACCGTATTCGGGTGTGCTCCACGAGATGACCTCCTCGGCGAACCGAGACAGGTCCACCGCCGTCATCGCCAACACGAACGCGGCTTCCGCCGCGAAATCACGCGAGGACGTGGCGTCGATCGAGTTCTCGGCGGACGAATCGAAGCCGAGTTCGGCGGCGATCTTCTCGGGGCTCAGACCGAGCGAGGAGCCGGCCAGAGCGCCGGAACCGTAGGGCGACACCGCCGCTCGCCTGTCGAAGTCCGCGAACCGCTGGACATCACGCAGCAGCGGATGAGTATGTGCGAGCAGATGATGCGCCAACAACACCGGCTGCGCCGCCTGCGAATGAGTCTTGCCTGGCATGACCGCGGTGGGGTGAGCCGCGGCCTGGGTCGCCAGTGCGTCCACGACGTCGAGAACACCGACCGCCACCCGACGGACGGCGTCGCGCAACCACATTCGAAACAGAGTCGCGACCTGGTCGTTGCGTGAGCGGCCGGCACGCAGGCGGCCACCCACCTCGGGTCCGACCCGATCGATCAATCCGCGTTCGAGAGCGCCGTGCACATCCTCGTCCGACTCGGCCGCGACGAACTCACCGGACGCCACGTCGTCGGCCAGCCGCTGCAAACCGTCGAGCATGGTCTCGAGATCCTGCGGGGTCAACAGTCCGGCACCGTTCAGAACCCGGGCGTGGGCCATGGACGCGCGAATGTCGTAGGGCGCGAGAACCCAGTCGAAGTGTGTCGATTTGCTCAGGGCTGCCATGGCAGCCGCCGGTCCGGAGGCGAAGCGCCCGCCCCACAGCGAGCCTTCGTTGGTTCCGTGTGCGTTGCTCGACGTGGTCACAGGCCCAGGTCCCGCTTCGCTGCGATCTTGGAGGAGAGCCCGTGCAGCTGCACGAATCCCTTGGCCGCGGACTGGTCGAACGTGTCGCCCTCGTCGTAGGTGGCGAGATTGAAGTCGTACAACGACTCCCCGCTGCGACGGCCGTTGACGATGATTCCGCCCGCGTGCAGGACCAGGCGAATTTCGCCCGAGACGTGTTCCTGCGTGTGCTGAACGAACGTGTCGAGCGCACCCTTGAGCGGCGAGTACCACAGGCCGTCGTAGACCAGCTCGGCCCACTTCTGGTCGGTATGACGCTTGTAGCGGCCGAGTTCGCGCTCGAGGGTCACGTGCTCGAGTTCTTCGTGCGCACGGATCAGCACCATCGCACCGGGGGCCTCGTAGATCTCACGGCTCTTGATGCCGACGAGGCGATCCTCGACGACGTCCAATCGGCCGACACCCTGAGCGCCCGCACGGGTGTTGAGTTCTTGGATCGCACCGAGCACCGACACCGGACGGCCGTCGATGGCGACCGGGCGACCCTTGTCGAACGTGAGGATCAGTTCGTCGGGCGCCTGGAAGTTGACCGTCGGATCCTCGGTGTAGTCGTACACATCCTTCGTCGGCGCGTTCCACAGATCTTCCAGGAAGCCGGTCTCCACTGCCCGTCCCCACACGTTCTGGTCGATGGAGAACGGCGACTTGGTGGTGACGTTGATCGGAATGTCGTTCTCCTCGGCGAACGCGATCGCCTTCTCCCGGGTCCACGCGTAATCGCGTACCGGTGCCAGCACTTCGAGCTCCGGAGCGAGCGTGTTGAAGCCGACCTCGAACCGGACCTGGTCGTTGCCCTTGCCCGTGCACCCGTGCGCGACGACGGTTCCGCCGTGCGCACGTGCGTTCTCCACCAGATGCTTGACGATCAGCGGGCGGCTGATGGCCGAGACCAACGGATACCGATCCATGTACAGCGCGTTGGATTGCACCGTCGGCAGGCAGTACTCGTCGGCGAACTCGTCCCTGGCGTCGACGACGACCGATTCGACTGCGCCGCAGTCCAATGCGCGCTGGCGGACGACATTCATGTCCTCACCGCCCTGGCCGAGGTCGATGGCAACAGCGACGACCTCCTTGCCGGTCTCCCGTCCGATCCAGCTGATGGCGACAGAGGTGTCGAGTCCGCCGGAGTAGGCGAGGATGACGCGTTCGGCCATGGTGATGACGCTCCTTCGTGGTTCGTGTGGTGCAGTGCGGAGTGACCGGATCTCAGTTTCCGCGTCGAGCGAGCTTTTCTATCTTGTCGGCGATCTCGCCGCCGGTGGTCGGTTCACGAGCGATGAGCAGAATCGTGTCATCACCGGCGATCGTTCCCACGACTTCCGGCAATGCAGCACGATCGAGCGCGCTGGCCAGGTAATGCGCAGCTCCGGGCGGTGTCCGCAGAACTGCCTGGTTTCCGCTGTGATCGGTAGACACCAACAGCTCCCCCAACAGCCGCAGGAGACGGTCGGTTCCGCCCGACACCCCGCGCACCGGGCTGCCGTCCTCGGGGACCACGTACACCCCGACGCCGCCGTCGGGAGCGCGCAACTTCACCGCACCCAACTCTTCGAGGTCACGCGACAGCGTCGCCTGGGTGGTGTCGATCCCCTCGGCGGCGAGCAACGACGCCAACTGCGGTTGACTGCGCACCTGATGCGTGGCCAGCAACGCGATGATCCGCGCCTGTCTGCCCGCGCGGGTCGACGCGGTCAGCGGAACCGCAGTGACGTCGTCACTCACGGTCGCCGAGCCTGCTCGAGGAGCCAGACCAGCAGTGCTTTCTGCGCGTGCAGACGGTTCTCGGCCTCGTCCCAGACGACACTGTGCGGACCGTCGAGCACCTCGTCGGTGATTTCCTCGCCGCGGTGGGCAGGAAGGCAATGCAGCACGACGGCGTCGGATTTCGCCTTCGACAGCAGCTCGGAGTCGATGCGGTAGGGCCGGAACGGAGCGACTCGATCGAGTCCGTCGTTCTCCTGACCCATCGATGTCCATGTATCGGTGACGAGAGCATCGGCACCGTCGGCGGCCTCGTCGGGGTCTTCGGTGACCGTGATGGACGCTCCGGTCTCCTCGGCGCGCGCACGTGCGGCATCGAGGACGTAACCGAGAGGTGCGAATTCCTTCGGAGCGGCAATTCTGACATCGAGTCCCGCGGTCACTCCGCCGATGAGAAGCGAATGTGCCATGTTGTTGGCACCGTCGCCGAAGTACGCCAGCGTCCGTCCGGTCAGGTTTCCCTTGTGCTCGATCAGCGTCTGCAGATCGGCGAGGACCTGGCAGGGATGGAATTCGTTGGACAGTGCATTGACGATGGGAATCGTTGCACCTGTTGCCATCTGCTCCAGCCGCTTCTGCCCGAACGTACGCCAGACGACTGCCTCGACGTAGCGGGAGAGCACGCGGCCGGTGTCCTGCAGAGTCTCCTCGCGTCCCAGTTGAGTGTCGCTTCCGGTGACCACAACGGCGTGGCCGCCCAACTGCGCAATGCCCAACTCGAACGAGAACCGAGTTCTGGTGGAGTTCTTCTCGAAGATCACACCGACACCCTTCGGCCCCTCGAGCGGCCGCTTGGAGAACGGAGCCCGCTTGATCTCGGCCGCGAGCGCCAGAATTTCGCCCTGCTGCTGCGGGGTGATGTCGTCGTCGCGAAGGAAGTGCTGAACGGTCATGGCTGGTGTGCCTCCTGTGCTGCGTCGAGAATTGCCGGTAGTGCCGAGACGAACGACGCGGCCTGCTCTTCGGTGATGATCAGCGGCGGTGCGAGCCGCAATACGTCTGGTTGCGCTGCATTGATCAGGAAGCCTGCGTCACGGGCCGCTGCCTCGGCTGCAGGCGCAACCGCGGCCGTGAGCACCACTCCGAGCAGAAGCCCGGAGCCCCGAACATGGCTGACGAGAGGGTGTTCGAGAGCCTCGATGGAATGAGCGATGGTCTTGCCGAGGCTGTCGGCGTGCGAAACGAGGTCGTCGGCGGCAATGGTCCGCAACACCGCCAACGCAGCAGCGGCGCAGACCGGGTTGCCGCCGAAGGTGGTGCCGTGCTTGCCCGGATGCAACAACTC
>NZ_JABFAQ010000007.1:12077-194991 GCF_017168275.1 Rhodococcus sp. KRD175
CCCGGATGCAACAACTCTCCCGCCGCCCCGATGCCGATGCAGGCTCCGATGGGCAGACCCCCGCCCAGCCCCTTGGCCAAGGTGATCACGTCGGGCACGATGCCGACCGACTGGTGGGAGTAGAACCAGCCCGTGCGGCCGATACCGGTCTGCACCTCGTCGAGGACCAACAGCGCGCCGTGCTTCGCCGTGATCTCACGTGCGGCAACGAGATACCCGTCCGGAGGAACGACCACGCCGCCCTCCCCCATGATGGGTTCGAGAAACACTGCGGCGGTGTCGGAATCGACGGCTGCCTCGAGCGCGGCGATGTCTCCGTAGGGCACGTGCTGGACACCGGCAGGCATGGGTTCGAACGGAATTCGCTTGTCGGCTTGTCCGGTGAGCGCCAGTGCACCCATCGTCCGTCCGTGAAAGGCCTTCTCGGCGGCAATGATGTGGGGACGACCGGTCAGACGCGCGATCTTGAACGCCGCCTCGTTGGCCTCGGTACCCGAGTTGCAGAAGAACACTCGTCCCGTCGCACCCGCACCCAGGTGTGCGAGCAATTGCTCGGCCAGTTCGATACCCGGTTCCGTCGCATACAGATTCGACGTATGACCCAGAGTGGAGAGCTGAGCAGTGACCGCCTCGATCACCGCAGGATGAGCGTGGCCCAGGATATTGACGGCGATACCGGCCAGCAGGTCGAGGTACTGCTTGCCGTCGGCGTCGGTCACCACAGCGCCTTCGCCTCGAACGAGCGCTACTCGCGGCACACCGTAGTTGTCCATCAGCGACGTGGACCACCGCTGCTGTAGATCGACCGTGGACTGCGTGCCGGTCATGACGTGACTCCTGACGTAGACGAGTGATCGGGGGTGACCATGGTGCCGATCCCCTCACCGGTGAACAGCTCCACGAGAACCGAATGTTCGACGCGACCGTCGATGACGTGCGCCGACGGCACGCCGGTACGAACGACCCGCAGGCACGCTTCCATCTTCGGAACCATCCCGGCATCGAGCGTGGGCAGCAAGGCGTCGAGTTCCGACGCGTCGATTCGAGAGGTCAGCGAGCTGCGATCGGGCCACGCCGTGTAGAGACCCTCGACATCGGTGAGCACGACCAACTTCTCGGCCCCGATCGCACTGGCGAGAGCAGCAGCAGCGGTATCGGCGTTGATGTTGTGCACCACGCCGTCACTGTCGGGTGCGATGGTGGAGACCACCGGAATGCGTCCTGCGGCAATCAGATCGAAGATCGCCTTCGGATCTACCGAGGTGACGTCGCCCACCAGACCGATATCGGTATCGACGCCGTCGACCAGGACCGAACGACGCGTCGCGGTGAACAGGTGCGCGTCCTCCCCCGAGATTCCGACGGCATAGGGCCCGTGACTGTTGATCAAGCCGACGAGTTCACGGCCGACCTGCCCGAACAGCACCATCCGAACGATGTCCATGACTTCCGGTGTGGTGACCCGGAATCCGCCGCGGAACTCACCCGTCAGGCCGAGTCGGGTGAGCATGGCCGAAATCTGCGGGCCTCCGCCATGTACGACGACGGGGTGAATTCCGACGGTGCGGAGAAACACCATGTCGGCGGCGAATGCTCGTTTGAGATCGTCGTCGATCATGGCGTTCCCGCCATACTTCACCACGACGATCTTGCCCGAGAAACGCTGGAGCCAGGGCAGTGCCTCGGCGAGCGTGAACGCCTTCTGCGCTGCGGTCAATGGTGTTGCGGCAGCGGTCATGACGAGTACGCCGAATTCTCTTCGACGTAGGCGTGGGACAGATCCGTCGTTCTGATCGTGGCCGTACCGGACCCGAGTCCGAGGTCGATGGTCACGGCAATATCGACTCCGGACAGGTCGACCTCGCGCGCACCCGGAGCGCCGACGCCGTCGATGCACACCGGATTGCCGTTGAACGACACGGCAATCCGATCCGGATCGAGTTCGATCGGTGCGATACCGATTGCCGCCAGTACACGACCCCAGTTGGGATCCGAACCGAACAGAGCTGTCTTGGTGAGACTGTCCCTGGCGACCGTCCTCGCACCGACGAGAGCCTCGTCCTCGGACACTGCACCGGAGACGGTGATCTTCACTCGCTTGGTGACGCCCTCGGCATCGGCCATCATCTGGTCGGCGAGGTCGTCACACACCGCCAGAACAGCAGCGTCGAGGTCCTCCTGCGAAGGGCTCACACCGCTCGCCCCAGAGGAGAGCAGCAGTACCGTGTCGTTGGTGGAGGACGCACCGTCGACGTCGAGCCGGTCGTACGACAGCCGGGTCGCCGCACGCAACGCCTTGTCCAGCTGTTCCGAAGTGGCGACGGCGTCGGTGGTGATGACACTGAGCATCGTGGCCAACGACGGTGCGAGCATGCCCGCGCCCTTGGCCATCCCACCCACATTCCACTTGTCTGCGTGATGAACCGCGGCCTGCTTCGGCACGGTATCGGTGGTCATGATCGCGTAGGCGGCATCGGTGCCTCCGGAGATACCGCCGGCCAGTTCGTGCACCACCTCGGTCACCCCGGGCAGCAGCTTGTCCATCGGCAACCGGTCGCCGATGAGACCCGTCGAGCACACGGCAACGTCGATCGCCCCTGTTTCCGAACCCCAGTTGCTCAACACGGACGCGACCTCCTCCGCCGTCCGATGCGCGTCCTGGAAACCGGGTGCACCGGTACAAGCGTTGGCACCGCCCGAGTTCAACACCACCGCGCGAAGCCGACCGGTGGTGAGCACCTGCTGCGACCACAGCACCGGCGCGGCCTTGACCTTGTTGCGGGTGAAGACGCCCGCTGCCGTGAAGTCCGGGCCCTCGTTGAACACCAGAGCCAGATCGGACCTGCCACTTGCCTTGATACCCGCGGGAATCCCGGCCGCACGGAATCCGGCGGGAGACGTCACGCCCTGGGAACGCACCAGCTTCCCCGCGATCGAGGCGACCGCGTCCGTCTCGCTCTTCAGGCCGGTCATGGAGCAACTCCTACGGTAGAGAGACCGTCGGTCTCGTCGATTCCCAACGCCAGATTCATCGATTGCACTGCTGCACCGGCTGTTCCCTTGGCCAGGTTGTCGATGGCCGCGATGACGACCAGCAAACCGGCGTCTGCATCGACGGACACACTCATCTGCACAGCGTTCGATCCGATGACCGAACCGGTCTGCGGCAGCCGCCCGGCCGGAAGAACATGAACGAAGGGCTCCGCGGCATAGGCCTTCTCGTACACCTCGACGGCCTGAGCCTCGGTAGCGGTGGTCACGGCCGTACAGGTGGCCAGAATGCCACGCGGCATCGGCGCGAGTACCGGAGTGAACGACACCGACACGTCGGTACCGGCCACCGCCGACAGATTCTGCACGATCTCCGGAGTGTGCCGGTGCGCGCCTGCTACCGCGTATGCGCGAACCGAGCCCATCACCTCGGAGCCCAGCAGGTCGGCCTTGGGTGCCCGGCCCGCACCGGACGTGCCGGTGACCGCAACGATGTTGACCCGTGGCTCGATGATTCCGGCGGCAACTGCCGGGGCCAGGGCAAGACTCGACACCGTCGGATAGCACCCGGGCACGGCGATACGCGTGGCCCCGACCAGGAGCTCGCGGTGCCCCGGTAGCTCTGGGAGCCCGTACGGCCAAGTCCCCGCATGCGGAGACTTGTAGTACTTCTCCCAGGCTGCCGAGTCGTTGAGGCGAAAATCGGCACCGCAGTCGATGATCACCACGGATTCGGGCAACCGAAGCGCGAGTTCGGCGGATTTACCGTGCGGCAACCCGAGGAAGATCACGTCGTGCCCGGCAAGTTCGTCGACCGTCGTGGGGCCGAGAACACGGTCGGCAAGCGGCAACAGGTGGGGATGGAACTCACCCAGTGTCGCGCCTGCATTGCCGCCCGCAGTCAGCGCTCCGATGACCAACGAGCCGTCGCGTACGGCCGGGTGGCCGAGCAGCAGGCGAAGGATCTCACCACCGGCGTAGCCACTGGCACCTGCCACCGCGATGCGCTTCGGCGTTGCCTCCGAAATAGTCATGCGGTTTATTATGCAGCATCATGCAAGCTCATTCATCGGCGGGCCGGAAACGCTAGCTGTTGCCCATCGATCTACGGATTTCGTCGAGCTTCTTTCGGCCGGCTTCCTGCCGATCGTTCCACTGTTTGTCCAGGTCCTGACCGGCTCTCGATTCCCGGTCCAGCTCCTCCGCCCCGACAGCCGTACCCGAGCGGTGCTCCACCTTTTCTCGCACCCCGTCCCAGGTCGGCACCCCGGAGTCGGTGAAGTCGCCCGTAATAGCACCGCCGACATAACCCCCACCCCCGCCGACTGGCAGGTCGTCGACCAATTCCGCATCGATGACGCCCGGCACCGTTCCGCCCAACGGAGCTCCCGGTGGTGGATCGCCGAGCGGCTGGTCGATACGAGGTTTCGTCACCTGCGGAACATCCACATCGGGAACGGTTCCCGGCGGGACGCCGCGATCCGGCCCGGCGGGCTCGGGTTCCGCCGTCCCCAACTCGGCCGCCAGAGCAGATGCCGCCGCTGCCACCGGAGCCAACCGAGGTCGGCCGACAACCGCCGCGAGAACCTCGTTCAACACCTGCAGATCCGAGGCCGTGCCCTGCGTGTCGGATTCACTCATCGGCCGCTCCCGTCGTCGTACCCGTCATGACACCACGCTACGCACAACACCGGCCGCGCCGTCGACGGTTCAGCTACGCAGCTGGGCACCGACCGCTGTGGACGCCGCAGCCACGGCTGCGTCGCGAGCCGCCGTCGCCTGATCCTCGGTCAGGGTGCCGTCCGTACCGCGGAACCGGAGGGCGAACGCCAACGACTTACGCCCCTCGCCGACCTGCTCACCCTCGTAGACGTCGAACAGTCGGATGGACTCGAGCAGTTCTCCACCGCCGATCGTCAGCGCAGCCTCGACGGACGCAGCGGGCACGGACGCGTCGACCACGACAGCGACGTCCTGCAACACGGCCGGGTACGGCGATACCTCGGGGGCCGGAAGCGATTCGACGACGGGCAGAGCACTCAAACTCAGCTCCACCGCGCACGTACGCGGCGGCAAACCGGCTCGCTCGAGCACGGCCGGATGCAGTTCGCCTGCATGCCCGACGACCTCACCGTCGAGAAGAACCTCGGCGCACCGGCCCGGATGCCAGGGAAGGTGTTGTGCGGCACGAAGATCGACGTGCACACCGGACGCCGCGGCAACCGTGCGCACAGCGGCGAACGCGTCCGCGGCCTCGGCTGCTCGGCCCGGACCCCAGGGCCCAGAGGGCTCACGCTGACCGGCGAGCACCACGCCCACGTGTACCGGCTGTGCGGGGAGGGACCCACGGAGCATCGCGATCTGATCGTCGGTCGGTCGCCGATCGACCGGCAACGCGTCCACTGCAGCGGTGGCGTCGTGCCGGAGAACGACCTGGGCGATTCCGAACAAAGACACGTCCCGCTGACCGCGGGCGATATTCCTGCTCAGCATTTCGAGCAGACCGGGAAGCACGGTCGTCGCAAGCTCGGGGCGGTCGGCCTCGAGCGGGTTCAACACCGACGTCGTCGCTCGGCGCGGGTCGTCCGCGTCGAGGCCCCACGTGTCGAAGATTCCCTTGGGCAGGAACACCGGCGGAAGAACCTCGACGTAGCCGGCGAACGCAAGGGCCTTGCCGACTGCCCGCCGACGCTTCTGCTCGACGGTGAGGCCGCGCCCACCGGGAGCGGACGGCAGAATCGACGGGATCTTCTCGAGCCCTTCGAGCCGCAGCACCTCTTCGACCAGATCGGCGCGCTGCACCAAGTCGGGTCGCCACGAGGGAGGATCGACGACCAGTTGTCCGTGGCCGCCACCGTCGACATCCACCTCGACGGTGCAGCCGATCTGAGCGAGCCGTCGAGCAGCGGTCCCGTCGGGGTACTGCACACCCGCGATCCGATCGGGCAGGTCGAAGTCCATCGTCACCGACGGGAACCGGGCAGCCTCGCCGATGTCGGTCAGCACCGGCTCGATACGGCCACCGGCGATCTCGACGAGCAACTGTGCGGCCCGATCGAGCGCCGCAACCGGGAGCGCCGAATCCACAGTCCGCTCGAATCGCTTGCTCGCCTCGCTCGACAGCTTGTGGCGACGGCCGGTTCGGAACACCGCGAGCGGATCGAACGATGCTGCTTCGAGAACGACGTCGCTGGTCGAGTCGTCGACCTCGGTGGACGCCCCGCCCATGACGCCGGCCAACGAGATGGCTCCCGTTCCGTCGGCGATGACCACGTCTTCCGCATCGAGCGAGCGCTCGACGCCGTCGAGCGTCGTGAGCGTCTCCCCCGCATTCGCGCGCCGCACGACGAGATCACCGTCGAGCTTGCTCGCGTCGAAAGCATGCAACGGCTGGCCGAGCTCGTGGAGCACGTAGTTGGTCACGTCCACGGCCACCGAGATCGGTCGCACCCCGGCCAGCAGCAGTCTCCGCTGCATCCACCAGGGAGTGACGGCAGCAGAATCGATACCCACGACCTTCCGCAGAGCGAACCGAGAAGTACCGGACTCGGGCTCGACAGTCACGGGCCAGGCGTCGCCGGTGACCTCGGTGGGCATCGTGCGCGCCGGATCCACATACGGAAGATCGAAGCTGCACGCCAACTCACGGGCCAGGCCGCGCACCGAGAAGGCGTATCCGCGATCCGGTGTCACGTTCAGCTCGATCACCGAGTCATCCAGGCCCAGAACGACTTTGGCATCGTCTCCGGGCTGCGCAGTACCTTCAGGTAGTACCAGGATCCCGGAGTGGTCCCGGCCGAGACCGAGCTCGAGCGTCGAGCAGATCATTCCGTTGGAGTTGCGGCCGTACGTCTTGCGCGACGCGATGGCGAATCCACCGGGCAGAACGCTGCCGGGCAGAGCCGCGACGATCAGGTCCCCCTCGGCGAAATTGCGTGCTCCACAGACGATCTCCTGAGGCTCGTCGGCCCCCACGTTCACGAGGCAGAACCGAATGGGCTTCTTGAATTCGGTCAGTTCCTCGATCGACTCGACCCGACCCACCACGAGTGGCCCCGTCACGTTGTCCAACGAGACCAGCTCCTCGACCTCGAAACCGACGCGTACGAAACCCTCGTCGAGCTCGTCGGGCGAGACGGACCAGTCGGGAGTACCCGCGTGCAGGACCTCGGTCAACCAGGAATGTGGGACTCGCACGTGTGCTCAGCTCTTTCTTGTATCCGAGATGAAGTGGGGCTGGAGAGTAGCGGCGTCAGGCCTGAACACCGAAGGGCAGAGTGAACCTGATGTCCCCCTCGACGATGTCCCGCATGTCCGGGATGTCGTTGCGGAACTGCAGAGTTCGCTCGAGACCCATGCCGAACGCGAAACCGGTGTACACCTCCGGGTCGATGCCGCTGGCCTGCAACACCTTCGGGTTGACCATTCCGCAGCCACCCCATTCGACCCAACCGGCTCCACCCTTCTTCTTGGGGAACCACACATCGACCTCCGCAGAGGGTTCGGTGAACGGAAAGTAGTTGGGCCGCATCCGAGTACGCGTATCGCTGCCGAACAGAGCCTGCGCGAACGCGTCCAGCGTTCCGCGCAGATGCGCCATCGTCAGGCCCTTGTCGATCGCGAGCCCCTCGACCTGATGAAAGACCGGAGTGTGCGTCGTGTCGAGCTCGTCGGTACGGAACGTTCGGCCAGGACAGACGACGTAGATCGGCACCTCGCGAGAGAGCATCGATCGCACCTGCACCGGCGACGTGTGCGTACGCAGTACCTGCCGCGAGCCCTCCGGCGCGATGTGGAACGTGTCCTGCATCGTGCGAGCCGGGTGATCGGGCAGGAAGTTCAACGCGTCGAAGTTGAAGTGCTCGGTTTCCACCTCGGGGCCCTCTTCGACCTCCCAGCCCATTCCGACGAAGACGTCGGCAACCTGCTCGGAGATGATCGTGATGGGATGGCGCGCTCCGACGGGTGCCCGGTCGGTCGGCAGCGTCACGTCGATCGTCTCGGCCACGAGAATTGCCGCATCGCGCTCCGCCGACAGCACTGCGCGGCGCTCGTCGAAGGACTTCTGCACCCGGTCTCGTGCCACCTTGACGCGCTTGCCCGCGTCCGCCTTCTGGTCACCGGGAAGAGCTCCGAGGGCGCGCTGAGCCAACGCCAGTGGCGCCTTTCCACCCACGTGATCGATTTTGACCTTCGTGAGCGCATCGAGGTCCGACGCGTCGGCGAACGCCTGCTCGGCCGAGTCCACCGCAGCGTCGAGTGCGGACCCTTCGAGAACGCTCGGATCTACCGGCTCGGGCCCGGACTCTTTCTTCGCCACGACAGATGCACTCCTCGAATAATGGTCGGTCTGCACGAGGCAGAGTGGTAACGATCCTAGGCGACCGTATTCACGGGTTCGCCGACCGTCGTCGAACACGGGCGCTCGCGTAGAGACACAGTGCCGCGGCGGTCGCCAGGTTCAGACTCTCCGCCCGACCGTGGATGGGAATTCTGATCCGGTGATCGGCAGCTTGGGCAACGGGGAGGGACAAACCGTGGGCCTCGTTGCCGAACAACCACGCAGTCGGCTGCTGGAGCAGCTCGTCTGCGTCGTCCAGGTCGACTTCGCCGTCGGCGGCGGTCGCCACGACCGTCAGTCCTGCACGGCGCAGTGCGTCGACGCCGCCCTCGATCGAGCGCTCCCGCGCGATGGGGAGATGGAAGACGCTGCCGGCCGAGGCCCGCACGCATTTGCCGTTGTGAGGATCGACGGAGTCGCCGAGCAGGACCACAGAATCGGCCCCCGCGGCGTCGGCAACACGAATGATCGTGCCGGCATTACCAGGCTCGGCCATTTCCACAGGAACGGCCACCAGCCGCGGTGTCCCGGCCAACGCACGGCCGATCGGGACGTCGACCAACTCGGTGACTGCGATCAGGCCCTGCGGAGTGACAGTGTCGGACAACGCCTTCGCGGCCCGATCGGTGATCGGAAACACCCGTGCTCCAGCGGCCTCGACGGAGGCGATGAGGCTCTCGTGTCGGTCGAAGGCGTCCGCGGTGAAGAACAGCTCTCGGACCGAACCGAACCGCGCAGCCTCGGACACAGCATTGAAGCCCTCGGCAAGGAACAGTCCCGCCTTCTTGCGCTCTGCAGCGCGAGCGAGCTTTACGGCCGAAACGACCCGCGGAGTTCGCTCGGTCAGCGAATCCACGGGTCGTTTCGGAGTTGAATCGTCGTGCGGCGACTCGCTCAGGCTGCTTCTCCAGCAGGAGCGTTGACATCGGCAGGCAATGCAGCCTTGGCGATGGCGACCAAGCCGGCGAATGCCTCGGCATCGGACACAGCGAGCTCGGCGAGGATCTTGCGGTCCACCTCGACGCCCGCGGCCTTCAGGCCCTGGACGAATCGGTTGTAGGTGATGTCGTTGGCCCGCGCTGCAGCGTTGATTCGCGTGATCCACAGCTTGCGGAAGTCACCCTTGCGCGCGCGGCGGTCCCGGTACGCGTAGGTGAGCGAGTGGAGCTGCTGCTCCTTGGCCTTGGTGTACAGACGTGAGCGCTGTCCGCGGTAGCCCTTGGACGCTTCGAGAATCGAACGGCGCTTCTTCTGGGCGTTGACGGCCCTTTTTACGCGTGCCACTGGTGAATCCTGTCGATCTGGGGGCGTGTGAAACCCCGAATGGTAATGGGATGAAGCCGACCGAAATCAGTCGGCGGCGGGCCGGATCAGATGCCGAGCAGGCGCTTGATCCGAGGCACGTCGGCCTTCTTGACAACGGCGACGCCATCGAGGCGACGAGTCACCTTGGTGGGCTTGTGCTCGAGCAGGTGGCGACGGCCGGCCTTCTGGCGCAGGATCTTGCCGCTGCCGGACACCTTGAATCGCTTCTTGGCACCACTGTGCGTCTTCTGCTTGGGCATGAAATCCTCTGTTCTGTATTAGCTCTTCGGTGATGCATGGCACAGACACGCAGCGCCTCGGCACGGACTGCGCACCGAGGCGGGTGCGGGACTGTCTTACTGGTAGAGCGCGAAGCTCAGTTGGTCTGGGCCGGAGTAGCCGGAGCTGCTGCGGCCGGTGCTTCGGCAGCCGGAGCTGCAGCGGCGGGCTGTTCCGGCGCGGGGGCCGGTGCGCGTTGCGCAGGCGGCGCGGCAGCGCTTTCCTGAGCCTTCACGCGAGTCTTGGCACCCTTGTGCGGAGCCAGGACCATGGTCATGTTGCGGCCGTCCTGCTTGGCCGACGTCTCCACGAAACCGAGTTCCGCGACGTCGGCACCCAGGCGCTGCAACAAACGGAAACCGAGCTCGGGACGCGACTGCTCGCGACCACGGAACATGATGGTGACCTTGACCTTCGAGCCGGCTTCGAGGAAGCGAACCACGTTGCGCTTCTTGGTCTCGTAGTCGTGCGCGTCGATCTTGGGGCGGAGCTTCTGCTCCTTGATGACGGTGAGCGTTTGGTTCTTGCGCGATTCGCGCGCCTTCTGCGCAGCCTCGTACTTGAACTTCCCGTAGTCCATGATCTTGCAGACCGGCGGACGTGCGTCGGGAGCTACTTCGACAAGATCGAGGTCGGCTTCGAGAGCCAAGCGGAGTGCATCTTCAACACGCACGATCCCCACCTGTTCACCGCCTGGTCCGACAAGACGGACCTCGGGAACTCGGATGCGATCGTTGATGCGGGTCTCAGTGCTGATGGGGCCTCCTAGGTAGTGCGGTGTGGTGTGTAACCCGACCGCCTGCCACTTACACAGCCCGTCGCCCTCGAACCTCGACATCACGCTCGGCGAACCAACACCGAAAACGAAAAAACCCTGCAGCCGGTCTGTACCGACAGCAGGGCCCGATGTCGACCGGTCGATCCGTACGACATAGCGCGTCGTACAGTCTCCTCACGAGGAGGAAGCACTGGGGAATCCCAACTGGGAGACCGTCGTGCGACCGGACCGGAAGCCATCCTTTCGGATCACATACCGGTGGGAGTCGGGCTCCACTTGCTGCCTTCATGCGGTGAACTCCATCGAGGAGCGCACGCCGAAGACGGTCGTCGAGTCAGACTACCAGCAGAAGCCCGAAACCGACAATCGCGTCGATCGATCGCGCCGAGTCGACACCCGATCCCACTGACAACACCCGCGGCGTGGGATTCTCGTAGGTATGACCAGTTCATCCACGCCCGCCGAACCCGCAGGCACCGACCCCACCGGTATCGAGCAAGAAGTCCGGGAACTCGCCGAGGTTCCCGCGGTCGAGGTCATCAGCCGCGCAGCGGTGATGCTGATGAGTTCTGCGGCCGAGAAGCTGGGTCTGTCCGAGCCCGATCCCGCGGAGAGCCCCTACCTCGATCTCGATGAGGCCCGACGCGTCATCACCGCACTCGCCGGCTTGGTCACCGCGTCGGTCGAGTATCTCGGTCCGCACGCCGGACCGATTCGCGACGGCCTGCAGGCATTGCAACGCGCGTTCCGGGAAGCCTCCGCACACCCGGACGAGCCGGGACTCGGCCCCGGTGAGAAGTACACCGGCCCGGTGCACTGAACGAGCGCACCCCACCCCCACCGACAGACGACGAAGCCGCATCCGGCAATCCGGATGCGGCTTCGTCGTCGACGTGTTCGCGTCAGACCGCAGCGACCTTACGAGCCCGACGCTTCTTCGGGGCCGCCTTCGGCGTGGACGCCACTACCTCACGGGAGAGCGCCTCCTGCAGGAATTTTCCGGTGTAGCTTTCGGGCACCGCTGCTACGGCTTCCGGATTACCCTGTGCCACAACCGTTCCGCCGCCCGAACCGCCTTCGGGCCCCATGTCGATTACCCAGTCGGAGACCTTGATGACATCGAGATTGTGCTCGATGACGATGACGGTGTTCCCCTTGTCGACCAGTCCGTTCACCACGCCGAGCAATTTCCGGATGTCCTCGAAGTGCAGGCCCGTGGTCGGCTCGTCGAGGATGTAGACCGTGCGGCCGGTCGATCGCTTCTGCAACTCGGCTGCGAGTTTCACACGCTGAGCTTCGCCGCCGGACAAGGTCGTTGCCGGTTGCCCCAGGCGGACGTAGCCGAGGCCGACCTCGACGAGGGTCTTGAGATACCGGTGAATCGACGTGATGGCCTCGAAGAAGTCGGCAGCCTCCTCGATCGGCATGTCCAGAACCTCGGCGATGGTCTTGCCCTTGTAATGCACCTCGAGCGTCTCACGGTTGTAGCGAGCGCCCTCGCACACCTCGCACGGGACGTAGACGTCGGGCAGGAAGTTCATCTCGATCTTCAACGTGCCGTCTCCCGAGCACGCCTCGCACCGACCACCCTTGACGTTGAACGAGAATCGTCCGGGTTGATACCCACGAACCTTGGCCTCGGTGGTGGCCGCGAACAACGTACGGATCTTGTCGAAGACCCCGGTGTACGTCGCAGCATTGGACCGGGGCGTGCGGCCGATCGGCGACTGGTCGACGCGAACCAGCTTGTCCAGTTGGTCCAGACCGTTGATCCGGGTGTGCCGACCGGGAACCTGCCGGGCACCGTTGAGCTTGTTGGCCATCACGGTCGCAAGGATGTCGTTGACCAGAGTCGACTTGCCCGAGCCGGAGACACCGGTGACCGACGTCAGAACACCGAGGGGGAAGCTGACGTCGATTCCCTGGAGGTTGTGTTCACGGGCACCCACGACGGTGACCTGTCGCTTCTTGTCGACCACCCGACGGGTGTCCGGCAGCGGGATCTCCATGCGACCCGACAGATACGCACCCGTGAGCGATTCGTCGTTGGTGAGGAGGTCCGCGTAGGAACCGCTGTGCACGACGCGTCCGCCGTGCTCACCGGCCAACGGTCCGATATCGACGACCCAGTCCGAGGTACGGATGGTGTCCTCGTCGTGCTCGACGACGATCAATGTGTTGCCGAGATCGCGCAGTCTCGTCAGCGTGTCGATGAGCCGGCGGTTGTCCCGTTGATGCAGTCCGATGGACGGCTCGTCCAGTACGTAGAGCACGCCGACGAGGCCGGAGCCGATCTGCGTGGCGAGCCGGATACGTTGCGCCTCGCCGCCGGACAGCGAGCCCGCGGTGCGCGCCAACGACAGGTATTCGAGACCCACGTCCAGCAGGAAGCCGAGTCGAGCCTGAACCTCCTTGAGGACCTGGCCCGCAATCGCTTCCTCGCGTCGCCCCAGAGTGAGGCTGTTGAGGAAGTCGGCCGTGTCGGCGATGGACAGTTCACACACCTCGGCGATCGACTTCGGCCCGAAATCACCTGCCGCGATGGTGACCGACAGAATTTCTGGACGCAGCCTGGCTCCGTTGCAGGTAGGACACGGAACGTCGCGCATGTAGCCGTCGTACCGTTCCTTCATCTGTTCGGATTCGGTCTGCTCGAGGCGGCGGTGCAGGAAGGGCATGACGCCCTCGAACTCGGCGTAGTACGACCGGGTGCGGCCGTACCGGTTCTTGTACTTCACGTGCACCTGGTGGTCGCTGCCCTCCAGGACAGCTCGCTTGACCTTTGCCGGCAGCTTGTTCCACGGAGCGTGCAGATCGAAGCCCATGGCGTCGGCGAGTCCGGACAGCAAGCGGCCGAAGTACTCCGACGTCTGGCCCATGGACCACGGCGCGATGGCCCCGTCGGCCAGACTCAGATCACCGTCGGGCACCACCAGCTCGGGATCGACCTCCTTGCGCACGCCGAGCCCGACACAGTCGGGGCAGGCACCGTAAGGCGAGTTGAACGAGAACGATCGCGGTTCGAGGTCGTCGATGGACAGCGGGTGGCCGTTGGGACACGCGAGCTTCTCCGAGAAACGACGCTCCCGATCGGGGGCGTTCTCCTCACGGTCGACGAAGTCGAGAACCACGATCCCGTCTGCCAGCCGCAGTGCGGTTTCCACCGAGTCGGTGAGCCGCTGCTTCGAACTGGACTTGACGGTGAGCCGGTCGACGACGACCTCGATGTCGTGCTTTTCCTGCTTCTTCAACACCGGTGGGCTACTGAGCTGGTGGACGACACCGTCGACGCGCACACGTGAGTAGCCCTGAGTGTTGAGCGAGTCGAACAGGTCGACGAACTCGCCCTTACGGGTTCGGACCACCGGCGCTAGGACCTGGAATTTCAGGCCCTCCTCCATGTCGAGAACCTGATCGACGATCTGCTGTGGAGTCTGCTTGGCGATCTGCTCGCCGCACACCGGGCAGTGCGCAGTGCCCGCCCTGGCGTAAAGCAACCGTAGGTAGTCGTAGACCTCGGTGATGGTGCCCACGGTCGAGCGTGGGTTGCGGTTGGTCGACTTCTGGTCGATCGAGACCGCGGGCGACAGGCCTTCGATGAAGTCGACGTCGGGCTTGTCCATCTGACCGAGGAACTGCCGTGCGTATGCGGACAGCGACTCCACGTAGCGACGCTGGCCTTCGGCGAAGATCGTGTCGAAGGCGAGAGACGACTTGCCCGAACCGGACAAACCGGTGAACACGATCAGCGCGTCCCGGGGCAGGTCGATATCGACCCCCCTCAAGTTGTGCTCCCGTGCACCTCGCACTATCAGGCGATCCGCCACTGTGTTCCCTTCTTTTCTCACGAGCACGTCGAGCCGTGTTGCTGCTCGACGCAGCATTGTCCGACGTCGAGTCGATGATGACGCGTGGTGCCGATGCACCGATCACATGCCGTGTAGCCGAGGACTCCACGTCGAAAACCTGTCGAGGTGAGCGACGAACCTCACCTCGTAGCAATGGTAGGTCCAGGTACCGACACACTTTTCCACGAGCGTGACCCCGGCGCTCCCGTCGTTGCTGCCGACGGTAGCGTCCTCGAAATGGACGAGCACCTCATGGTCATCGACGACAATTACACCGGCGTCGTTGCACAGGGTTCACCCCCGCAGCGGCGGACGATCCCCGGAGCCACGATCACCAAGATGTCGGTCGGCCCCATGGACAACAACACTTACCTGGTCGTCTGTTCCGCAACGGGCCATTCCCTGCTGATAGACGCCGCCAACGAGGCGGACCGCATCTCACTGCTTCTCGACGAGAACGCACCGACCCTGTCTCTGATCGTCACCACCCATCAGCATGCCGACCACTGGCAGGCGCTGGCCGATATCGCCGGTGGCACCGACTCGCCCACCGCGGCCCACGAGCTGGACGCAGAACCGCTGCCGGTAGCTCCGGACCGTCTTCTGGCCGACCACGACACGGTGTCGGTGGGTGAGCTCACCTTCGATGTGGTGCATCTGACCGGTCACACTCCGGGCTCGATAGCACTCGCGCTGACCGATGCCGAGGGCAAGACGACGCACCTCTTCACCGGCGATTCTCTGTTCCCCGGCGGCGTCGGCAAAACCAACGGCCCCGAGGACTTCACCCACCTCCTCGACGACGTGAGCGCCAAATTGTTCGACCGCTACGCCGACGACACCATCGTCTACCCCGGGCACGGCAAGGACACCACCCTCGGTGACGAGCGGCCGCACCTGGCGGAATGGCGCGAACGCGGCTGGTGACGCCGCGCGTGCTTGAGACCGTGAAACACGGGGTATGAAGAGTGTGACAAAAGTGCACGCACCGGTGACTTCGAACTATTTTCGGTGCGAGTCCGCACGTACAACCGCCATGACACGAGAAACTACGCAGGAGGCTGTCAATGCTGGTCCGCCGTATCGCCCGTCCGCTGATGTCTACGATTTTCATCTCCGGGGGCGTCGATGCACTTCGTAATCCCGCCGGCAGGGCGAAGGCAGCCGCTCCGCTGATCGAGCAGAGCAAGGATGCTCTGCCGAACGAGGTCACCGCGAACGTGCCGACCGATCCCGAGACGTTGGTTCGGATCAACGGCGGTATCCAGGTCGCCGGCGGCATTCTGTTGGCCACCGGCAAGGCACCGCGCATCGCATCGCTCGCTCTGGCCGGAAGCCTCGTTCCGACGACACTGGCCGGACACGCGTTCTGGAACGAAACCGACCCGGAGACCAAGGCTGCGCAACGCATCCACTTCTTCAAGAACCTCAGCCTGCTCGGCGGATTGCTGATCGCGGCCGTCGACACCGAGGGCAAGCCCTCCGTCGCGTGGCGCAGCAAGCGGGCGGCACGCCGCGCACAGGAATCTGTGGTCTCAGCGCTGCCCGGTCACACCACTCACGACACCGGCGAACGCGTCAAGGAAATTGCCTCGATCGCAGCGAGCCGCGGTGCCGACCTGGCCGACGCCGCACAGCCGAAGCTGGCCAAGCTCGCCGACGCTGCACAGCCGAAGCTGGCCAAGTTCGCCGACATCGCCGGCGAGAAGGGCTCGGAGCTGGCAGAGGTCGCGCAGCCCGCTCTGAACCGGTGGGCTCACATCGCCGCCGACAAGGGTTCGGAGCTGGCCGAGGAAGCCCAGAAGCGGGGCTCGAAGCTGGCCGAGCTTGCTGCCGACCGCGGAAGCGATCTGGCCGAAGAAGCGCAGAAGCGTGGATCGAAGCTCGCCGACAAGGCCGCGCACCGCAGCTCGGATTGGGCCGAGCTCGCTCAGAAGCGGGGCTCGAAGTTGGTCGACGTCGCTGCCGACCGTCGCAGTGAACTGGCCGAGGTGGCACAGAAGCGCGGAGCAAAGCTCGCCGATCTCGCTGCCGAGAAGGGATCCGTTCTGGCCGAAGAGGCTCAGAAGCGCGGCGCCACGTGGGCCGACATCGCGTCGGATCGGGTCGACACCCTCGGCAAGCGCGCTCGTAAGCGGGCCGAGAAGCAGAACAAGGAACTCGAAAAGGCAACCGAGCAGGCTCGGGCCAAGCTCGAGAATCGAGTTGCCAAGGCGCAGAAGAACTTGGACAAGAAGCTCCAGCAGTACGCGAAGTAGGTCTACCCACGACGCTCGACGTCGTTCGCGCACGGCCCTGTCCCAGAACTCGCGGTTCTGCGACAGGGCCGTTCTGCGGCGTAGACTGCTCTGGCTGATTTCGAGGCGATATTTTCGCCTCGGCCGAACTCCCGAGGAGAACCTTTGCCGGACGACGGCCACCCATCGAACGATCCCGGTGCACCCATCGAGGAAGACCTCGAACAGGCGCATCTGACGCGGTTGTACACGCAGCTCGATGCACTGCGCGAGTATGCCGCAAACCGACTTCGCGCCGTGCTGCTCGAGACCGGCGGAACACCGCAGGCCCGAAGCGAGCGCGAATCCTTCAACCAGATGTACACCGAGGACATCGCCAAGTACGACGCAGCCGAGAACGGACTCTGCTTCGGACGCATCGACCTCGATCCGGACACCCTCGATCCGAAAGTCGACGACCGCCCCGAGCGTTACATCGGCCGTGTCGGAATCCTCGACGACAAGAACGATTACGAGACACTACTGCTGGACTGGCGAGCTCCCATGGCCCGTCCGTTCTATCTGGCGACACCGGCAGCTCCCGAAAACGTGTTGCGCCGCAGGCACATCCGTACCCGCGGACGCAAGGTGACCGCCATCGCCGACGAGTTCCTGGACCTCGATTCCGCGCAGTCGTCCAACGATGCCGCTGTTGCGGGTGGCGTCGCCAGCGAGGGTGCGCTGCTGTCCGCGCTCGATGCGGCGCGAACCGGTCAGATGAACGACATCGTCGAAACGATCCAGAGCGAGCAGGACGCGATCATCCGCTCACAGCATCGCAGTGTGCTGGTGGTGCAGGGCGGACCGGGCACCGGCAAGACGGCCGTGGCACTGCACCGAGCAGCGTATCTGCTGTACACGTACCGTCAACAGCTCGGCAAGAGCGGTGTCCTGATCATCGGGCCCAACGCCACGTTCCTCGACTACATCGGCCAGGTGCTGCCGTCGCTGGGCGAAACCGGGGTACTGCTGTCGACGATCGGCGATCTGTACCCCGGAGTCCGTGCGCAGCGCGAGGATTCGGCTCTGGCCACCGAGGTCAAGGGCAGACTGTCGATGGTCGACGTACTGACGCAGGCAGTGCGTGATCGCCAGGAGGTGCCCGCACAGCCGCGCCGGCTGAAGTTCGACACCTACGACATCACCCTCGATCGAAAGATAGTCACGCGTGCCCGCGGCCGCGCCCGGTCCTCCCGGCGACCACACAACTTGGCTCGACCTCTGTTCGTGTCCTCGGTCATCGACCAGTTGGCCAATCAGCTGGCCGCGAAATTCGGCCAGAACGTGGTGGACGGATCGAGCTTGCTCAGCGCCGACGACATTGCGGACATGCGGGACGAGATGCGCGAGGACCACGACGTGATGGCTGCGATAGACGAGTTGTGGCCGGATCTGTCACCCCAGCAGGTTCTTCGAGACCTGTTCGCATCGCCGGAGAAGATCGCATCGGCCGCACCTGCGCTCGGCGAGTCGGAGCGCGAGTCGCTGCTGCGCCGCGGCCACGGCTTCTCGTCCGCGGATGCCCCGCTGCTCGACGAGCTCGCCGAGCTGCTCGGCGTCGACGATGCTGCCGAACGTGAGCAGGCCCAGCGTCAATGGCGTGGCCAGATCGCCGATGCCCAGGGCGCGCTGGACATCCTGACCGGGTCTGCACCACAGGACCTCGAAGACGAACTGGACCCGGAGATTCTGATGGCCTACGACCTGATCGACGCCGATCAGCTTGCGCGACGCCAGAATTCGGGTCAGCGACTCACCACCGCCGAACGCGCAGCCGGCGACCGTACCTGGACCTACGGGCACGTGATCGTGGACGAGGCACAAGAGCTGTCGGCGATGGCGTGGCGAATGGTGATGCGGCGCATCCCCAATCGGTGGATGACACTGGTGGGTGACACCGCGCAGACCGGTGACCCGGCCGGAACCACGTCCTGGGGATCGGTGCTCGAACCCTATGTGGCTCAACGCTGGAAGCTCACCGAACTGACGGTCAACTACCGAACGCCGTCGGAGATCATGACGGTGGCGCACGACGTGCTCGCGGCGATCGATCCGGAGCAGTCCGAACCGCGATCCATTCGCAGCACCGGCGTCGAGCCGTGGGCTCAACGCGTAGCCGCAGCAGATCTGGTGACGACGGTCGAGAAGCGAGTGGCCGACCACCCTCGTCCCGGCCTGAGCGCAGTGCTCGTTCCCTCCGAACTGGTCTCCCAACTGCAGCACCTGGCGTCGGATGTGGTGACCGTGTCGACGGTCAAGGACGCGAAAGGGCTCGAGTTCGACTCGGTGCTCATCGTCGAGCCGAGCGCGATCGTTGCGGAGTCCGTCAAGGGTATGAACGACCTCTACGTGGCCCTGACCCGAGCAACCCAGCGACTCGGCGTCGTCCATGTGGATCCTCTGCCCCAGGAGCTCGGGGCCCTGCAGCCCTTCGACGCCGAGGTCTGACGAGAACAGTCCGACGAGAACAATCGGCCCGCCCCGTCATCGTCGACGGGGCGGGCCGATTGTCGTACTACGAGAAAATCAGCGGACGGTATGGACGATCAGCACGTCACAGGTCGACTTGCGGGCCGCGTCGGACGGAACCGAACCGAGCAAGCGACCGGTCAGCGAGTTCAGCCCACGGTTGCCGACGACGAGTAGATCGCCCTTGACCTCGTCCACGAGTGCCAGGAGGGACTCGACGGGCGCTCCGACGATCGGCTTCTCCTCGATGTTCTTCGCGCCGGCCTTGGTGGCGTGCTCTCGGGCGGTGCGCAGGATTTCGCGCGTCGGTGCCGAACCGGTGATCTGGTAGGCGTCCTCGCGGAGTGCGTCGGCGGCGGCAGAGGTGTCTTTCGGATCGGCCGGGTAGTAAGCACACGCGATCACCAGGGTGGCATCGGCATCTCCCGCCAGAGCCGCGGCCTTCTCCACTGCCCGCAGTGACGATTCGGAGCCATCGGTTCCGACGACGACGGTGCGGTAGGCGCTCATTCATTCCTCCATTTGTCGGTCACACACAGATGTGACACTTCTGGTCGAACTGGATTGGTGCAAGTCACAGGACCGAAAGACGTGGTCCGGGGACTAATGCGCTGACAGTAGCCGGAAGTCGACGATCGGCACGTGAACTTGGGGAACAACACGATCCGCGCCACTCACATACATTGGTTTGCATGCCGATCCCCCGCCCGCCGTTGTCGAGACGGGCCCTCGCTCTCGGTGCCGTCGCGATCTCGATCGTGATCGTGGCCGCCCTCGCATTCGCATTCCTCCCCCAGGGACGCGAAGCCGACACTGCTACGCGTGACGCGCGCATCACGCTACCGGACAGCCCCGGTTCGACGGAGACCGTCGACCTCGACACCCGGCTCTACATTCCCGAGTCCACCCCCGCTCCGGCTGTGTTGCTCGCGCACGGCTTCGGCGGCAGCAAGGACTCGGTCGACGGCGAAGCTCGTGATCTCGCCGCGCGCGGATACGTGGTTCTCGCCTACACCGCGCGCGGCTTCGGTGACAGCACGGGTTCCATCTCCATCAACGACCCCGATCGCGAGGTCGCCGATGCCCGCGGCCTGATCGACTGGCTGGCCGAACAGCCCGAAGTACAGCTCGACGCTCCTGGTGATCCCCACGTCGGCGTGGCAGGCGGGTCGTACGGCGGGGCACTGGCCCTCAGCGCAGGCGGAACAGACCCGCGTGTGGACTCGGTGGCCGCTGCCATCACCTGGAACGACCTGGGCCAGGCCCTGTTCCCCAACTTCGGCGTCACCTCGTCCGCAGGTCGAGAAGCGCTCGGAAACATCGATTCCCCGGCCGGTGCCGAATACGGCGGACCCGGCGTCCTCAAACGTGGATGGGCCGGGGTCTTCTTCGGAGCGGGGGCCTCCAGCGCTGCGCCCGGCAGTTCCACGGACGGTAACGGTGGTGGTAACGATGGCGGTGGCGCATCCGCATGCGGCAGATTCGCCCAGGAATTCTGCGACGCCTACGCACAATCCGCAGTGACCGGCATCCCCAGCCAGCCGCTGCTCGATCTGCTGACTGCCCACTCGCCCGTCGCGGTCGCGTCGAACATCACGGCTCCGACGCTTCTCCTACAGGGCACCCAAGACACTCTGTTCGGTCTCGACCAGGCCGACGCGACGGCTCGGCAGATCGCAGCCGCAGGCGGTGACGTGACCGTTCGGTGGTTCGACGGTGGGCACGATGCCGGTGGAACGAACGGTGCGTCGGATCGAGCCGTCGCGGACTTCTTCGACCGGACTCTGCGCGGCACCCCCGATCCCGCGACCTCCGAGAGCGCGCCGTTCGTGTATTCGACGCAGCGCGCAGCCGATGAGCGAGGAGGAGAACGCAATCGTCGGATGACGGCTCCCGACTACCCAGGCCTGACCCCGAACTCCGAACCCACACAGACGAATACGGTGACCTTCACCCCCGCCTCGGACGACGGGACGATCATTCGTCCGCCCGGCGCGTCACCGTCCGCCATCTCGACGGTCCCCGGTCTGGGTTCGGTGTTGTCGACACTCGGATCGACCGGAGCCGGTGCAGCGCTGACTGCGGACCTTCCGGGCCAGTCCGCGATTTTCACCAGCGAGCCCGTCGACTCGTCACTGACCATCACCGGCGCGCCGAGAGTCGATCTCCGGGTGGCGTCCCTCGCCGGGCCCGGCCAGGCTGTGCTGTTCGCGAAACTGTACGACGTCGCCCCGAACGGCACACGGACCCTTCCCGGCGGCGCAGTGTCGGCCATCCGACTGCCCGACACCGGGAGCATCGATCCCGTCGACGTCACCGTCGCCCTCCCTGGAATCAGCTATACCGTCCAGCAAGGTCATCGTCTCGAACTGAGCGTCTCCACCACCGATCAGGCCTACGCCGTCCCGCTGGAGCCCGCACAGTTCAGCGTGACCATGGCGAACACGTCCGTCGCGTTGCCGACGGTTCCCGCGGTGGCGAGCGCGAACAGCACGGTACCCGTCGCTCCACTGATCGGAATCGGCGTGGTCGTCCTGGTGGTCGGATGCATCGTCGTGGCGACGATCGTGCGAACCAGACGCCGCACGGTGGCCGAGGTCGACGAGGCTCTGGTCGACACTCCCCTGGTGATCACCGATCTGGCCAAGACGTACTCGAACGGGTTCCGCGCCGTGGACGGCGTCAGCTTCGAGGTGAAACAGGGTCAGGTACTCGGACTGCTAGGACCGAACGGTGCCGGAAAGACCACCACGTTGCGCATGCTGATGGGCCTGATCACCCCCACCGGCGGCGACATCCGAGTCTTCGGTCACAAGGTCACACCCGGTGCCCCGGTGTTGTCGCGGCTCGGCTCCTTCGTCGAGGGTTCCGGCTTCCTTCCGCATCTGACCGGCACCCAGAACCTGCGGCTGTACTGGGAGGCGACTGGGCGACCGATCGAAGACGCTCACCTCGACGAGGCACTCGAGATCGCAGACCTCGGCGCAGCGATCGAACGCAAGGTCAAGTCCTACAGCCAAGGCATGCGTCAGCGCCTCGCCATTGCACAGGCCATGCTGGGTCTACCCGATCTCATGGTGTTGGACGAACCGACCAACGGCCTCGACCCGCCACAGATCCGAACCATGCGTGACGTGCTGATCAACTACGCGAAGACGGGGCGCACCGTGTTGGTCTCGAGCCACCTCCTCGCCGAAGTGGAACAGACGTGCACGCACGTCGTGGTCATGAACCGTGGCTCCGTGATCAGCTCGGGCACCGTCCGCGAGCTGACAGCGGCCGGTGGGCAGACCGAGATCAGGGTCGACGACGCCGGCCGCGCCCAGTCGGTACTCGACGCCGCCGGCCATGACGGCGCGGTGATCGTCGACGACGGCACGGTGACCGTCGACCTGACCGACGCCGATTCCGCCGTCGTCATCAGAGAACTCGTTACGGCGGGGGTGTCGGTCCGCGGCTTTTCCCAGTCCACCCGACTCGAGGACGTGTTCCTCGACCTCGTTCATCGAGATACCCCAGGCACAGTCGTTCACGAGACCGACTCCAGCGAGGATCGCTCATGAGTACAACGCACGCAGACGGCCGCGCAGCGGGCTACAGCGGCGGCCGCACCCTGCCGTTTCGTACCGAACTGCGTCGACAGTTGGGCCGGCGACGCACTCAGCTCGCCATCGGTTTCCTTGCCCTGCTACCGGTGATCCTTGTCGTCGCCTTCACCGTGGGCAGCTCCAGCGCCGACTCCGACGCCGGCGGACTCATCGAGCTCGGCACGCGAGGCGGCATGAACTTCACCGTCTTCGCACTGTTCATGTCCGTCGGATTTCTGCTCATCGTCGTGGTGGCGCTGTTCTTCGGCGACTCCGTTGCGAGCGAGGCCTCGTGGTCGAGCCTGCGCTACCTGCTCGCCATCCCGGTTCCTCGAAGCCGACTGTTGACCCAGAAGGCACTCGTCTCGGCCACGCTGTCCAGCGCCGCCATTCTGGTGCTGGTCGGAGTGTCCCTGCTGATCGGGACGGTGATGTACGGCGCCGAATCACTGGTCACGCCGCTGGGTGAAGGACTGTCGTACGGCACTTCCCTGGTGCGACTACTGATTGCGGTCGCCTACATCGGCATCAATCTGCTGTGGGTAGCGGGTCTCGCCATGTTGCTGTCGGTGCTCACCGACGCCCCTCTCGGGGCCGTCGGCGGCGCGGTGATGACGTCGATTCTGATGCAGATCCTCGATCAGATCACGGCATTGGGGTCGCTGCGCAACTATCTGCCCGGGCACTACGCGAACTCGTGGATCGACGCCTTCGGCACGAACATCGACTGGAACGACATGGTGGTCGGATCGTTCTCGGCCATCACCTACGCGGCGGTCTTCGGGCTGATCGCGTGGAGACGATTCGCCACCAAGGACATCACCAGCTGAGGCGGCCTACTTCTTTTTGATCGCTGGCCCGAAGACGCCCTCGGGAATGGTGCCCTGGCCGACGATCGACTCACGCCACGGCGTCGCGAGCGAAACCAACCGAGCTGCACCGTCCTCGCCGAGGGCGGCCCACGGCGCGACGGCGAGGTCGTTGGTGATGTCCTCGACCAACGTGCGGAGATCTTTCCCGTCCTGAGTCAAAGCGCCGTCGGCCGTCAACAATTCACGATCGGCCAAGGACGCCACGGCTTCGTTCCACTGCTCGGTCGACCATCCACGACGCTTGCGCGCGAATTCCTTCTCGAAGCCGTACCCGGTGGCGGTGTGGGTGATCAGCGCGTCCAGGCCGTTCAACCCCGCCGTCTGCAGCGCGGCAATGTGACCGTCGCCGCGGTACTCACGGATCAGGGTGAGCGCGTGCCACAACACGAGGTGCGGCGCTTGAGGCCAGTCGAGTTCGGCGTAGGCGGCGTACAGCGGCCGACCGTCGTCTCCTGGGATTCCACGCGCAGCGATCGATGCGAGGTCGGCAGCTTCGGCCATATCCGGGGACGCCAACGTCTCGGAGCCCAACAGACGCTCGAATGCGGTGTCGAGTGTGGCGTAACGGATTGCCATGATCTCGTCGGGAGAGGCGATGGCCCAGGCTGCCGGAACCAGCGGGCTGATCAGATCGCGGTTGAAGTTGTAGAACGTGGCTGTCACGACACCTGCACCGACCGGCCCGAGAGGTGCTGCACGACCGGCGAAATAGCAGGCCCGTGGCGGTAACCCAGCGGCAACGAGAGCGTCCTGCGTCTCCGGCAGGAAGTAGGTCATCGAGTGGATCAGTTCGAGTGCACGAGAGGTGCGGCCGGCGGTGGTTGCGTCCATCACTGAACCGTAACCGAACCATTTCGGATCGTTCCGCAGGCTCGACTCGCACCACCCGCTCGACCTATTTGAGGCCGGCCGCGTCCATGCCGCGGAGCTCCTTCTTCAGGTCCTGGATCTCGTCGCGCAGTCGACCGGCCAGCTCGAACTTCAACTCGCGGGCAGCGTTCATCATCTGATCGGTCATGTTCTTGATCAGGTCCGCCAACTCGGCGCGCGGCATCGACGAGACATCCTGCCCCTCGTACACGCCGGAGCTGACCGACCTGCCTGCTTCGCCCTGCGCTCGCCGACCACGGCTGGCGTTCCGACCCGAGCCACCCACTTCGACGGCCGTGTCGGTGTCCTCTGCCTCCTGATACACCTGATCGAGAATGTCGGCGATCTTCTTGCGCAGCGGTTGCGGATCGACTCCCCGCTCCTTGTTGTAGGCGATCTGCTTCTCGCGCCGACGTTCGGTCTCTTCGATCGCGTACGTCATGGAGTCGGTCATCTTGTCGGCGTACATGTGCACTTCACCGGACACGTTTCGAGCGGCGCGGCCGATCGTCTGAATGAGGCTGGTGCCGCTGCGAAGGAATCCCTCCTTGTCCGCGTCGAGAATGGCGACCAATGACACCTCGGGAAGGTCGAGGCCCTCCCGGAGGAGGTTGATGCCGACCAGGACGTCGTACTCACCCAGCCGAAGCTGCCGCAGCAGCTCGACTCGGCGCAAGGTATCGATGTCGGAGTGCAGGTACCGGACGCGGATGCCCAGCTCGAGCAGATAGTCGGTCAGGTCCTCCGACATCTTCTTGGTCAAAGTGGTGACGAGAACTCGTTCGTCCTTCTCGGCACGCTCGCGAATTTGGTGGACGAGGTCGTCGATCTGCCCCTTGGTCGGTTTTATGACGACCTTCGGATCGACGAGGCCGGTAGGACGGATGACCTGCTCGACGAATTCGCCGCCGGTCTGCCCCAGTTCGTACTTGCCGGGAGTAGCGGACAGGTAGACGGTCTGGCCGATCCTCTGTGTGAACTCTTCCCACGTCAGCGGCCGGTTGTCCGTCGCAGACGGCAACCGGAACCCGAAATCGACCAGGTTCCGCTTGCGCGACATGTCGCCTTCGTACATCGCGCCGATCTGTGGGACGGTGACGTGGGATTCGTCGATGACGAGTAGGAAGTCCTCGGGGAAGTAGTCGATCAGGGTCGCGGGTGCGGTGCCGGCCCCGCGACCGTCTATGTGCCGCGAGTAGTTCTCGATGCCGGAGCAGAAGCCGACCTGCTTGATCATTTCCAGGTCGTATTGCGTGCGCATCCGAAGCCGCTGCGCCTCGAGCAGCTTTCCCTTGCCTTCGAGCTCCGCCAGGCGCGCCTCGAGCTCGGCCTCGATGTCCTTGACCGCCCGTTCCATGCGCTCCGGCCCGGCGACGTAATGGGTGGCCGGGAAGATGCGTACCGAATCGACTTGGCGAACGATGTCGCCCGTCAGCGGATGCAGGTAGTACAGCGCCTCGATCTCGTCTCCGAAGAACTCGATGCGAATAGCGAGCTCCTCGTACGACGGAATGATCTCCACGGTATCGCCGCGGACTCGGAACGATCCGCGGGTGAACGCCATGTCGTTGCGCGTGTACTGCACGTCGACCAGAAGCCGGAGCAGCGCATCACGCTGGACCTCGACGTTGACCTCGAGCTCGATCGACCGATCGACGTACGACTGCGGGGTACCGAGACCGTAGATGCACGACACCGACGCCACCACGACCACGTCTCGGCGAGAGAGCAGGGATGCCGTCGCCGAGTGCCGCAGACGCTCGACGTCGTCGTTGATGGACGAGTCCTTTTCGATATAAGTATCGGTCTGCGCGATGTACGCCTCGGGCTGGTAGTAGTCGTAGTACGACACGAAGTACTCGACTGCGTTGTTGGGCAACATGTCTCGTAGCTCGTTCGCCAACTGCGCTGCGAGAGTCTTGTTCGGTGCCATCACCAGGGTGGGGCGCTGCAGTTTCTCGATCAGCCAGGCGGTGGTGGCAGATTTACCGGTACCGGTGGCACCGAGAAGCACGACGTCCTTCTCGTCCGCCTTGATCCGACGTTCGAGTTCGGCGATGGCGGTCGGCTGATCACCGGCCGGAACGTGTTCGCTGACGACCTCGAACGCCGGTCCGGTGCGCTCGATCGCTCCCACCGGACGGTGTTCGGAGTGCGCGACAACGGGATGTTCGGATGCAAACGCCATTACACAAGCGTAGACGCGACCACCGACAAGTTCCGTCGGAGAGACCTCGGAGGTCTGTTCCCGGTAGCTTCTACAGGCATGGTCGCTCACACGTCAGCCGGTGCGCACACCGTCGTTCATGCCCCGAAACACGAAACGTTCGACCTGGTCGCGAAGACCAACGTCGACCCCAAAGGGTTCGTTCGCGTGGTCGACGAATACCGCGTCGAGCCGTGGGGGCTGTACATGGCCCGGCCATCCGACCATGCCCACTTCGACTACCTGGAGTCCTGGCTACTGCCTGCTCTCGGGCTCCGGGCCTCGGTGTTCCATTATCTGCCCGCGCACGCCAGAGACCAGGACTACTACGTCGACATCGGCGAGTACACGGCCGGGGCCAGCCGATGGACCTCGGTCGATCACTATCTCGACCTCAGTGTTCGCACCGGCCGCGACTACGACCTGCTGGACGTCGACGAGCTGTTCGACGCGCGCGTGGCGCAGCATCTGGACACCCCGACGGCCGAGCGGGCGCTGTCCCGATCGATCGCGGCCATCGAAGGACTGACGCGGCACGATTACGACCTGAACGCCTGGCTCGCGTCCGTCGGCATGCCGACGGAATGGAACGGCAAACCGGCCTGAACCGCGCAGCTCTGCCTCAGGCAGTCCAGTTCGTCTCCTCCGCCCACTGCCACGCCCGCCGATACGCCACGTCGAACCACGGTGCCTTTGCGTTCTCGTATGCCTCGATCGCCGAGCGGTAGTCGGTGATTCCGGCGGCGGCTTCGGAAGCACGCCGCTTGATCGCGGCGTATTCCGTCGCGACAGCCGCGTCCGCCCGGAGCCAGTCACGGAACAACAGGGCGAACGTCTGGTTTGGCCAACCGTCGACTCGAACATGGACGTTGGCCGGTCGGCCGGGGTCTGCGTTGCCGTGAAAACGCTTGCCCCACACGGCCGGATCGGCCTCACCACCCACTCCGTACGCGGGCTTCGGATCGTCGAAGTCACTGGACTCGACTCCGGGGAACCCGGCGACGCGCAACTGTTCGCCGACCGAATCTGCGTCGGCCAGCGAGCGCACCGTGATCTGGATGTCGAGCACGTCCTTGGCATCGAGTCCGGGTACCGCCGTCGATCCGACGTGGTCGATCCGAACAGCCTTGTCCCCACACGCGAGAGCAAGGCGCGCGATCATTCGCCGCGCCTGGGATTCCCAGGCCGGGTCTGCAGTCACGAGTTCCGGATGCGTCCGGGCGACAATGCCCTCTCTGAGGTTGCGCTCGAAGGGAATCACGCGCTCGTTCCACAAGTTTCGTACCTGATCGTCGACGCTGCCGGGCGCACCCGTGTTGTCTATCCACACATCTGCCGCCGCTCGGCGCGCATCGTCGGTCGCCTGCGCGGCGATGCGCGCGCGGGCATCGGCCTCGGGCATGTTTCGTTGGCCGGTCAGCCGACGTACTCGTTCCTCGGCGTCGACCCAGACGACGACGACCAGATGGAAGAACGGAGCCATCGAGCCTTCGACGAGAAGTGGAATATCGTGCACCACCACGGCATCCGCTGCCGCACCCTCGATGATCTCGGTAGTGCGCTGTCCGACCAATGGATGCACGATGGCGTTGAGCTTCTTTCGCGACTCCTCGTCGCCGAAAGCCTTGGCGGCCAAGGCCGGCCGATCGAGTGACCCGTCGGGTGCCAGTATCTCGGTACCGAAGGTGTCCGTCAGTTGTTGCAGCCCAGGCGTTCCCGGCTCCACCACTTCGCGGGCAAGTACGTCCGAGTCGACGAGCACTCCCCCGAGTTCGGTCAGCACTTTCGCCACGGTCGATTTGCCGGCACCAATTCCGCCGGTCAGTCCCAGTCTCAGCATGCGTCCAGTCTGACACTCGAACACGCCGAAGCCCACCAGCCCCAAATGCACCGGTTTTGCAAGCCTGTCGGTTATCTTCGACGAGCGCGACCTCGATGTGCCGACCCACCGCCAGCGAAAAGGACACCCATGCAAAGCAATCAGATCCAACCGGGTCGGCACCGCCTCGGCATGGATGCAGGCGTTCATTGCATTCTCATTCCAGAAGTTGCCTCGGCGCTGGCCGACCACCGGCGTAACTGGTTCACCAACCTCCTGACCCCTGCCCGCCACAGCTTCGCCACGATGCGTAAGCGCACGGCGAGCGTCGGCCAGTGGAGTCCAGCCACCGCCGCGTAGTTCGCACTCCCCCTCAACCTTGGACCCGGTTCACCAGAACCGGGTCCATTGTCGTTCCCGTTGCACCTGCGTATTCGAACGAGAAAGCCCCGGTTCTCACAGGGAGAACCGGGGCCGAGGTCACACCCTCACGGGTGGACTACTTCTATCAGGCGTTGCCCGACAGCTTCTCGCGAAGTGCAGCGAGCTGCGCATCGCTGGCCAGCGATCCACCGGTCGAGGCGGGAGCCGACGCTGCGGGAGCATCGCCTTCTGCATCGGCGGGAGCCTGACCCGACTCGGAGGAGTAGTTGGTGTTGGCGGCTTCGGCAGCTTCGTCCTTGGCCGTCTTCTCCATCTGAGCGGTGTGCATCTTGTGGCGACGCTCGGCCTCGGCGTAGCGACCTTCCCACTCTTCACGCTGCTTCTCGTAACCTTCGAGCCATTCGTTGGTCTCGGAGTCGAAGCCCTCGGGGAAGATGTAGTTGCCACCCTCGTCGTACGAGTCGGCCATGCCGTACTTGGACGGATCGAACTCTTCTGCGTAGTCCTCGTTGGCCTGCTTGAGGCTCAACGAAATCCGGCGACGCTCGAGATCGATGTCGATGACCTTGACGAGTGCGTCGTCGCCGACACCCACGACCTGGTCCGGAACCTCCACGTGGCGCTCGGCCAGCTCGGAGATGTGCACGAGGCCCTCGATGCCCTCTTCGACGCGAACGAACGCACCGAACGGAACGAGCTTGGTGACCTTGCCGGGCACGATCTGGCCGATCGCGTGGGTGCGAGCGAACTGGCGCCACGGATCTTCCTGCGTTGCCTTGAGCGACAGCGACACACGCTCGCGGTCCAGGTCGACGTCGAGAACCTCGACGGTGACCTCGGTGCCGACCTCGACAACCTCGGACGGGTGATCGATGTGCTTCCAGGACAGCTCGGAGACGTGCACCAGGCCGTCGACGCCACCCAGGTCCACGAAGGCACCGAAGTTGACGATGGAGGACACGACGCCCTTGCGGACCTGGCCCTTCTGCAGCTGGTGCAGGAACTCGCTGCGGACCTCGGACTGGGTCTGCTCGAGCCATGCGCGACGCGACAGGACCACGTTGTTGCGGTTCTTGTCGAGCTCGATGATCTTGGCCTCGATCTCCTTGCCGACGTACGGCTGGAGGTCGCGGACGCGACGCATCTCGACGAGCGAGGCGGGGAGGAAGCCACGGAGACCGATGTCGAGGATGAGTCCACCCTTGACGACCTCGATGACGGTGCCCTTGACGGCCTCGTCCTTCTCCTTGAGCTCCTCGATCGTGCCCCAAGCGCGCTCGTACTGAGCTCGCTTCTTGGACAGGATCAGACGGCCTTCCTTGTCCTCCTTGGTGAGGACGAGTGCTTCGATCTCATCTCCCACGGAGACGACCTCGTTGGGGTCGACATCGTGCTTGATGGAGAGCTCGCGGGAAGGGATGACGCCTTCGGTCTTGTAACCGATGTCGAGTAGAACCTCGTCACGATCGACCTTGACGATGGTGCCCTCGACGATGTCACCATCGTTGAAGTACTTGATCGTGGCGTCGATGGCGGCGAGAAAATCCTCTGCGGAGCCGATATCGTTGACGGCTACCTGCGGTGAGGTTGTGGTTGAGGGCATGTGTTGAGTTGCTCCGGACGGGTTGGGTATCGGTTGATGGATGTTCGGTCGGACTTGTGAAACGTGTGCAGCACGAGCATCTTCCGCGGATCCGTTGCCGGCTCCGCACGCGTCGACGCCGGGCAAACCCGACCTGGGCGCAGCATGAACACACTCGCGTTGAACAGGGTACGCGATGCCGCAGTACCAGCACAAACCCGGTTAGAGTCGGCGTGTGACCAATCCTTCCGCACCGCTGTCCACCCCCGGCCGCGGCCGAATCGATTCGGTCGCGAGCGACCGCGCGAGTCGAACCTGGTGGGATTCGGATGCCGACAACTATCACCGTACGCACGGCGCGTTTCTGGGCGCGTCGACCGAATCCGGAGAGTTCGTCTGGTGCCCGGAGGGACTGCACGAGGGCGACGCGCATCTGCTGGGTGACGTCGCGGGCAAGGACATTCTCGAGGTGGGCTGCGGGAGCGCACCCTGCGCCCGCTGGCTCGGGACTCAGGGGGCGCGCGCCATCGGCCTCGACATCTCGATGGGCATGTTGCAGCGCGGCGTCGACGCGATGACCGCGGGCGGGTCGACGGTTCCGCTGGTGCAGGCCAGTGCCGAGTCCCTACCGTTCGCCGACGAGGGGTTCGACATCGTGTGCTCGGCCTTCGGTGCGGTTCCGTTCGTCGCGGACTCCGCCAACGTGATGAAGGAAGTGGCGCGGGTACTGCGGCCGGGCGGCATCTGGGTGTTCGCGGTCAACCATCCGATGCGCTGGGTGTTCCCCGACGATCCCGGGGTGGGCGGCCTGACCGCGACGATTCCGTACTTCGATCGAACCCCGTACGTCGAGTACGACGCCGACGGGACCCCCAACTACGTCGAGCATCACCGCACGATCGGTGATCGCGTGCGCGAGCTGGTCGCCGCAGGTCTCGAGGTTCGCGACATCGTCGAACCGGATTGGCCGGAGTGGCTCGACCGCGAGTGGGGTCAGTGGAGCCCACTGCGCGGCCAGCTGTTTCCCGGCACCGCGATCTTCAGTAGTCGAAAACCGCGGTGAGTCCGTAGTCGATCAGCGCCGGTGCACCCTGGCTTCGACGGTCTCGGTGAAGGCGCTGGTCGACGCCTGACCGCCGAGGTCCGCTGTCGCGACCCCGGATTCGACGGTGTCGTCTACGGCGTGCCGAATCCGGCCGGCTGCGGCGGCGAGCCGTACGTCCCCGTGCCGATCGGCGAGCCACTCGAGCAGCATCGCGGCCGACAGGAACAGTGCCGTCGGGTTGGCGCGATTCCTGCCTGCGATATCCGGGGCGGATCCATGGGAGGCCTGCGCCATGGCCTGGGTACGCGAAGAGTTGATCGACGGTGCCGTGCCGAGTGACCCGGACAACTCTCCGGTCAGGTCGGAGAGGATGTCCCCGAACATGTTCTCGGCCACGATGACGTCGTAGTCCTCACCGCGTCGAACCAGATGCGCCGCGAGGGCGTCCACGTGCTCTTCGGTGACGTCTACCTGCGGAAACTCCTCGCCGACGGACCGGCAGGCATCGCGAAACAACCCCGTCGTCAACGACAGCACGTTGGTCTTGTGCACGATCGTCACTTTCTTCCGCCGCCGGTCTGCGAGCGAGAAGGCCTCACGAGCGATGCGTTCGCACGCCGAACGGGTGAACACTCCCACCGCGAGCGCTACATCGGGCGTGGGCATGAACTCGCCACTGCCGACGAACATGTTGCGGTCGGCGTAGAAGCCCTCGGTGTTCTCCCGCACCACCACCAGGTCCATCTGCGGCGACATCGCGCGCACTCCAGGAAGTGCCTTGGCCGGACGGATGTTGGCGAACAGATCGAAATGCTTGCGAATTCGTCCGCCCGGAGTCAGCTGAGATCGGAACGGCTCAGGGTACGACGCGCTGTCGTGAGGCCCGAGAATCCACGCCTCGAGCCTGCCGAGCTCGTTCAACGTGTGCTCGGGCATCGGCGTTCCGTGCTCGTCGAGAGCACCCAACCCCAGCGGCAAGTGCTGCCAGTCGACGACGGGACCGTGCACTGCGGCCAGAGCTGCGTCCACCACCCGGATCGTCGCAGGGACGATCTCGTGACCGATGCCGTCGCCGGTCATGGCCCCAATTCGTAAAGTCGGTGCATCTCGTCCGTCCGTCTGCGCCATCATGACTACATGGTGCAGTCCGCCGAACTCCTCCTCGACTCGGGGCTCGATACTGCGGTTCGCCGCGAGTGGGCGGCACTCTCCGATGCCGGCCTGCCGAGCCAGAACCGTCATCGGGGCGAGTCGAATCGACCGCACATCACCGTCTCGGTGGCGTCGTCCATGCCCGCGTCCGTCGATTCCGGTACGGCCGTGCGTTTCGACCCGTTCGATGTTCGTCTCGGCGGCCTCGTCGTATTCGGTGGCCGGACCGCCACCCTGGCCCGTCTGGTCGTGCCGAGCGTCGAACTGCTCGACCTGCATGCTCGGATGCATGCCGCCGTAGGCCCGGGCTCGTTCGACAATGTCGCCATCGGGCATTGGACGCCGCACGTGACGCTGGCCCGGCGGTTGACACCCGACGAAGCCGGTGCCGCGACGCGCCTGCTGTGCCCGCACCTGGACGACCTGATCGGCTCTGCCGTTGCCTTGCGTCGGTGGGACGGCGACAACAAGTGCGAATGGCGCATCGGCTGACCGCCAGGCCTGTCAGAACCGGAAGTCTCCGAATTGGGTCACCTCCGCATGTGTATCCGGCGTGCGGCCGACAGCAACCCACGCATCGAGGGCGAGAAACATCAACACAACCACCAGTACAATTGTCATGCCACCAGCGTCCTACCTGCGCCGACCCAACACGAGTGGCAGTAATGACATGTATCGTCGATTTTCTGCCATACTGCTGTCATGCTGAAGAAGGTGGTCGCAGTACTGCTGCCGTTGACCGAGCAGTTCGAGCTCGGCGTGGCCTGCGAGGTGTTCGGATTCGACCGCTCCGACGAGGGACTGCCCACCTACGACTTCTCGTTGATCGCCGGGGTCCCCGACACGATTCGCACCCGGGTGGGTTACACGATCGATGTGCCCCACGATCTCGACCGGCTCGACAGCGCCGATCTGATCATCGTTCCGGCCGGCGGCACCGAATCGGCCGACGACGGAAGCTACGTGTGCGGCAGTACGTACAGCCCCTCGATCGAGCCACTACTCGACAAACTCCGTGCGGCGGTGGACCGAGGCGCGCTGGTCGCCAGCCTGTGCAACGGCGCGTTCGTACTCGGCGCCGCGGGCCTGCTCGACGGCAGGCGGTGTACGACCCATTGGCGACACTCGGCCTCCCTGGCCGCGAAATACCCGTTGGCCCAGGTCGACCCAAACGTTCTCTACGTGGACGACGGGAATGTACTGACCAGTGCGGGCACCGCGGCCGGTATCGACCTGTGCCTGCACATCGTCCGCAAATACCAAGGCAGTGTCGTGGCCAACGGAATCGCGCGCAGAATGGTCGTTCCGCCACACCGTGACGGCGGCCAGGCGCAGTTCGTCACCAGTCCACTACCGGCGATCCGAACCGAAACGTTGGCACCGTTGCTCGATTGGATGACCGAGAACCTCGATTCGGAACTCACGATCGGCCGACTGGCTGCGCGGGTGAACATGTCGGCTCGTACATTCGCCCGCAAGTTCGCCGCCGAGACCGGCACGACGCCCGCGCGGTGGCTCAACGATCAACGCGTACTGGCTGCGCAGCAGCTCCTCGAGAACTCCGACCTGCCGATGGATTCGATCGCCGAAGTCGTCGGTTTCGGGAATGCTGCAGCCCTGCGCCAGCATTTCGTCAGACTTCGCTGCACGACGCCCAACTCGTACCGCCGAACATTCCGGGCCGCGCCGCAACCCGTGTGACGGACCACGGAGAGGAGTGGGTCCGGGAAGATTCCGGAGAACCTCTGCGTTGAGACGAACAAGAAGCGCAATCAATCGAAAGGGTACGCGTGGCCACTCAGACTTTGACTCAGCAGAATTTCGACGAGATCGTCACCAGCAACGACGTGGTGTTGGTCGACTTCTGGGCCTCCTGGTGCGGTCCGTGCCGCCAGTTCGCGCCGACGTTCGAGAAGTCTTCCGACGCGCACCCGGACATCGTGCACGCCAAGGTCGACACCGAAGCCGAACAGGGCTTGGCCGCTGCAGCGCAGATCCAGTCGATCCCGACGATCATGGCCTTCCGCGAGGGCATCCTGGTCTACGCCCAGCCCGGCGCATTGCCCGCTCCGGCGCTCGAAGACCTCGTCGGCCAGATCAAGGCACTCGACATGGACGTCGTCCGTCAGCAGATCGCCGAGCAGGCACCCGCAGCGGAGTAATTCCCTCACAGCACAAAAACGAAGGGCCGTTCACCGAATCCGGTGAGCGGCCCTTCGCTGTGCCATGGCCCGATTCAGTGAGCTGCGGCATCCCAGCTGCGACCGGTACCGACCGACACCTCGAGGGGCACCGACAATTCGATGGCCGACGACATCTTGTTACGCACCAACGCCTCGACTTCCTCGCGCTCGGAGTCGACGACCTCGAGTACCAGTTCGTCGTGCACCTGCAACAGCATGCGCGACTTCAAGGTCGACTCCGCCAGAGACTTGTGCACGTCGATCATCGCTACCTTGATGATGTCTGCGGCAGTGCCCTGAATCGGAGCGTTGAGTGCCGCGCGCTCGGCGACCTCGCGACGCTGACGATTGTCGCTGTTGAGATCTGGGAGGTAACGACGACGGCCGTACAGCGTCGAGGTGTAGCCCACCTTTCGGGCTTCCTCGACCGCGTTGCGCAGGTAGTCGCGCACGCCGCCGAAGCGAGCGAAGTACGCCTCCATCTGCTGCTTGGCTTCGTCGGTGGAGATCTTCAACTGCGCGGCGAGGCCGAACGCGCTGAGTCCGTAGGCGAGGCCGTACGACATGGCCTTGACTCGACGGCGTAGTTCCGGGGTGACCTCGTCGATCGGTACGCCGAACGCGCGCGAACCGACGAAGCTGTGCAGGTCCTCACCGGTGTTGAACGCTTCGATCAGCCCCTCGTCACCGGATACGTGCGCCATGATGCGCATCTCGATCTGGCTGTAATCGGCGGTGAGCAGGGTGTCGTAGCCGGCACCGACCACAAAGCCGTCGCGGATGTGGCGACCCGCCTCGTTCCGCACCGGGATGTTCTGCAGGTTCGGTTCGGTCGACGACAGTCGTCCGGTGGCCGCGACGGTCTGATTGAACGTGGTGTGAATGCGGCCGTCGTCGGCGACAGACTTGAGCAGGCCGTCCACCGTCACCTTCATCCGTGTGGCATCACGGTGATCGAGCAGGAACTTCAGGAACGGATGCTCGGTCTTCTCGAACAGCCCCTGAAGAGCATCGGCGTCGGTGGTGTACCCGGTCTTGGTCTTCTTGGTCTTGGGCATGTCGAGTTCCTCGAACAGCACCACCTGCAGCTGTTTGGGCGATCCGAGATTTATCTGCTTGTCGATCACGCCGTACGCGGAGTTCGCGGCCTCGTCGACCTGCGCAGCAAAACCCGATTGCAGCGAGCGCAGGTGATCGCCGTCCACTGCGATGCCCGTCGCTTCGATATCGGCAAGCACTGTCAGCAGCGGCAGTTCCATCTCCGAGAGCAGAGTGGTCGACTCGATTGCCGCGAGTTCCGCGTCCAGGGCGTCGGCGAGATCGATGACCGCCCTTGCCTTGAGAATTTCGCCCTCGGCGAATGCCGCGTCAGCGGTGTCCTCGGCGTCGAGAAGCGACATCTGCCCCTCGCCGGCATCTTCGACGCGTAGTTCGCGCTTGAGGTAGCGCAGCGACAAGTCGTCGAGGTTGAAAGACCGCTGACCGGGCCGGACGAGATACGCCGCGAGCGCGGTATCGGTCGTCAACCCACCGAGCGTCCATCCTCGACCACGAACAGCGTGCAGTGCCCACTTCGCCTCGTGCAGAGCTTTGGGTCGATCCGCATCGGCGAACCACGCGGCCAGAGCGCGTTCGTCGGATTCGTCGAGAGCCGTCGTGGTGACGAAGGCGCCCTCGCCGTCTGCTGCCGCGATGGCCACCGAGGTCGCGTCGCTGTCGTACGGCCTGCGCGGTCCGAGGATGGATACCCCGCTACGCCGACCGTCGGACGCGTGCTCGTCCAGCCACGCCGCCAACTCCCCTGGCGCGACGATGCCGCCCCGAACGTCGAACCCTTCTTCTGCCTCGGGCTCGACCGAGGCGAGTGTCTCGAACAGTCGATCCCGCAGGATGCGAAACTCCAGATCGTCGAACAGGGCGTGGATCTTCTCGCGATCCCACGGGGCCAGCTCGAGTTGATCGGGCGTGAAGGGCAACGGCACGTCGCGCACCATCTCGGTGAGCTCGCGGTTGAGCACCACACTCGACAGGTTGGCCCGCAATGCGTCGCCCACCTTGCCCTTAACCTTGTCGACATTGTCGACGAGGGCGGTGAGCGACCCGTATTCGATGATCCACTTGGTCGCCGTCTTCTCCCCGACGCCGGGAATGCCGGGAAGGTTGTCGCTCGGATCTCCGCGCAGAGCTGCGAAGTCCGGGTACTGCGACGGCGTCAGACCGTATTTGGTGGCGACCTCGTCCGGGGTGAATCGCGTCAGGTCCGAGACACCCTTGCGGGGATAGAGCACCGTGACGTTGTCGGTGACCAGCTGCAGTGCGTCACGATCGCCGGTGACCACGAGGACGCGATAGCCCAGCGCCTCGGCTTGCGTGACCAGAGTGGCGATGATGTCGTCGGCTTCGAACCCTGCCTCGGCCATCACGGGAATGCCCATGGCACCGAGCACATCCTTGGTGATGTCCACCTGGCCCGCGAACTCGTCCGGCGTCTTGCTGCGGTTCGCCTTGTATTCGGGGAAGCGCTCGGCCCGGAACGTTTGCCGTGACACGTCGAAGGCGGCGGCGATGTGCGTCGGCTTCTCGTCCCGCAACAGGTTGATCAGCATCGAGGTGAACCCGTACACGGCATTGGTGGACTGACCGCTCGTGGTCTTGAAATTGTCCGCCGGCAACGCGAAGAAGGCACGGAAGGCCATCGAGTGACCGTCGATGAGGAGCAGCGTCGGACGCTCTTCGGCTGACTTCGCATCGGTCCGGGCTGCGGGTGCTGCACTTTTGTCGGTTACTGGGCTCACGGTTGACCAGTCTAGGTAGCGGGTCCGACATCACGTAGCCGGATGCGGGCACCGCGACGCAATCGCCGCGGCACCGATCTCCCGCAGCGCGAAACACAACCGATACTTTCCGGAAATCTCAGTTGCCGATTTTGCGTCGTTTCAACGGATAGAGTCCGACAATTGCAGTAAATCCCCATCCCGTGACTCAACGACAACCGTCCGGAGGACGTGCGTGGCTCCAAATGTTCGATGGACCAGAAAGGTGCAACCACCGAGGTTGCGCGCAAGATCTGCAGTTCGCGTCTTCCAGCGAACACTCCTACTCGCCATCCTGAGTTCCATTGCGGCGCTGCTGTTCAGTGCGCCTGCGTTGGCGCAGGAACCTACCCCCACTCCCCCGGCGGCGCCGGGAACCAGTGCCGAACAGGCATCGCCCGCAGACGCCGTCAGCGTCGCGGGATCGCTCAACAACGGTGGAGAACGCCTCGAAGGTGTCGACGTTGCGGCGCTCGACGCGTCGGGCAGCGAAGTGGCCCGCACCACCAGCGAGACCGGCGGACGCTGGACTCTCGAATTGTCGCCTGGCACATACACATTCCAGGTGGTCCAGGAAACGCTCCCCGACGGGGTGAGCGTGCAGGGCGAGGTCGAGCGCGACGTGCAGGCCGGTCGCTCGAACACCGTCATCTTCTCCTTCGGTGAGGCCAGGACCGCGACCAGCACCCCGTTCTACGAGAAGTTCGTGCGCACCACGGTCGACGGCTTCCGCTTCGGTCTGGTCATCGCGCTCGCGGCGGTCGGTCTGAGCTTGATCTTCGGAACGACGGGCTTGACCAACTTCGCACACGGCGAACTCGTGACGCTCGGAGCCGTCGCGGCGTGGTTCTTCAATGTGAGCCTCGGGATACAACTGATCCCGGCCACCGTGCTGGCGATCATCGTCGGAGTCGCGATCGGCTGGCTCAACAACGCCCTGATCTGGCGGCCGTTGCGTAAACGTCGAACCGGCCTGATCGCTCAGCTGGTGGTCACGATCGGACTCGCCATTGCGCTGCGCTACCTCATCCTGATCTTCTTCTCCGACCGCTCGGAGCCATTCGACGACTACCAGGCTCAGACCGAGAACGACTGGGGCCCGCTGTCGATCACCAACGTCAACCTCGCCTGCATCGTCATCAGCGTCGTCGTCCTCATCGGCGTCGCACTGATGTTGCAGCGCACCAAGATCGGTAAAGCCATGCGTGCGGTGGCCGACAACCGTGATCTGGCTGCCTCGTCGGGTATCAACGTCGAGCGCGTCGTGACGTTCGTGTGGTGCCTCGGTGGCGGCCTGGCCGCCCTCGGCGGCGTGCTGTTCGGGCTCTCCGAACTCGGCGGCCGCGTGCAATGGGAGATGGGCTTCAAACTCCTACTGCTCATGTTCGCCGGAATCACGCTCGGCGGACTCGGCACGGCCTACGGCGCATTCCTCGGTTGCGTCATCGTGGGTCTGCTCGTGCAGTGGTCGACGTTGGTCATCAATCCCGACCTCAAATACATCGGAGGGTTGCTCGTCTTGATTCTCATCCTCGTCGTCCGTCCTCAGGGCATCCTCGGCTCGCGACAAAGGATCGGGTGATCTGCACATGGACATCATCGGCGCACTTCAGATCTCTCTTGCTCAGCTGGTCGGCCCGTCGGCCATCTTCTACGCACTGCTCGCCATCGGCCTGAACCTGCACTTCGGCTACGCCGGCCTGCTCAACTTCGGCCAGATCGGCTTCGCCCTGCTCGGCGGCTACGGCGTCGGCATCACCACGATCACCTACGAGCAGCCACTGTGGCTCGGCATTCTGGTCGGTCTCGCTGCGGCCGGCCTGCTGGCTCTGGTGCTCGGCATTCCGACCCTGCGATTGCGAGCGGATTATCTCGCCATCGTGACGATCGCCGCATCGGAAATCCTGCGACTGGTATTCCGCTCCACGGCAACCGATTCGGTGACCAAATCCACCAACGGCATCACCGGATTCGCAGCTCCGTTCACCAACCTCAGCCCGTTCGAGGGTGGAAAGACGTACAGCTTCATCGGCGTTCGGTTCCTGGGTAACGACCTGTGGGCCATGCTCGTCGGCTGGACGTTGGTACTGCTGCTGTGCGGGGTCGTATACCTGCTGACACACAGCCCGTGGGGTCGCGTTCTCAAGGCGGTTCGTGAAGACGAGGACGCTGCCCGGTCGCTGGGTAAGAACGTGTTCGTCTACAAGATGCAGGCACTCGTTCTCGGCGGCGTGATCGGCGGTATGGGCGGGGTGTTCAACGCACTGCAGACGCAGTCGATCAACCCCGACTTCTATTCGACCGCGCAGACGTTCTTCGCGTTCGGCGCTCTCATTCTCGGTGGTGCCGCAACGGTGTTCGGCCCCGTGATCGGCGCAATGCTGTTCTGGTTCCTGCTGTCCATTCCCGACGCGATTCTGCGGCAACTGATCTCGGGCGACGATCCGGTGCTCAACCTCACCGGTGCCCAGGTCGGTGCCACCCGATTCGTACTCCTGGGAATTCTGATCGCCGTGCTGATGGTGTTCAGACCCCAGGGCATTCTCGGCAACAAGCGAGAGGTTCAACTCAATGCCTGACCCGAGCACCGGTGCCGCCGCAGATGCGACACCGAGCAAGAAAGCCAGCACACCCGAAGCACGTGCGGCCAAAGCACTGTCGAGCGATCAGCGTGCCAGTCTGTTCGCCGGCGTCGCCAACGAGCCCGGGGCAGCCAAACCCGACGCGACATTGGTGGTCGACGGGGTCTCGCGTACCTTCGGCGGCCTCAAGGCCGTCGACGTGGCGCACCTCGAGATCCAGCGCGGATGCATCACCGGTCTGATCGGACCGAACGGCGCGGGTAAGACCACACTGTTCAACCTGCTCACCGGATTCGACCGACCCGACACCGGAACGTGGTCGATGGACGGTCAGGAACTCGGCCGGATGCACCCACATCAGGTGGCACGCAAAGGCGTCGTGCGCACCTTCCAGTTGACGAAGGCACTGTCGAAACTGACTGTGCTGGACAACGTTCGACTGGGGGCGACGGGCCAACGCGGCGAGCGCATGATCAACACGTTCATGCCGTGGACGTGGAAAGCACAGGAGCGTCAGATCACCGAACGCGCCTATGAACTGCTGGGGCGCTTCAAACTCGACGCCAAGGCCGACGATCTGGCCGGCTCGTTGTCGGGTGGCCAGCGCAAACTCCTGGAGATGGCGCGAGCGTTGATGACCGATCCGTCGGTCGTCATGCTCGACGAGCCGATGGCCGGAGTCAATCCCGCTCTCACGCAATCGCTTCTGGGCCACATCAAATCGCTGCGCGACGACGGCATGACAGTGGTGTTCGTCGAACACGACATGGATGTCATCCGCGACATCAGCGACTGGGTGGTGGTAATGGCTCAGGGCAGCATCATCGCCGAGTCCACCCCGGAAGAGCTCTCCAACAACGGTGCCGTCGTCGATGCCTATCTCGGTAGCCATCACGATCAAGCACTCGAATTCGACGCCGACGGCAATCCCGTCGGAGCCACCGCCGAACTGGCCGAGGCATTGAAGCAAGCCGAGGTGGAGGAACTGCAAGCAGGAGGCGATCTTTCGGAACCGGAGTTCGTCAGCCCCGCAGCCACCGACACTGCTGCGGGCGGCTCGCACCGAGCTAAGGAGGACAACTGATGAGCGAACAAACTTTGACGCCGGCCGAGTTCGCGGCCACGCCGGGCGAGCATGCGCGTCTGGCCGAAGAAGCGTTGCTGCGCGCCGACGGTCTGGTTGCCGGGTACATCCCCGGTGTGAACATCCTCAGTGAGTGCAACTTCTTTCTGAACGACGGTGAGATCGTCGGCATCATCGGACCCAACGGTGCCGGCAAGTCGACTCTGCTCAAGACGTTGTTCGGCCTCGTGGCGGTCCGCGAGGGCAGTGTGAAGCTGCGCGGTGACAACATCACCTCCGCCGAGGCGCACGTCCTGGTGACCAAGGGCGTCGGATACGTGCCCCAGACGCAGAACGTGTTCCCATCGCTCACGATCGAGGAAAACCTCGAGATGGGAATCTATCTGCGGCCCAAGAAGTTCGGTGAGCGGTTCGACTTCGTCAGCGAGTTGTTCCCACTGCTCGGCGAACGCAAGAAGGTCAAGGCAGGTGCACTGTCCGGCGGTGAGCGCCAGATGGTGGCGATGGGGCGGGCCCTGATGATGGAACCGTCGGTGCTGCTGCTCGACGAACCGTCGGCAGGCTTGTCGCCGATGTTCCAGGACGAGGTCTTCATCCGCTGCAAGAAGATCAACGCGGCGGGCGTCTCGATCATCATGGTCGAGCAGAACGCCCGCCGCTGCCTGCAGATCTGCGACCGCGGCTATGTTCTCGATCAAGGTCGCAACGCCTACACCGATACCGGGCCGGCGTTGATGAACGATCCCAAGGTGATCGAACTCTACCTCGGCACTCTCGCGGGAAGCAAAGAAAAGAAGGCCTGACCCTCTCGACAAGAAGCCCCGACTCGACATAGTTCGAGTCGGGGCTTTCTCGTACCTGCGCCATAGGTACCGAACGTGGTGTCTTCGAACGACTCCGGGCCCGAGTCCTGATGTCAGGACTCGGGCCCGGAGGCTGTGCAGCAGCTACAGATCACTCACCGACGACGATGTATCCGTCCGTCGTCAGCTTGTTGTCCGGTCCGAAGACCAGGTTGCCGTAGGAACCGGTGGCGGGCTCGCCTGCGTCACTGAAGTTCAGCGCGCCGGTGACTCCGTCGTAGTCGATATCGGTGCCGGCCTTGACGAGTGGGAGGCACTCGGCGAAGGTCGTGCACTTCGTGCCGTCCTTGGTGATGCTGTTGATGTTGGCAGCGATGTCGGTGCCTGCCGTCGACTTCGCCTGCTCGGCTGCCAGCGCCGAGATGACGACCGCGTCGTAGGACTCACCGGCGTAGTTGAAGTCCACCAATGCCGGATCCACGCCCTTGAGTCGGTCCTGGAACGCGGTGCCGACGTCGGTCAGCGGGGTGGTGCCGCGCATCTTGTCGAGCAGGCCTGCAGCGACCGACTCACCGAGTGCGTTGCCCATGTTGCCGTCGACGCCGTAGACCAACGTGCCGTCGGACGGTCCGATGCCGATCTCGTGCATACGGGTGATGATCTTCGCGGACTCCTCGAAGCCGATGATGGCGACGGCATCCGGGTTGAAGTTCTTCACGCCGTCGACCTCGGCGTTGAACGACTGTGCGTTCGGGTCGTAGATCGTGGTCTGGATCTGGTCTGCCGCGATGCCGGCCTCTTCGAGGTTGTCGGCGGTGTTCTTGGCCAGGCCCGTTCCGTAGGGGTCGTTGAGAGCCAGGATGGCCACGCGCTGCGCGCCGTCCTCGGCGATCAGCTGCGAGAGTGCCTGTGCCTGCAGCACATCGGTGGGCGCGGTACGGAAGTACTGGCCCTTGTCCGGGTAGCAGACGAACTGGTCGGAGGTGTTGGCAGGCGAGAACTGCACGACACCCGCGCTGGCGATCTTGTCGATGACCTTGAGCGACACCGAGGACGACGCCGCACCGACGATGACGTTCGAGCCGCCGGCGAGCAGACGGTCGACCGTGGTGTTGGCGGTGTCGGTGGTGGTGTCGCCCGAGTCACCGGGGATGAGCGTGACGGGCTGGTCGAGGACGCCGCCCGCACCGTTGACATCGTTGACGGCCAGCTGGACACCGGCGACCTCGGGTGGTCCGAGGAAGGCCAGGGTGCCGGTCTCGGGAAGGAGGGTTCCTACCACCAGCGGCGACATGTCGGGAGTGGATCCGGCGGTGGCCTGCTCAGGAGTGCAGTCGGTGGAGACGGTCGTTTCCGCGGCCGACGTGCCGCCGCTGGCACTGGTGGAGTCGGTCGAGCCCGAGTCGTCGCTCGACGAACAGCCGAACAGTGCGAGCGAGGTGACGCTCAGCACTGCAGCCGTGCGGACATAGGTCCGAATTGCCATCTAGGTTCTCCTTGAAATTGCTCGTCGTTGAAGCTCACCTGAGTTACATGTGGCTCACGTGTGAACCAGACGCTAATGCTCGAAACCGGTTCGCAAGGCCTAGAACGACGCTCGTGACCTGACTGTGACCTAAGAGGTCGAAGTTTTACGTGGCCGTAGCTTTCCGCGGGCCGATCAGCTCTCTGCCACAGGGTTGTTCGCCGGAGTACCGAGTGTTTCGATCACGACCTCGGCTACCGCCTTCATCGTCGTGCGTCGGTCCATGGCGGCACGCTGAATCCACTTGAACGCCTGCGGTTCCGTCAGCGATTGCGTATCCATCAGGACGCCCTTGGCCTTCTCGATCAGCTTGCGGGTCTCGAGTCGGTCCTGAAGATCGGCGATCTCCGATTCGAGCGCAGAGATCTCGCCGAACCGGCTCGCGGCCAACTCGACTGCAGGCATCAGATCGGCCTTGGTGAACGGTTTGACCAGATAGGCCATGGCACCCGCATCGCGCGCCTTCTCCACGAGCTCTCGCTGACTGAACGCTGTGAGAATCACCACCGGCGCGATCCGCTTCTCCGCGATCTCGGAGGCCGCGTCGATGCCGTCACGACGCGGCATCTTCACGTCCATGATCACCAGATCCGGTCGAAGTTCGACAGCCAGTTCCACAGCCTGCTGACCGTCCGCGGCCTCACCGACCACGTCGTAACCCTCTTCGCGGAGCATCTCCACCAGGTCGAGACGAATCAGGGATTCGTCTTCCGCGACCACCACCCGCAGCGCAGGCTTGCCAGTACCGTGCGTATCAGGAGCATTCATCTGTACCGGTCTCCTTCGACAGTCGTCGCCCCTCAGGGGCATCGAGCAACTGAAGGGTACCGGTGCACGGGGCCGAAAGCGCATCTTCTACACTCGTCAATCGTTGCTTGAAAGACGCCAGCCCTCGTATCCCAATTGGCAGAGGAAACGGATTCAAAACCCGTCCAGTGTGAGTTCGAGTCTCACCGAGGGCACCACAGCACGATCGACCGGCCGCGACAGCGGTCGGGTCCACCCCCGATCACGCCTACAGTGGGGTGATGTACATACCCAGCAGTCTTCGTTGCCATGACACCAGCGCGGGCAAATTGTGCGCGCAGAAGGTCGACCACCGTTTCGGAGATTCCGCGGACCAGTCCGCTCAGTGGGTCTACTACACCTGCAGCGCCGACTCCGCCCACGAAACCGGTTACGTCGACCGCCTGGTCACCGCCTGAATCATGTTCGTAGAGCGCGCCTTTGTCCACGCCGACGATGTGGGATCGGAGTGGCCCTTCACCGTTCCCGCTGTCGCCGACCTCGCGCGCGAGGGACTCGAGTTTCTCGCACCGGTCACAATTCTGGTGGGCGACAACGGTTCCGGTAAGTCGACTCTCGTCGAGGCAATCGCAGAGCGTTTCGGCATCGACGCCCGCGGGGGTCGGGCAGCGCAGAAGTCTCGTCGACTGGACGAGGTGACGAGCGTCCTCGGCGAGGTGCTCGAACTCGAGACCACGCCACGAGGCGCGCGCATGCTGCGGGGTCCGCGCGAGCAGAAGCGGGGATTCTTCCTGCGCGCCGAGACTGCATTCGAGATGGCCGAGAACCTCGGCGGCATGCCGGGCTTCTGGGACGAGAACACCGCCGAAATGAGCCACGGTGAGGGCTTTCTCACCATGTTCGGTGCGATGTTGGCCGAACCGGGCTTCTATGTGCTGGACGAACCGGAGTCGGCCCTGTCGTTCACCGCGTGCCTGAACCTGGTCGCGCTGATGTCCCACTTGGGCGAGGAGGGGGCGCAGCTCGTCTGTGCCACGCATTCACCGATCCTGGCTTCGACACCCGGTGCGGACATCGTCGAAGTGGGTGAACACGGTCTGCGCCGAAGCACCTGGGACGAACTCGAATTGGTCCAGCACTGGCGGCGATATCTCGACGATCCGAACGTGTATCTCCGTCATCTACTCGACTGAACCGGCACCAACGCCACGTCCCGACGACGACGCACACTCCCCGGAGAGACTCCCATCGCCCGTTTGAACGCTTTGCCGAATGCTGCCTCCGACAAATAGCCACTGCGCCTGGCCAATTCGGCCAGCACCACGTCCTCGGACCGCAATGTGTCGTACGCGACCTGCATCCGCCACGTCGCCAGGTAACTCATCACCGAATCGCCGACCAATGCGGTGAATCGAGCCGAGAACGCCGAACGTGACATGTGTGCACTCGACGCCAGGGCCGCAACGGTCCATCGCTCGTGGGGATTTCGATGAATGCGAGCCAGCGCGCCCCCGATGCGCTCGTCCTGCAACGCTCCCAGCCAACCGGACTGCGCGCTCGGAGTGTCCGCAATCCATGACCTCAACGCCTGAATCACCAGAACGTCGGAAAGCCTCGTGATCACTGCCTCTCCCCCGGGCTCGAGCGATCGTGCCTCGTCGGCCACCATCGCGAGGACGGTCTGCATACGTGTGCGCCGCCGTTCGCTGTCTGCGTCGATCACGATCAGCGCCGGCAACAAACGAAGAAGCTGCTGCGCCGCAGGATGATCCATCCGGACGGCCCCGCAGACCAACACGGTGTCGGGTCCGCTCGCATCGCACTGGGCGATCACCGCGTACCGGTCGCTGACGTAGTCGTGTGGCACCTCGTACACGCTGGTCGCGTCGCCGACAGACTCGATGTCGGCCGCCAATACGTGCCCACGCCCGTGGGGAACCAAGGCGAAGTCGCCGGGAACGAGCTCCCGCGTCGACTCCCCGGGGACCGACAGCACACACGACCCGTCGACCACGGTGTGGAACCACACAGCGTCGTCCATCGCGGGCAGGGCCAGCCCCCACGAGCCACTCATCTCGGAACGCACGTAGAAGGACCCGGTCATTCGGAGGAAATGCAAAGCCTCACCGAGCGGATCGGGTGACTTCCAGGGGTCGGCTCCACGCACCGGACAATTGTCCCCCACGGCCGGGACGATCGGACATGAATTCGAGCCCTGCGCGCATTGTCCATCCACCCGTGACGCGGAAAGGTCGGAAGCGCACGACGAATCCCCGGGAAGGAAAACCGATGATCGACAAGATCTCCTCGATCGCCACCCTGGTCGCAGCAGTCGGATGCGGCCTCGTCGCGGGCGTCATGCTCGCGTTCTCGGTCAGTGTTCTTCCTGGCCTGGCGTCGTTACCGGTGCCCGACGCGATCGCCGCGATGCAGAGATCGAACGCCGCGATCCTCAACCCACTGTTTCTGACGCTGTTCGTCGGTACGGCGTTGACCTGTTCTCTCGCAACCGTTCTCGCGATCACCACGGAGGGTGGGCGATCGACCTGGGTCGGCGCGGGAGCAGCGCTCTACGTGGTGGGCTGCTTCGTGGTCACGGTGGCGTTCAACGTCCCACTCAACGATGCATTGGCAGCGGTGGATCCGGCGAGTCCGTCGGGAGCCGACATGTGGCAGTCGTTCACGTCGAACTGGACGCGGTGGAACACCGTCCGGATCATCTCGTCGACGGCGGCGTGCGCCGTGCTGATCCTCGGTCAGGGCAGATCCGCGCTGGGCTGATCGGACTCACCGTCCTGGTGACGCCTGCGAATCTCGTCCTCGAAGCGGGCGATGAGATGATCGGTATCGGCAGTGGACACATCTCGCGCGCCTTCGTCCATCGCGGCGTCGCGTCCTCTGCGCAAGGCGGCGAGTTCGGCTTCGAGTTCGTTGTTGTCGAGTACGCGTGGATCCAACATCTCTCCATTGTGGTCCCACCCGAGTGCCTGCGCGCGCTGTTTGCTGTAATCGCGACATGAACGTCGTGCACAGCTTCGAACCGATAGTCGACGAGCACGCTCACACGCTGATACTCGGTTCGATGCCCGGTGTCGCATCGCTTGCTGCTCAGCAGTATTACGCTCATCCCCGAAATGCGTTCTGGCCGATCATGGGCGCGCTGTTCGGTGCCGGTCCCGAACTTCCGTACAAGGCGCGAACTAAGCGACTGGCGCGCAGCGGGATTGCCGTATGGGACGTACTGAAGCTGTGCACTCGGACCGGAAGCCTGGACTCGGCCATAGTCGAATCATCCATCGTGGCAAACGATGTCGCGAACCTCATCGCAGGTCATCCCGGCATCGACACCGTGCTGTTCAACGGAGCCAAAGCTGCCGACAGCTATCGCAGATACGTCGCGAACGCGGTGCAGCAGGACGTCGAGTGCATCCGTCTGCCGTCCACCAGTCCAGCGCACGCCTCACTCACCCTCGAAGCCAAGACTCGACTGTGGTCGGCAGCACTCAGGCGCGAACGCGTTTCGGGAAGTGGCGAATGAGGCCCTCCTGCACGACGGTTGCGAGCAACTGACCGTCCATCGAGAAGAACCGGCCGGTGGCGAGTCCCCGCGATCCGGCCGCGACCGGCGATTCGGTCGCATACAGAGCCCACTCGTCGAATCGGAACGGTCGGTGAAACCAGATGGAGTGGTTGACCGTCGCCGCCACGATGCGGTCGAGTCCCCAGGACAGTCCATGGGTGGTGATGATCGAATCGAGCACCGTGGTGTCCGACGCGTAGCCCATGGTCGCGGCGTGAAAGATCGACTCGTCCGGCAGATCGCCGTCCGCTTTCATCCACACTCGATTGTGGTTTAGCTTCTCACCGGTGCCGTGCATGATCCACGCCGGATCGTTCGCGTACCGCATGTCGATCGGTTTGAGTGCGTCGACGAACATCTGCAGTCGGTCCTCGAACCCCACGAAGTGGTCGCCGAGAGGCGGCAGAGCATCGGGATACGGAACCTCGGGCACCTCGACGCTGTGCTCGAGGCCCTTACCGAAATCCTGGAAAGCAGCGAGCATGACGAACAGCTCGTTACCGTCCTGCAGCGCAGTGACCTGCCGGTTGGCGAACGCCCGGCCGTCGCGCTGACGACTCACCCGGTATTCGATGGGCTTCTTGACGTCACCACCGCGGATGAAGTGCGCATTGATCGCATGAACGTCCCGGGACGTTCCGGATACGGTCCGGCCGGCGGCGATGAGCGCCTGAGCGACGAGCTGCCCACCGAACGTCCGGCTCCCCACCTGCTCCGGATGCTGTCCGATGAACACATCCTCCTCGGTCTCCTCGAGGGCGAGGAGACCGAGAAGGGTTTCGAGATCGGTTCCGCGTACTGCTGTACTGCTCGGCGCGCTCTCGCTGACGCCGGTTCCCCCCGCTTCGACCACTTACCGGTCCTCTTCTCCGATTCGGTGCACATGGATCAAGTTGGTCGAGCCTACTGTGCCGGGAGGGGCACCGGCGACGATCACGACCTGATCGCCTCGGTTGTAACGACCGAGTTCGAGCAACGCCTTGTCGACCTCTTTGACCATCGCGTCCGTCGAGCCCACATCGGGAACCAGGAACGTCTCGGTGCCCCAGCTCAGGGACAGCTGACTGCGGACCTCGGAGATCGAGGTGAATGCGAGCAACGGCAGTTTGGTGTGGAGGCGAGCCAACCGTCGCACGGTGTCACCCGACTGGGTGAAGGCCACGAGGGCCTTCGCGTCCAGACGCTCGCCGATATCGCGGGCGGCGTAGGAAATGACACCGCGCTTGGTGCGAGGAACGTGAGTCAGAGGAGGAACGCTGTCGCCTTCGGTTTCCACGGTCTCGACGATCCGAGCCATCGTCCGCACCGTCTCCATGACGTACTTGCCGACCGAGGTCTCGCCGGACAGCATGACCGCGTCGGTACCGTCGAGCACTGCGTTGGCGACGTCGGACGCCTCGGCGCGGGTGGGACGGGAGTTCTCGATCATCGATTCGAGCATCTGGGTCGCAACGATGACGGGCTTGGCGTTGGCGCGGGCGATCTGGATCGCGCGCTTCTGCACCAGGGGCACCTGCTCGAGTGGCAACTCGACGCCGAGGTCACCGCGGGCGACCATGATCGCATCGAACGCGAGCACGATGGCTTCGAGGTTGTCGACGGCCTCGGGCTTCTCGAGCTTGGCAATGACCGGAACTCGGCGGCCGACGCGGTCCATGACTGCGTGGACGAGTTCGACATCGGCGGGAGAGCGCACGAAAGAGAGCGCGATGAAATCGCATCCGAGCGCGAGGGCGAACTCGAGGTCCGCAATGTCCTTCTCGCTCATGGCAGGAACGGAGACGTCCATGCCCGGGAGGGAGACGCCCTTGTTGTTACTGACCGGACCACCCTCGGTGACCCGACACAGCACGTCGTTGCCTTCGACGCCGGTGACGACGAGGCCGACCTTGCCGTCGTCGACGAGCAGGCGGTCGCCTTCCTTGGCGTCCTGAGCCAGCTCCTTGTACGTGGTCGACACGCGATCGTGGGTGCCCTCGCACTCCTCGACGGTGATGCGGATGAGTTCACCGGCGGCCCAGGTGGTGGAGCCCTCGGCGAATCGGCCGAGTCGGATCTTCGGTCCCTGCAGGTCGGCCAGGATGCCCACGGCTTTGCCGGTGGCGTCCGATGCGGCGCGAACTCTCTCGTAGTTGGCCTGGTGATCGGGGTGATCGCCATGGCTGAAGTTCAGTCGTGCGACATCCATTCCACTCTCGACGAGTTCGCGGATGCGCTCTGTGGTTGCGGTTGCGGGTCCAAGGGTGCAGACAATCTTCGTACGTCGGCTCACGGTTGCGAGCGTAGCCGCTGGACGCCTTGTTCTCTATCGCAGAGGAACCCGGCCGGATACTACCGACGGGTAGCCTCGCCGGGCCGCTGCTGAAAGCACCTGTACCGGTACAGAGACGAGTGTCACACCACCGCCAGAGGCAGTGCCGTGGGGTGTACCGGGGACGGCAATTCCGAGTGTCCGGTGAGGTAAGCGTCGACCCCGTTGGCAGCCGAACGCCCCTCGGCGATCGCCCACACGACCAACGACGCACCGCGGTGGGCATCCCCACAGACGAACACACCCGGGGCCGTCGTCTGCCAATCGGGACCACACGACAACGCGCCGCGCTTGGTCAGCGCCAGGCCGTAGTCGTCGAGCAGCGGTCCGTGTTCGACACCCTCGAATCCGATGGCGAACAATGCCAGATCACAGGGCAATTCGACCTCTTCACCGATGGGCGTCACGATGCGTCGCCCGTCCGCGTCGCGCTGCACCTCGACCTCGGCGAGCACCATGGCGCGCACATGTCCGCGCTCGTCGCCGAGAAATCGCTGCACCGCGACCTGATGACGCACGACGCCACCCTCCGCATGAGCAGGCGACGTCCGAAGCACCAACGGCCACGACGGCCATGGCGAAAGGCCGTCGTCACGGGCACCGGGAAGAGCAGGGTTGTAGTCGAGCTGAGTGACCGACGCGGCACCCTGACGGTGAGCCGTGCCGAGACAATCGGCCCCGGTGTCTCCGCCGCCGATGATCACCACATGCTTGCCGGCAGCGGATATCGACGTCGGCCCGTCGCCCTCACATTCCTTGTTCGACGGCACCAGATGCTCCATCGCGAGGTGAATGCCGTCGAGTTCGCGGCCGATCACCTCGGTATTGTCGCGAGCCCGCAAAGCGCCGACGGCGAGCACGACCGCATCGAAGCTCGCGCGCAGTTGCTCGACGGTGAAGTCGATGCCGACCTCGCACTCGGTGACGAAATGCGTGCCCTCGGCCCGCATCTGCATCAGCCGCTGATCGAGCACCGACTTCTCCAACTTGAATTCGGGGATTCCGTATCGAAGCAATCCACCGAGCCGATCGTCGCGCTCGTACACGGTGACATCGTGCCCGGCCCTGGTGAGCTGTTGCGCCGCAGCCAGTCCCGCCGGACCCGAACCCACGACGGCCACTCGCTTACCGGTGGTGATCGTCGGAGGCTGGGGAACGACGCTGCCCTGTTCCCAGGCCAGGTCTGCGATGGTCTGCTCGACCCGCTTGATCGTCACACTTCCGCCGGTGGCGGCCTCGGAAATGGACAGGACACAGGCAGATTCACACGGAGCCGGACACACTCGTCCGGTGAACTCCGGAAAGTTGTTGGTGGCGTGCAACCGATCACTGGCCGCGTCCCACCGATCGCGGCGCACGAGATCGTTCCATTCCGGAATCAGGTTGCCCAGCGGGCATCCGGCAGTTCCGGAGTGGCAGAACGGAATTCCGCAATCCATGCAGCGGCGCGCTTGTTCCGAGACCTCGGCTGCGCGTTCGCTGCTGGGCTGATCCGAGTACACCTCGTTCCAGTCCCTGACCCGTTCGTCGATAGGACGCTTGGCGGCCTCACGCTTGACGACCTTCAGAAATCCCTGTGGATCAGCCACGTGCAGCCTCCATGATCGCAGCGTCGACGTCGCGCCCCTCGGCGCGCGCCATTCGTGTCGCCTCCAGCACTCGCTGGTAGTCGACGGGCATGACTTTGGTGAACAGAGCGGACCGGCGGGGCCAGTCGGCGAGCAGCGATGCCGCGACGGTGGAGCCGGTCCAGCGCTCGTGGTTCTCGACCGTCTCGCGCAGCCACACCAGATCGTCCGGATCGGGAACCTGCAACTCGACCATTGCCGTGTTCACGTCCGCGGGGTCGAGACCCAGAACGAAGGCGATACCGCCCGACATGCCGGCCGCCATGTTGCGTCCGGTCGGCCCGAGCACGACCACCCGTCCGCCCGTCATGTACTCGAAGGCGTGATCTCCCACGCCCTCGTTGACCGCAACGGCTCCGGAGTTGCGCACGGCGAACCGCTCCCCCGCCTTACCGCGCAGGTACACCTCCCCCGACGTGGCTCCGTAGAGAATCGTGTTTCCGGCAATGACGTTGTCCTCGGCAACGAACGGTGCGTCCTCGGCCGGTCGGACGACGATGCGTCCTCCCGACAGGCCCTTGCCCACGTAGTCGTTCGCGTCGCCGACGAGATCGATCGTGATTCCGGGCGGCAGGAATGCCCCGAGCGATTGCCCGGCAGAGCCGGTGAACGACACGCGAATCGTGTCGTCGGGTAACCCGGCCGCGCCGTAGCGTCGCGTGACCTCGGACCCCAGAAGTGTTCCGACCGTGCGGTTGACGTTGCGCACGGGCAGCTCCAGCGTCACCGGATGCGCGTCCTCCAATGCGCCCTCGGCCAGCTGGATCAGCGTGCGATCCAGCGCGAAATCGAGGCCGTGGTCCTGATCGCGTAGGCGTCGACGCTGCGTCATGGGCGCGCCGTGTCGATCCACCGGCATCGCGAAGATGGGTGCGAGGTCGAGTCCCTTGCTCTTCCAATGTGCGACGCCGGCAGCGGTCTCGAGCACGTCGGCATGGCCGACGGCCTCGTCGATGCTGCGGAACCCGAGCTGCGCGAGGTACTTTCGCACATCCTCGGCGACGAACCTGAAGAAGTCCTCGAGGAACTCGGGCTTGCCGGTGAATCGCTTGCGCAGTTCGGGGTTCTGAGTCGCGACACCCACTGGGCAGGTGTCGAGATGGCAGACCCGCATCATGATGCATCCCGCGACGATCAGAGGTGCCGTCGAGAACCCGAATTCCTCGGCACCGAGCAGCGCCGCGACGATCACATCACGGCCGGTGCGCATTCCGCCGTCGCACTGGACGGTGATGCGATCGCGAAGTCCGTTGAGCACCAACGTCTGTTGGGCGTCGGCCAGCCCGATTTCCCAGGGCGCACCGGCATGCTTGAGAGACGTCAACGGAGCCGCGCCCGTGCCACCGTCGTATCCCGAGATCAGTACGACGTCGGCGTGCGCCTTGCTCACTCCCGTCGCCACCGTGCCCACTCCTACCGAGCTGACGAGTTTGACGTGGACGCGCGCGTTCTCGTTGGCGTTCTTGAGATCGTGGATCAACTGCGCGAGATCCTCGATGGAATAGATGTCGTGGTGCGGAGGCGGGGAGATCAGGCCGACCCCGGGCGTCGAGTGCCGAGTCTTGGCCACCCACGGGTACACCTTGTAACCGGGCAGCTGCCCGCCCTCACCGGGTTTGGCACCCTGCGCCATCTTGATCTGAATGTCGGTGGCGTTGACCAGATAATCGCTGGTCACCCCGAACCGTCCACTCGCGACCTGCTTGACCGCACTGCGCCGGCTCGGATCGTAGAGGCGGTCGACGTCCTCTCCGCCCTCACCGGAGTTGGAGCGCCCACCCAGATTGTTCATTGCAACGGCCATGGTCTCGTGCGCCTCGGCAGAGATGGATCCGTAGCTCATCGCGCCGGTGTTGAACCGAGTGACGATGGACTCGACCGGCTCCACCTCGTCGAGCGGAACAGGCGTGCGCACCTGGTCTTTGAACTCGAACAGGCCCCGGAGTGCGCCCCCCTCACGGGCGAGCCGGTTCACTTCGTCGCTGTATTTCTGGAACACGTCGTAGCGACCGGTGCGTGTTGCGTGCTGCAACAGGAACACCGTCTCGGGAGTGAACAGGTGAAGTTCGCCCTCACGCCGGAACTGGTACTCGCCGCCGATCTCGAGGCGGCGGTGAACACGGTCGGTGGGATTCTCCGGGTATGCCTTCCGGTGACGGAGTTTGACCTCTTCGGCGAGGACGTCGAGACCGACTCCGCCGAGCTTGCTGACGGTGCCCTTGAAGTACTCGCGCACGACCTCGCGATCGAGACCGACCGCCTCGAAAACCTGTGCGCCGGTGTAGGACCCGACGGTCGAGATGCCCATCTTGGACATGACCTTGAGCACGCCCTTGCCGAGCCCGTACAGGTAGTTGCGCACCGCGACAGTGGGTTCGACCCCGGTGAGCTCGCCTTCGCCGACCAGGTCCTCGATCGACTCCATGGCCAGGTACGGGTTGACCGCCGCCGCACCGAATCCGATCAGCAAGGCCAGGTGGTGCACTTCTCGTGCATCGCCGGACTCGACGACGAGAGCGACCTTGGTGCGTTCCTTGGTGCGCACCAAGTGGTGGTGCACAGCTGAGGTGGCCAGCAGGGACGGAATCGGTGCCCGAGTGTGGTCCGAATCGCGATCGGAGATGATCAGCGTGCGGTAGCCGGCAGCGATGGCTTCCGATGCCCGCATGCGCAGTTCTTCGATGGCCTCGGCCAGACCTTCCCCACCACGCTCGACCTCGTACAGTGCGCGCAGCACGATCGCCGACAGACCGGGATGATCACCGTCGTCGTCGATGTGGATGATCTTGTTGAGTTCGTCGTTGTCGAGCACCGGCCACGGCAACACGATCTGCCTGCACGACGCGGCAGTGGGCTCGAGCAAATTCTGCTCCGGTCCCATCACTCGCGACAACGACGTCACGATCTCTTCTCGGATGGAGTCGAGTGGCGGGTTCGTGACCTGCGCGAACAGTTCGATGAAGTAGTCGTACAGCTGACGAGATCGCTGGGACATCACCGCGGACGGGGTGTCGGTCCCCATCGACCCCAGTGGCTCGCCCCCGGAGGCGGCCATCGGCGTGAGCACGACGCGGAGATCTTCCTCGGTGTAGCCGAAGGCGATCTGTCTGCGAATCACGGACTCGTGGTTGTACTGAATGTGGGCGCGCTCGGGCAGGCTCTTGATTTCCAGCAATCCGGCGTGCAGCCATTCCTGGTAGGGATGTTCCTGCGCCAGTTGCAGTTTGATCTCCTCGTCGGGAACGAGACGCCCGGCGACGGTGTCGACCAGAAACATCTTGCCCGGTTCGAGGCGGCCCTTGGCGACGACCTGAGATTGCGGCACGTCCAGGACACCCGCCTCGCTGGCGAGGATCACCCGACCGTCGGCCGTCTGCCACCACCGACCGGGGCGCAGACCGTTGCGATCGAGAACGGCCCCGACGTAGCTACCGTCGGTGAACGTGACGCAGGCCGGACCGTCCCACGCTTCCATCATCGACGAGTGGAACTGATAGAACGCCCGTACCCGCGGATCCATCGTGCGATGGTTCTCCCACGGCTCCGGCACCATCATCATCACGACGTGGGGAACGCTCCGGCCGCCCAGGTGCAGCAATTCGAGGACCTCGTCGAGCGACACCGAATCGGATGCATCGGGATTACAGATGGGGAAGAGCCGCTCCAGATCGCCGGGGATGAGATCGCTGGACAGCATCGCTTCCCGAGCTCGCATCCGGTTCCTGTTGCCCTTGACCGTGTTGATCTCTCCGTTGTGCGCTACGTAGCGGTGCGGGTGCGCCAACGGCCACGACGGGAAGGTATTGGTGGAAAAACGACTGTGCACGATGGCAATTGCACTCGTACACAACGGGTTACGCAGCTCCGGGAAGAACAGGGGCAGCTGCATGGTGGTGAGCATGCCCTTGTAGACGATGGTGCGTGCGGACAGCGAAGGGAAGAACAGGCCCGAGCCTTCTGCCTCGATCTCCGGGGTGACGCGCTCCGACCGCTTACGCAGCCCGTACACCAATCGGTCGAGTTCGAGACCGGCCGGACGTGAACCGTCGACCTCGGGGGCCGCGACGAAGAGATAGCTCATGTACGGCATGCATCCGAGCGCCGTCAGTCCGACATCGGCACGATCGGGATCGACCTCGACCGGAACCCACCCCAGGACCTCGAGACCCTCTTCGGCTGCAATGGATTCGACTCGCTGCACGGCCGACCCGCGCTCACGGATGCCCTGCGGCAGAAAGCAGACACCCGCCGCGAAGGTGTTCTCGCCGTCGCCGTTGGCGGACGGTAACTCGAACGACGACAACGAATCGAGAAGTTCTACGGGCAGCTGGATCAGAATGCCCGCGCCGTCACCACTGTTGGGCTCGGCACCGGCAGCACCACGATGTTCCAGATTCTCCAGTGCCAGAACACCGTCGGACACGATCGAGTGCGAACGGCGTCCGGCGATGTCCGCGATCATCGCGACGCCGCAGGAGTCCTTCTCCGCGCTCGGGTCGTACAGTCCTTGCTCGGCAGGCATCCGAGAAAACAACACCACGATCACCTCCACGTAGACCGGTGGGTGCTTCGGATGGCGCAGTGTCGACACGCTGCACTGTGAGCCTCGGCTACCCCGCCGGCTGGTCGCCCGAACCGACATAAAGTGCCGGATCGACCGAATTCGATGCCTATCGGGAATTCACCGGGACAGCTCTGGCCCGCGAAAGAATCCGAGATCGCTCTCGGATGGCGAAATCGTATCAGTTGCCGATCGCAACGATGCAATCGCGAACGGCGCTGGGCTCAGTCGCGCAGGGGGCGCCCGTGTTCATCGCGCACGCTGCCCGTGAGCATCATGATCCCGTCGATCAGCGGCCAGATACCGCCGATGCCGCACGTGAGCCACGTGACCGCGATCTGCGCCACCGCAATTCCCGGCTGATTCAAATAGAAGCGTCCTGCGCCGAAAACACCCAGCAGGATGTTCAGCAGCCCGGCAGTGAGCTTCTGCTTGTCCGAGAACGGTTCACCGGTGACGGGATGCCGTCCGTAAGGAGCGCTCGGATCCACCCAACCGGGAGCACCGGCGTACTGGGGGCCTAGGTAGTGGGGTCCTCCGTACTGGGGTCCTCCGTACTGGGGACCTCCGTATTGGGGACCGCCCGGAAACGGGGGCGGCGGGTAACCCGCACCGGGCGGTGGACCGTCCGGTGCACCGGAGCTACGGTCGTCACCTCCGGACGCGCCGTACGGATCACTGCCCCAATTCGGCGGACCGTAGCTGGGGTCGGGTGCGCCGTACACCGGGCCCGGTGCCGCGTTCTTCTCGAACGAGATGGTGGGCTCCGAACCCGAGCCGTCTCCCGCCGATCCGCCCGGTGTCGATCCGTCCGATGACGATGTACCTGAATCACTCACAACGAACTCCCTCGACGACGCGCTACGGGTAGGTCGATCAGTCTCGCAGCTTGAGCCCGCGACTGTCGGGAACATTGCCGACGAGAATCAGCACGGCGTCCACGACATGCCACACGAACAGTCCGAACAACAGAATCAAGCCGAGGCCGAACACCACGGTCAGCAGCACGCCGAAGAAGAACAGCAGCAACTGCGCGACACCGATTCCGGTGCTACCGATGTAGAAACGACCCACACCGAGCCAGCCGAGGAACAGCTGAAGTAGTCCAACGACGATCTTCGATTTGTCCGACAACGGTTCACCGGTGACCGGATCCCGCCCGTACGGCGCGTCGGGTCCGACACCGAAACCGGGCCCGGCCGAAAAGCCCTGTGCTTGGCCATAGGCCTGCTGGCCATACCCCTGCTGGCCGTAACCCTGCTGGCCGTAACCCTGCTGGCCGTACCCTTGCTGGCCGTAGCCCGACTGCTGGCCGTAGCCCGAGTGCTGGCCGTACCCCTGTGGTGGACCGTAGGGCGACTGTTGGCCGTAACCCGGCTGACCGTATCCCTGGTACTCGGATCCCGGTGTCGGGTAACCGGCGGACGGCGGAAGGCCACCGATCGAATTGTCGATACTGCCGTCTGGGCTGGGGGCCGGATAGCTAGGAGTACTGGACCAGCCGGGCCCGTTGCCGATACCCGAATAGGTGTCCCAGCCCGGTCCGGTAGAACCGGCGGGACCGTGCGAGGGTGCAGACTCGGATGTCGCGGGCGGCTCGGAGAGCGACGCCTCGGCCGTTGCGTCGTAGTCGAACGGTGTACCGAAAGAGCCGGCCGACTTGTCGGTGCCGCCGCCCGAATCAGCAGGGTCGGGGTGTGCCCTCTTCTCGAAATCAACCACGGGTACTGCCTTCTTCCTCGGCTTTCTTCTCGGACGATGTCTCGCCCGTGCCTTCCTGCGTATCGCCGTCGGCGGACTCGCCACCCGTCTTGTCTTCGCTGTCGCGACCGTCGTCGTCGTTCGACTTCAATGCCGCCGGGTCTTCGCGACCCTTGGTGGCGAGAACGAAATACGCGACCGCGAGCACGAAGATGATCGCCGAGGTGAACGAGTTCACGCGAATGCCGGCGATCTTCGTCGCGAAGTCGTCTCGCATGAGTTCCACCCAGAACCGACCGACGCAGTATCCGGCCACGTAGAGCGCGAACAGTCGACCGTGGCCGATCGTGTACTTCCGGTCGACGAGTACCAGGAGGACGACGATCAGGACGCTCCACAGCAGTTCGTAGAGAAACGTCGGGTGGACGACCTTCTCGACCATTCCGGTGGACACGCCGTTCAGCGGATCGAGCCGGCCGTTCGCATCGAGTCGCTCGTAGATCTCGAGACCCCACGGTTGCGTGGTTTCGCGACCGTAGAGCTCCTGGTTGAAGTAGTTGCCGATGCGGCCGATTGCCTGGGCCAGCAGGATCGGCGGGCCTACCGCGTCACCGAATGCCGGGAGTGGGATGCCGCGTCGACGACACGCGATCCAGGCGCCGACTCCGCCGAGGAACACCGCGCCCCAGATTCCGAGGCCGCCATTCCACACGTAGAGCGCCTCGATCGGCCGACCGCCGGCACCGAAGTACGTCTTCCAGTCGGTGGCCACGTGGTACAGCCGGCCACCGAGAAGCCCGAAAGGTACGGCCCACACGGCGACGTCGAGGACCGTGCCCTTGGTTCCGCCGCGAGCGACCCACCGGCGATCTCCCCACACCACGGCCACCACGATGCCGATGATGATGAACAGGGCGTAGGCACGGAGCGCGAGCGGTCCGACGTGCCACACCCCCTGCGCGGGACTGGGAATGTAGGCCAGGAAGGCGGTCGAAGTCACGACGCTACGTTAGCGGAGCGGACACCCTCGGCGAGTTCGGTCGTCAGGTCACGAACCGCGTCGAGACCGTTGTCGACAGCGGTCACCAAAGCCGAGCCGACGATGACCGCGTCGGCATACTTCGCGATCTCGGCAGCCTGTGCGCCCGACCGAACGCCGAGACCGACGCCGATCGGAATGTCGGAATGCTCGCGGATACGCGCCGCCAACGCCGGTGCCATCGAGGACACCGCGTCGCGGGCACCGGTCACGCCCATCGTCGAGGCGGCGTAGACGAAGCCGCTGCTGGCTTCGACGGTGCTGACGAGTCGCTCCTCCGTCGTCGACGGTGCGACGAGGAAGATTCGGTCGAGTCCGTACCGATCCGAGACCTCGATCCATTCCTGAGCCTCATCGGGGATCAGGTCGGGAGTGATGATTCCGAGTCCACCCGCATCGGCGAGGCTCCGGGCGAAATTCTCGATGCCGTATTTGAGCACCAGATTCCAGTAGGTCATGACGACCGCTTTGCCACCCGCGGCTGCGACCTGCTCGGTGACGGCGAAGACGTCCTTGACCCGGGCACCGGCCCGCAGCGCCACGTCTGCAGCAGCTTGGATCGTGGGGCCGTCCATCACCGGATCGGAGTACGGGATGCCGACCTCGACGATGTCGCACCCGGCATCGACCATGGTCTTGAAGACCTCGATCGACCGGGGGACGGTCGGAAAGCCGGCGGGCAAGTATCCGACGAGTGCAGCGCGCCCTTCGGCACGGCACTGGGCGAACGTCCCGGAGAGGCGAGAGTCGTTGTTGCTCATGGCTTGATACCTGCTTCGTCGTCCACGTTCGCTTCGCCGTCTCCGTCGATCAGACCGAACCACTCGGCTGCGGTGTCGACGTCCTTGTCGCCGCGACCGGACAGGTTGACCAGGATGATGGCACCTTCACCCAGTTCCTTGCCGAGGGTGAGTGCGCCGGCGATGGCGTGCGACGATTCGATGGCCGGGATGATGCCCTCGGTGCGGCACAGCAGCTTGAAGGCGTTCATCGCCTCGGTGTCCGTCACGCCGCGGTACTCGGCGCGCCCGATGTCGTGCAGGTACGAATGCTCGGGTCCGACCCCGGGATAGTCCAATCCTGCTGAGATGGAATGGGATTCGACTGTCTGGCCGTCCTCGTTCTGCAGCAGGTACGAGTAGGCACCGTGCAGGGCTCCAGGCGTACCACCGCTGATGGTCGCCGCGTGACGACCGGTCTCGACTCCGTCGCCGGCAGCCTCGAACCCGACGAGACGCACATCGGCGTCGTCGATGAACGCGTGGAAGATTCCGATGGCGTTGGACCCGCCGCCGACGCATGCCGCGATGGCATCGGGCAGGCGGCCGGTGGATGCGAGGACCTGCTGCCGCGCTTCGAGGCCGATGATGCGCTGGAAATCGCGGACCATCACCGGGAACGGATGCGGCCCCGCGACGGTTCCGAAGCAGTAATAAGTGTTGTCGGCGTGGGTGACCCAGTCTCGCAGTGCCTCGTTGATCGCATCCTTGAGAGTGCGCGAACCGGACTTCACTGCGACGACTTCCGACCCGAGCAAACGCATCCGGGCGACGTTGAGGGCCTGGCGCTCGGTGTCGACCTCACCCATGTAGACGACGCAGTCGAGACCCATCAGGGCACAGGCCGTGGCGGTCGCGACGCCGTGCTGACCGGCACCGGTCTCTGCGATGACACGAGTCTTGCCCATTCGCTTGGCGAGCAGAACTTGCCCGAGCACGTTGTTGATCTTGTGAGAACCGGTGTGATTCAGGTCTTCTCGCTTGAGCAGGATCCGAGCGCCACCGGCATGCTCGGACAACCGGGTCGCCTCGAACACCGGAGATGGGCGACCGGTGTAATCGCGCTGCAGCCGATCCAGCTCACCGAGGAACTCGTTGTCGCTGCGCACTTTCTCGTACTCGGCGGTGACTTCCTCGATCACACCCATCAACGCCTCGGGCACGAACCTGCCCCCGTACACGCCGAAGTGACCGCCCACGTCGGGCTCGTGCGCGCTGCGATCGGTGAGGCCGATGCTGCTCTGCGGCAGATCAGCGCCCTTGAAGCGGACTACCTGAGGGGCGTCCGCGGCGGAAGAAGTTTGGCTGGTGCTCACCCCTCCAGTGTGCCCCAACGGCGGACCGTCGCCGCGTTCGGGTGGGGTGCCGGTTCAGCGTGCGGGTTTCGGGCACGACGGGTGCGTGCCCGCCGTCACCAGGTCCGAGACCGCAGTGCGCGGATCGCCCGCGGTGACCAGACCTTCTCCGACCAACACTGCGTCGGCGCCGGCTCCGGCGTACGCGAGAAGATCGGCGGTGCCCCGCACTCCCGACTCGGCAACGCGAATGATCTCACTGGGCAGGCCGGGCGCGATACGGCCGAAACTGTCGCGATCGATCTTGAGGGTCTTGAGGTTGCGGGCGTTGATACCGATGACGCTGGCACCCGCCTCGAGTGCGCGATCGGCCTCGGCCTCGGTGTGGACCTCGACGAGTGCCGTCATGCCGAGTGACTCCGTGCGATCGAGAAGAGACGTGAGTGCGTCCTGCTCCAGGGCCGCGACGATCAGCAGGATGACGTCCGCGCCGTGGGCTCGGGCCTCGTGGATCTGGTACGGACCGACGATGAAATCCTTGCGCAGCACAGGAATCGAGACTGCGGCTCGCACCGCGTCGAGATCGGCGAGCGATCCCCGGAATCGACGCTCCTCGGTCAACACGCTGATGACGCGAGCGCCACCCTGCTCGTAGGCACGCGCGAGCACCGCAGGATCACCGATGTCGGCCAACGCACCCTTGGACGGGCTCGCACGCTTGACCTCGGCAATGACGCCGATGCCGTCCTCGCGGAGGGCAGCCGCCGCGTCGAGAGGTGCCGGGGCCAGCTTCGCTGCTGCCTTCACCGCAGCGAAATCGATCACCGATTCACGCGCGGCCACGTCGGCTCGTACACCGTCGAGAATCGAGTCGAGAACAGTCATGGTGCCCCAGTCCTTTCTGAGCGTCGACATTCGATGTGAGGAATCTCATCGAGGTCGGAACCTAGCGTAGAGGGCCGAATCAATCCGACGAACGCCGGGTACCGGACTCGTCGGTAGGGTCTTCACCGGCATCGAGCGCGTCCCACATCATGCGCTCGGTCAGGTCTTCACCCTCGTCCTGTGCACCCACGGCGGACGTGGTTCCAGCGGCCCGGCGAGCCACTTCGTCGCGCCGCACAGCCGGAGCTGCGTACTTTGACGAGAGTACCTGTGGGCCAAAAGATTTCCGAATCGACAGGGCAGCCGCCGCGAACGCACACAGGGCCCCTGCGAGCGTGATCAGCGCAGGCAGTGTCGATGCCGTCGTCATCGTCACCTCGGCACGAGCCGGGAGCTCGGCGAGCGCAGCCGCCTCCGAGTCCGAAGCCCCCGCGGCGAGTAGCCGAACGGCCGGAATCGCCGCAGCGATCGCAACCACCGCGATGAGCAACGCCAGAACCCGAGATGCCCACCCGCGCACCGCGAACGAGGCCGCCACAGCAGCGACAAGCACCAAGGCGAGAGGAGTCGTCGCCGCGGCCCAGGTACTGCCGACGAGATCGTCGGTCCGGCTCTCGCCGAGACCGTCGGAGGACGTCACGCTCACCCACGTCATTCTGGACGCACCCCACAGGCATGCGGCCGCAACCACGAGCAGCACGACAGGCAGAACGGCCGATCCGCGGCCGCCGGAGCGTTCGGTCATCGGCCACCTACCTCACGCAGCGTTTCGGCTGCTGCGACGGCACTCAGCACGGCCATGGCCTTGTTCCTCGCTTCGTCGTCCTCGTATTCCGCTACCGAGTCGGCCACGACTCCGGCACCGGCCTGCACGTACGCCGTGCCGTCCTTGATGAGCGCGGTGCGAATCGAGATTGCGGTATCGGCGTCCCCTGCGAAGTCGAGATAGCCGACGATGCCGCCGTAGATGCCACGCCGCGTCGGTTCGAGCTCGTCGATCAGTTCCATCGCCCGCACCTTGGGTGCACCCGACAGCGTGCCCGCGGGGAAGCACGCCTTGACTGCGTCCAGAGCCCGCTTTCCCTCGGCGAGACGTCCCGTCACCGTCGACACCAGGTGCATGACGTGGCTGTAGCGCTCGATATGGCGGTAGTCGCCCACGCGCACCGTCCCGGGAGCACACACTCGGCCGAGATCGTTGCGACCGAGATCTACGAGCATCAGATGCTCCGCGTTCTCCTTCTCGTCGGCCAGCAGATCCTTCTCGAGCAGCACGTCGTCCTCCTCGGAGGCACCGCGCCAGCGCGTCCCGGCGATCGGGTGCGTGGTCGCCAGACCGTCCTTGACCGTCACGAGAGCTTCGGGGCTGGATCCGACGATCGAGAACGCCGTCTCGTCGTTCTCCCCCGGCACGTGCATCAGATACATGTACGGGCTGGGATTCGAGGCCCGCAGCATGCGATAGACGTCGAGAGGAGACGCCTCGGTGTCCATCTCGAAGCGCTGCGAGAGCACCACCTGAAACGCTTCACCGGCCTCGATCTCCTCGACCAGCCGCTCGACATCGGCACCGAATCCCTCCGATGTCCGCTGCCTGCGGAAACGGGGCGCGGACTTGGAGAAGACCGACACCGTCGACGCAGCAGGCTCGGACAGATCCGCGCACATCCGGTCCAGGCGACTCACCGCGTCGTCGTAGGCCCGGTCGACGTGCTCGTCGGTGCCGTTCCAGTTGACCGCGTTCGCGATCAGGGTGATCGATCCTTCGTGATGGTCCACGGCCGCCAGATCGGTGGCCAGCAACATGACCATCTCGGGGATGCCGAGGTCGTCCTGCGCATGTTCGGGCAGCTTCTCGATGCGCCGCACCGAGTCGTATCCGAGATATCCGACCATTCCGCCGGTCAACGGCGGCAGGCCCGGCACGCGCTCGGAATGGAGTAGCTCCAAGGTTCGAGCCAACACGTCGAGGGGGTCACCGCCGCTCGGGACACCTGCGGGCACGTTGCCGCGCCACGCCGCCTCGCCGTCGACCACCGTCAGCGCCGCAGGCGCACCCGCACCGATGAACGACCATCTCGACCACGACCGCCCGTTCTCCGCGGATTCGAGCAAGAACGTTCCGGGTCGGTCGGCGGCAAGCTTGCGGTACGCCGACAACGGAGTTTCGGAGTCGGCGAGCACCTTTCGCGTCACCGGCACCACTCGATGCTCGGCGGCGAGCTGGCGGAACACCTCCCGGGACGTGGTCGAGTCCGCGGCATCGGTGGGTTGGGCGTCGATGGGTGCGGCGTCCATGGATGCGGTCTCGGTGGGGCTCGTATGGGGAGTCGTCTCGCCGTGCATGACCCCATCCTCCCAGGTTCGGCGGCGACACCCTCGCGCGCGGTAACCTGCCGACCATGAAACCAGGCGAGCTCGTTCCCGATTTTTCCCTGCCGGACCAGACCGGAAAGCTGCGAACGCTGACCGAATTGCTGACCGACGGTCCGATAGTGCTGTTCTTCTACCCGGCTGCATTCACCCCCGGATGCACCGCCGAAGCCTGCCATTTCCGCGATCTCGCAGGCGAATTCGCCGAGGTGGGTGCCACCCGGGTCGGCATCAGCGCCGACGCGGTCGCCAAGCAGGCCGAGTTCGCCGCCGCCAAATCGTTCGACTATCCGTTGCTCTCCGACGAGGACGGTGCCGTCGCGACCGCATTCGGGGTCAAGCGCGGCCTGCTCGCCAAGCTCTCCCCGGTCAAGCGCGCGACGTTCGTCATCGGTACCGACCGCAAGGTCCTCGAGAGTTTCTCCAGTGAGCTGCGATTCGAGGCCCACGCGGACAAGGCGCTGGAATACCTGCGCGCGCACCGCAGCTAGGCCGATTGTTCGACGCGATGCCTCGGGCCCGGGGATGCTCGAGGCATCATGTGCAGAACACAACTGTCTCGATCGAGAGGTACCCGCGATGGACACGTCGGCGACACCGAATGATGCGGTGGATCCCCGCTGGCTCACCGAGAGCCAGCAAGAGGCGTGGCGCGCGCTCGTCGCCCTGGTCACCCGACTGCCCGCAGCATTGGACGCCCAGCTGCAACGCGATTCGCAGTTGACCCACTTCGATTACTTCGTCCTCGCGGTCGTCAGCGAGAATCCACAGCGACGAATTCAACTGCGCGATCTCGCGGAGTACGCCAACGCGTCACTGTCACGTCTGTCGCACGTGGTCACCAAGCTCGAGAAAGCGGGATGGGTTCGCCGCGAGAGTATTCCGGGGAGCCGCGGTTCCTATGCGGTGCTGACCGACGCCGGCATGGAAAAGGTCGTGGCATCGGCGCCAGGACACGTCGAGACAGTGCAGGCTCTGATATTCGACGGATTGTCCGACGCGGAGGTGGGTCGACTGTCGACTCTGAGCACGACGCTACTCACTCAGCTGGACAAGGGAATTGCCGCAGGAACCGGTCACGCCTGAGCCGCGGGCCCCAACAGCACGTCGGAGTCGAAGCAGGTGTGGGTGCCGGTGTGGCATGCCGCGCCGATCTGGTCGACGACCAACAGCACAGTGTCCCCGTCACAATCGAGCCGCACCTCGTGCACGTACTGCGTGTGCCCCGAGGTCTCGCCCTTGACCCAGTACTGCTGCCTGGACCTGGAGTAGTAGGTGCCCTTGCGCGTCGCGAGCGTGCGCGACAACGCTTCGTCGTCCATCCAGGCAACCATCAGTACCTGGCCGGTCGAGCGCTCCTGCACCACAGCACTGAACAGCCCGGCCTCGTTTCGCTTGAGCCGGGCGGACAGCGTCGGGTCGAGAGTCATCGAAAACCTCTTCGCTAGCGGACGACGATGCGCTCGGCGCGCATCGATTCTTTGACCTGGCCGATGGTGAGGTCACCGAAGTGGAACACGCTTGCGGCAAGGACGGCGTCGGCTCCGGCGTGGACGGCCGGCGCGAAATGTTCGACGCGCCCTGCTCCTCCGCTGGCGATGACGGGAACGTGCACGGCGGACCGGACCGCCGCGATCATCGGCAGGTCGAACCCGGCCTTCGTGCCGTCGGCATCCATCGAATTGAGAAGGATCTCACCGACTCCCAGTTCGGCACCGCGTACTGCCCATTCGACGGCGTCGATACCGGTTCCACGCTTGCCTCCGTGGGTGGTGACTTCCCAGCCCGACGGGGTGTCCGGCTGTCCCTGCGGGACGGTGCGTGCATCGACCGACAGGACGATGCACTGGGACCCGAATCGCTCGCTGAGCTCGCGCAGCAACTCCGGCCGAGCGATGGCCGCGGTGTTGACGCTGACCTTGTCGGCACCGGCCCGCAGCAGTAGGTCGACGTCGGCGACAGTGCGTACTCCCCCACCGACGGTCAGGGGAATGAACACCTGCTCGGCGGTGCGGCTGACGACGTCGAGCATGGTTCCTCGATCGGATGTGGACGCCGTGACGTCGAGGAACGTCAGTTCGTCGGCTCCCTGTGCGTCGTACGCTGCCGCGAGCTCGACGGGATCGCCTGCGTCGCGGAGGTTTTCGAAGTTGACGCCCTTGACGACACGTCCGGCATCGACGTCGAGGCACGGGATCACTCTGACCGCAACGCTCATCGCACCGGTCCTTCCAGATAGTCGCCGGGTGCACCGAGTTCGGTGATCACCTTCAGCAGTTCGCCGTGTACTCCGGGGCCGGCCGCGAGCACCGACTTCGAATCGATGGTCCACGGTCGGCCATCGAGATCGGTGACGATTCCGCCCGCAGCACGAACCAGCAGGGCCCCGGCAGCGTTGTCCCAGGCGCGGTATCCGAAGACCACCGCACCGCCCAGTACGCCGCTGGCGGTGTACGCCAGATCGACTCCGGTGGCACCGTGCATGCGCAGCCGCGAGGAGTGCATCGACAACTCTTCGAGAATGCGAAACCGGAAGCGGCCGGGGATGGATCCCCGGCTGGCAACGTTGAACGCACCGAACCCGATCATCGACTCCCGCAACGACTTCGGTTGCAGTGCGGGTAGCGGTACCCCGTTCAGAAGCAACGGGCCGTCTGCCACGGCAGAGAATCGCTGATTCACCAGCGGTAGCCACGTGAGCCCGAGGACCGGCACCCCGTCGTCGAGCAACGCCAACAACGTTCCGGCAGAGGGCAATCCGGAGGAGTAGTTGAATGTGCCGTCGATCGGGTCGAGTACCCATACGAGACCGGAGTTCAGGTCGGGACCGCCGAACTCTTCACCGTGAACGGCGATTCCGGTGGCGTCGTACAGTTCCGCGCCCAGACGACGCTCGAGTTCGAGATCCACCGCGGTGGCGAAGTCGTCGGGGCCCTTCTGCACGGCACTCGGTGCGCCGACGCCCGCGAGGAACCGATCATGGATGCCGTCGAGCAACCCACCGGCGATCTCGAGCAGACGACTCGGTTCCTCGGGAAGGGTCATTCGTCGTTACCGAGACACTGCCGTGAGGGCATCGGGCAGTGTGAAACGCCCCGCGTACAAGGCTTTTCCTACGATGGATCCCTCCACGCCACGGTCGACCAGTCCGGCGATCGCTTCGAGGTCGGCGATCGTCGACACGCCGCCGGACGCGATGACCGGCTTGTCGGTCCTGTCGCACACGTCGGCGAGAAGTTCGAGGTTCGGGCCGGTCAGGGTGCCGTCCTTGGTGACGTCGGTGACGACGTACCGCGAGCAGCCGTCGCGTTCGAGCCGCTCGAGTACCTCCCACAGGCCACCGCCGTCGCTGACCCAACCGCGGCCACGCAGACGAGGCGCACCGTCCACCATCAGCACGTCGAGGCCGACCGCGACACGATCGCCGAATTCGCCGATCGCACGAGCGCACCACTCGGGGTCTTCCAGAGCCGCCGTACCCAGGTTGACGCGTGCGCATCCGGTTGCGAGGGCGGCGCGCAGGGAATCGTCGTCGCGAATCCCGCCCGAGAGCTCGACCTTCACATCGAGCTCACCGACCACCGAGGCCAACAGTTCACGGTTGGACCCCCGCCCGAACGCGGCATCGAGATCCACCAGATGGACCCACTCGGCACCGTCGTTCTGCCACGCCAGGGCGGCATCACGGGGCGAACCGTACTTCGTTTCGCTACCGGCTTCCCCTTGAACGAGACGGACAGCTTCGCCGCCTGCGACATCGACAGCAGGCAATAAGACCAGGCTCACGTGCGGTTATGCTACGGGCCGACTCGCGTCGAATTCAAAACGGGTCAGCACTGCCCGGATCCGCAGGCCGCCGGGACGAACCGTCAGCTGTCGGGACCGAGTTCCTTGCGCGTCATGCGCGTGGACACGACCCCCATGGCCGTGATCGCCCCGACAACTCCGGCCAACGCGATGAGCAGAGCAACGCCGGCGGTGGGCTGCCACATAGCAATCGACACGGTCGCGAGGGCGAGTACCGCAACTGCCGCCCCGAGCGCTCGAAACGCCAACCGGCCGAGCGAGAACTCGCGTTCGCTCACACCGATCGAACCCAGTTCTCGAGCAACGCGGCACCGGCGTCGCCGGACTTCTCGGGGTGGAACTGCGTGGCCGAGAGCGCGCCGTTCTCCACGGCAGCGAGGAAGCGGCCACCGTGATCGGCCCACGTGAGCAACGGCGCGGCGATGGTCTCGCTCGGTTCGAGCTCCCACTGCTGCGCGGCGTAGGAATGGACGAAATAGAACCGTGTCTCGCGGTCGATGCCGTCGAACAGCACGCTGTTCTCCGGAGACTCGACGGTGTTCCAACCCATGTGCGGGAGCACTTCGGCCTGCAGGCGTTCGACAGTGCCCGGCCATTCGCCGCACCCGTCCGCCTCGACGCCGAACTCGACACCGCGATCGAAGAGGATCTGCATGCCGACGCAAATTCCCAGTACCGGGCGGCCACCCGCGAGACGACGCCCGATGATGCGCTCACCTCGAACGGCCGTCAGACCCTCCATACAGGCGGCGAATGCACCGACCCCGGGAACCACCAGCGCTTCTGCATTCAGGGCTTCGTCGAAGTCGGAGGTCACCGTCACGTCGGCACCGACGCGGGCCAACGCCCTTTTCGCCGAATGCAGATTGCCCGAGCCGTAGTCGAGCAACACCACAGAAGTCATGGAACGAGTCTATCGGGGACGTGGACGCGCGATCAGTGCCACCGCCGCGACAACGGCAACGGTGGCTGCACCTGCAGTGAACCCGGCGGTGTAGCCCACACTCGTCGCGATCACACCGAGGGCGAGCGCCCCTGCGCCGGTACCGGCATCGAAGCTGATGTTCCACACGGCACTGGCGCTGCTGTACCGCGCGGGCCCCGCCGCGTCGAAGGCCATCACCAGACTGTCGTTCTGGCATGCGCCGTAACCGATTCCGAACAACACCGCGGCGACGAAGAACAGTGCGGCAGGCATGTCACCTGCGGCGGCAACGGCGAACAAACCGACGCCCAGGGCCGCGGAGATGAGCGCAGGCACCACCGACCGGCCGATTCCGATGCGATCGGCAACCGAGCCGGCGGCATATCGACCGACCAGCATCGCGGCACTGACCACGGCGAGGGCCACGCCGATCATCGCGGCTCGCTCGGATTCGGCGATCGGCAGCAGACTGGTGATGCCGCCGTACGACGCCGACACCGACGCAACGACGAGGCACGGCACCAGGAACCGCCGAGCGTCGAGGCGGACCCGGTCGACCCGAGCCGGTTGCGGTGCGGGGCGGGTCGGCGGTAACAGAGCCACCCCGATCAAGCCCGCAGCGGGAACCAGAGCCCCCAGTACGAACACCGCCGTCGGGCTGGCCGCGAAGATCACCAGGCCCAGCGGCAACGTCACCATCTGCGACAACGCAACCGCGATCCCCTGTGCTCCCGTCGCGCGGCCGAGCAAGTGGGTCGGTGCCAACTCGGCGACGATGGCGGCCCCGGCGACCGTCAACATTCCGAAACCCGTGCCCCGCAGCGCCGATACGGCCAGTGCCGGTACGGCCTGCACCGACACGATGAACAGCAACGCCGGAACACCCAGAAGCAGGCAACCGGCCGCAAGTACGGGCCGATGGCCGACGCGAACCAGCATCGAGGGAACGAACAGTTGGGTGATGACCGTGGTGGCCATGAAGATCGCGGTGCTGGCTGCCGCCACCGCGTCGGACGAACCCGATTGCGACACCGCCAGCGGAACCACCGGGAGCAACAGGCCCCAGCCGCCGAACGCGGCCGCACCCATGGCCATCGCGGCCGGGAGGCCACGAATCGAACTCAGACCACTCAACGCACGAGCACCGCTCGACCGATCACAGACTGCCCTTGGTGGAGAGAATTCCGGTGACCCGAGGGTCGTATTCGGTGGCCTGACGCAGCGCCCGAGCGACGGCCTTGAACTCCGCCTCGGTGATGTGGTGCTGGTCGCGGCCGTAGATGACGCGGACATGCAACGCGATCCGAGCGTTGGACGCCAAGGTCTCGAACACATGCTTGTTGATCACGGTGGAGTAAGGAACACCCGGGTAGCCGCCGATCACCGAGTGCACCATGTAGTCCGGCTCGCCGGTGTGCACGCAGTAGGGACGGCCGGACACGTCGACCGCCGCATGCACGAGTGTCTCGTCCATCGGAATGAACGAGTCGCCGAAGCGGGTGATGCCGGACTTGTCGCCGAGGGCTTGGCCCAACGCTTGCCCGAGCACGATCGCAGTGTCCTCGACCGTGTGATGCGCCTCGATCTCGATGTCGCCCTTGGCCCGCACAGTGAGATCGAAGCGGGCATGGGTGCCGAGGGCAGTGAGCATGTGGTCGTAGAACGGCACGCCGGTGGAGATGTCGACGATGCCGGTGCCGTCGAGGTTCAGCTCGACGGAGATGTCGGATTCCTTGGTGGTGCGCTCGATCTTGGCGATACGGGGAGCGGGTGTGGTCACTGCAGTGCCTCTGCTCTTTCGGTCGATGCGAGTTCCGAGCTGACGGTGAGGAATCGGTCGTTCTCGTGGGCGAGTCCGATGGTGACACGCAGATACCCGGGAATACCGACGTCGCGAATGAGGACGCCGTCGTCGAGATATCGCTGCCACGTCCGGACGGCATCGGCGAATCGGCCGAAGAGCAGGAAGTTGGCGTCGGACGGGATCACGTCGTATCCCTGGTCGGCGAGTGTTTCGGCAACACGATCGCGTTCGGCCGACAGTTCGGCCACGCTCGCGAGGGTGTCGTCGGCATGCCGCAACGCGGCCCGAGCGGCGGCTTGTGTGACCACCGAGAGGTGATAGGGCAAGCGCACCAACAGCATTGCGTCGATCACGGCCGGGGCCGCAACGAGGTATCCCAGCCGTCCGCCGGCGAACGCGAATGCCTTGCTCATGGTCCGACTGACGACGATCTTGCTGGGGTAGCTCTCGATCAATCCGATTGCGCTTGCCGCCGAGGAGAATTCGGCGTACGCCTCGTCAACCACGACGATTCCCGGTGCGGCGTCGAGGATTCGACGTAGATCTGCCTCGTCGATGCTGTGCCCGGTCGGATTGTTGGGGCTGGTCACGAACACGACGTCCGGCTTACGCTCCTCGATCGCCTGCACTGCGTAGTCGACGTCGAGAGAGAAATCCGCCCGACGCTGCGCCGGAATCCACTCGGTCTGAGTCCCCGACGAAATGATCGGGTGCATCGAGTACGACGGCACGAAACCCAGCGCGGTACGGTCCGGCCCACCGAAGGCCTGGAGGAGTTGCTGCAGAATCTCGTTGGAGCCGTTGGCCGCCCACACGTTGGCAGTGTCGACCGCAAAGCCGGTTTGCCCGGTGAGATAACGCGCCAGGTCGGCTCGCAAGTCGTCTGCGTCGCGATCCGGATACCGGTGCAGCTGCGCCGCGGCGATGCGCACCGATTCGGCAACGTCGTCGATCAGTGCCTGCGTCGGCGGGTGTGGATTCTCGTTGGTGTTCAACTGAACCGGCACGGTGAGCTGCGGCGCGCCGTACGGCGACTTGCCGATCAGCGCCTCGCGCAACGGCAGATCGTCGAGCGAAATTGATTGCCCCAGAGCATCACTCATGATGTACCACCGGTACGCAACCCCTCGAAACGCAGCCGAACGGCCTCACCGTGAGCCGGGAGATCTTCGGCGTTGGCCAGCGCAATGACGTGCGCAGCAACATCTTTCAGTGCGGCCTCGCTGTAGTCCACCACGTGGATCCCACGCAGGAACGTCTGCACACTCAGGCCGGACGAATGCCGAGCGCACCCGGCCGTCGGCAGTACGTGATTGGAGCCGGCGCAGTAGTCACCGAGGCTCACTGGAGACCACGCCCCCACGAATACAGCACCGGCGCTGCGCACGCGAGCGGCGACGTCGGACGCGTCCTTCGTCTGAATCTCCAGGTGTTCGGCCGCATAGGCGTTGACCACGGCCAGGCCCTGTGTGACGTCGTCGACCAGAACGATTCCGGACTGGCTACCGCTCAGCGCCGTGGTGACGCGTTCCGCGTGCCGGGTGGACGCCATCTGCGCATTGACAGCCTCGTCGACGGCATCGGCGAGTTCGAGGCTGTCGGTCACCAGCACACTGGCGGCCATCACGTCGTGCTCGGCTTGACTGATCAGGTCTGCTGCGACGTGCAGCGGATCCGCGGTGGCGTCGGCGAGAATCGCGATCTCGGTAGGGCCTGCCTCGGAGTCGATTCCGATGAGCGAACGACACAGTCGCTTGGCCGCCGTGACGTATATGTTGCCCGGGCCGGTGATCAGATCGACCGGCGCCAGTTCTTCGCCGTCGGTGTCGACACCGCCGTACGTGAGCAGAGCGATGCCCTGACCGCCGCCGACGGCCCAGACCTCGTCGACTCCGAGGAGCTGCGCGGCCGCCAGGATCGTCGGGTGGGGTAATCCACCGAAGTTCTTCTGCGGCGGCGACGCCACCACCAGCGAACCGACGCCAGCGATCTGCGCAGGCACCACGTTCATCACGACCGACGACGGGTACACAGCGTTGCCACCGGGCACGTAGAGACCCACGCGATCGACCGGAATCCAGCGCTCGGTCACCGTGCCGCCGGGCACGACCTGGGTGGTGTGGTCGGTGCGGCGTTGATCCGAGTGCACCAGGCGGGTTCGCTCGATCGCGACCTCGAGGGCGGCCCGGACGGCCGGGTCCAGCTCGTCGAGAGCTCGAACCAATTCCTGCTGCGGAACCCGAACGCGGTCCGGACGGACTCCGTCGAACTTCTCGCTGAACTCGAGGGCCGCGTCGGCCCCACGGTCCTTGACGGCGTCGACGACGGGCCGAACCTGATGCAGCACCGAATCGACATCCACTCCGCCTCGGGGAAGAGCGCCGCGTAGTTCGGCAGTGGATGGAGTTCGTCCGCGTAGATCGACGCGGGCGAGCTCGATGCGGGCAGGCATAGTGGGCCCCTTCGTGGAGTCGGTTCGGTGCCGGGGTTCGGTCGAATCAGTGTTGTCCGAACCACCAGGATAGTTCCACCGAATTCGGCTCAGCCCCGCACGTCCCACAGATGGTGGATGGGATCGTGAATGTAGTAGGCCGCCAGAGTTTCGACGGTGAAGTGGGAACCGTCGCTGCGTCGCCCTCTGCGATCACGGTCTTCCGGCGGCACAGCCGAGAAGGCGTCGGCCAATGCATGTGCCGCTTCCCCGAGTTCCGACGCCACCGTCGCCGGACTCTGCGCGTTGTAGTTCTCGGCCACGGCCGTGGCATCCTGATCCCAGTTGTCGAACTCGGGATCGTCCTCGGTCAGCACCAGCGCCAACCGAGTGCGGAATATGCGGTGTGCATCCCGAACATGTGCGCCGTATTCGAGCGCCGACCACGTCGAATCGTCGGGCCGCACTGACGCGTCCTCACGATGGAGCACTGCGATCCATCGATCCACGTCGCCGCGAATCAACTCGGGCACGGCGTCGTATTCGACGGAGCTCGAGTCGAACCCGCAGTCGGGGCAGGCACCGTCGAGGACCCACGTCCAGTTCTTGGTATCGGGTTCGATCGGCATGCGGGTCACTGTAGAGCAGGGCCCGTACCGCCACGGGCTGTCCGAGAGGTCAGGCGTAACGAGCAGCCAGATTGTGCAGTGTGCTCGTGATGCCCTGCGCATTCTTCTGCGGCATCTTGAACAACTCGAGCATTTTCGGAACCTTGGCGGTGCCGTAGACGAAGCTCTCGGTGACAGTGGTCAGGCCCGGCTGCTTCTCCTCGAATTCCCAGCGCCAGCTGTGGCCCATCGGGTGCTGCCACTCGATGATCTTGTGTCGATCCGCATCCACGAACTCGGTCACGGTGCTGGTGATCTTGTACGGCACGCCGTACTGCTTCATGCCGACGGAGAATTTCGCGCCGCTGCTCAGCCTCTCGGGTCCACGGACGGTGTCCTTGACTGTGCCGGATCCGTCCAGCTCGCCGTGCCGGGTGGGATCGGCCACGATGTCGAACAGTTCGGCTGCCGGTGCCCGAACCTCGGTCTGTCTCGTGACCTGCTGGGGACCGCTGTCGATGGTTCTGATGTCTGCCATCTGCAGCGTCTACCCCACAATGACCGTATCGACACCCGGCCACCGCGCAGAATGCGAATTGACGGGCGTAGTTCAATGAACACATGTCCTGGTCAGTGTGGCTCGCCTTCCTCGGCGCGAGCATCGTCATCAGTCTGTCTCCCGGAGCCGGAGCCATCGCGTCGATGTCGATGTCCACAGGTCTGCGCTACGGCCTGCGCCGCGGCTACTGGAACATCTTCGGGCTGCAGATCGGCCTGCTGGTCCAGATCGGCATCGTCGCAGTCGGACTCGGTGCTGTCCTTGCCAATTCGGCCCTGGCCTTCACCGCGATCAAGTGGTTCGGTGTCGCCTATCTGGTCTACCTCGGCATTCGCCAGTGGCGGTCGGCTCCGTCCGAAGTCGCGGACGCCCCCGCGGTGGCGGATCGAGGCACGACGATGCTCGCGCGAGGATTTCTCGTCAACGCGAGCAACCCGAAAGCCGTCGTGTTCATGGTCGCTGTACTGCCCCAGTTTCTCGACCCGACGCGGCCGCTGATCACCCAGTACCTCGCCATCGCCGCGACCATGGTCGTCGTCGACATGCTGGTGATGACCGGTTACACCTCTCTGGCATCGCGAGTCCTCCGCATGATGCGGTCGCACCGTCAGCAGAAGACCATGAACCGCACGTTCGCCGGCCTGTTCTTCGCCGCCGCAACATTTCTGGCCACGGTACGAAGGGTGACCCCATGAGGAAATACCGCGTGATCATGAAGAATGCGCTCGGCGGAGATCCGATTCCGTTGGGGCTGTTCGACACTCTGCTCGAAGCCAACACCTGGATTCAGGACGTGGGCAAGCGGGACGAGCACGAACTCGGTACCTACACAGTCGAAGTGGAGGTCGACGAGTGAGTACACGGTGTCCGTGTTCGAGTGGGGACACGTTCGATGCCTGTTGCGAGCCGTACCTGACGGGCTCCGTCGAAGCGCCGACGGCCGAGAAGCTGATGCGCTCGCGCTTCACCGCGTTCGCCGTCGGCGACGTCGCCTACCTGCGGACGTCCTGGCATCCCGACACCGCACCGGCCGACCTGGAGTTGAACCCCGACCAACGGTGGTATCGACTCGACATCCTTGCCGCCGACGCAGGCGGGATTTTCGACGAGACCGGCACCGTGCAGTTCGAGGCACGGTACAGGCATCCCGACGGTGCCGGCACGATGTCGGAGATCAGCCGTTTCGTTCGGGTCGACGGCCGGTGGCGATACCTCGACGGAGTCGTCGCGCCCTAGAGGTTGCGTAGTTTCGTGGGCCGATTGCCCGCAGTGCGACGCGCTTCCTGCTTCTCCTTGATGCGCTCGGCATCCTTGCGAACCTGGATCTGAGTCCGACGCTCGCGTACCAGCCACTGCGGTGGGCTGGCGATCAATTCCTCGATCTCCACACTGGTCAACGCTTCGGTGACTCCGCCGCGTGCCAATCCGGCGATGGACACGTCGAGCTTCTTCGCGATCACGTCGCGGGGGAAGGGTCCGTCGGTCTGCAAGTCGGTCAGCCACTGCGGCGGATCGCTGCGCAGGGCGTCCAGGTCGGATCTGCTGATCATCGAGTTCTGGAACTCTTTTGGCGCTGCGGGTAGATAGATGCCGAGCTTGTTCGCCGCGGTCAATGGCTTCATGGTCTGCTGTTTGTTCTCCGGGCTCACCGGACCAGCTTATCCGGCAATCGGCGGTCCCGACGCCACCGTCCCGCGCTTCGTGCACCGTCCCATAGGCTCGACTCCGTGAACATCGATGTGCAGACACTGCGCTGGTATGCGGCAGTGGCGCAACAACTGCATTTCGCCCGCGCTGCTCAGTCGCTCGGAATCTCCCGAATCCGCCTCAGCAAGACCGTGGTGGAACTCGAAGAGTTGCTCGGCGTCGACCTGTTCGTGCCGGGTGCCTCCCCCACCGAACTCACCGCCGACGGACGCGATCTGCTCGAACGCGCGTTGGTCGAGATCGCCGAGGACGATCGGCGTTCGGAGGTTGCACAGGTTGCTGCCGGCGAGCCGCGCAGTTTCACCATCGGATACGCCGAGGGCGTGACACTGACCAAGTGGACGCGAATCTGGGCCGATCGGTTTCCCGATGTCGCGTTGTCCGTCGTGGCGACGACTCCGGACACGCAGGTGTCTCATCTGCGTGACAGAACGGTCGACGTCAGCTTCGTCAGGCCGCCGATCGACCGTGAGGGTCTGAACGCCATCGGGCTGTATCAGGAAGTTCAGGTCGTGGTGGTGCCCAAAGACCATGCGGTCGCAGCATTCGACTCGGTCACCGCGCTGGACCTCGCCGACGAACACCTGCTCGCCGATCCGACCTCGGTGCCCGAATGGGCCGCTGTTGCAACAGAACTGAGCACCGGCGATCGTCCCGCACTGCCACCGATGACCAGCACAGCGGAGACTTTCGAATACGTGGCTGCCGGGCTGGGCGTGGCGATCGTCCCGCACTCGGTTGCGCGATTCAACGCTCGCAAAGATCTCGTGTACCGCCCGGTCACCGACGTCGAGCAGTCGCAGATCGCACTGGCCTGGGTGGCGGAGCGGGAAGACGACCGCATCGAAGAATTCATCGGCATCGTGCGGGGCCGGTCGACGCGAAGTTCACGCGGATCGTCGGACGACGCGCCCGTCAAGAAGAAGGCGCAGCCCTCCAAACCGGCTCGACCGGTCGTCAAGACGAAAACGAACGCACGTCGCAGCGGAAAGAGACGCTAGCCGGGCTTCGCCCTCGAGCGCGTTGTGCGCCCCCGGAGGTACGCAAAACGCTCACGACTACGAGGGGCGCAGCCGCAGCCGATCGATGTCACGTCGATCACGCTTGGTCGGACGGCCCGTTCCGCGGTCACGTCGGGGAACCGACGCCAGAACCTCTTTCGGTGGCGGCGGCGGACTGCGATCGATCATGCACTCGGCTACCACCGACGCGCCGACGCGTTTGGTGATGGCACGTACGACGACGACGATCTTCTCCACGCCCTCCACGCGCAGCCGGATCTCGTCGTCCGGCCCGACGCGTTGGCCGGGCTTTGCGGGGGTGCCGTTGACGCGGACATGCCCACCGCGACAGGCTGCGGCGGCGGCAGACCGCGTCTTGAACAGTCGCACCGCCCAGATCCAGCTGTCCAGACGGGCACTCTGCAATTCCATCTTCGAACGTCTTCCTCGAATCGTGAGGCTCGGCTACATGTCCAGGCCGAGGTCGAGCACTGTTACCGAGTGTGTCAGACCGCCCACCGCCAGGAAGTCGACCCCCGTACGCGCGTAATCCCGAGCCACGTCGACGGTCAGTCCACCCGAGGATTCCAACTTGGTGTCCGGCGCGAACTTGTCGCGGCGCTGCACCGCCATCTGCGTCTGCCACAGCGCGAAGTTGTCCAGCAGAACGAGTTCGACGTTCTCGGCGAGCACCTCGTCGAGTTGTTCGAGACTGTCGACCTCTACCTCGCAGGCGATGTTCGGCGCAGCGGCCCGCACGGCTCGCAGGGCAGCGACGACGGAGCCGGCCGCCGCGACGTGGTTGTCCTTGATCAGCGCGGCGTCACCGAGACCCATCCGATGGTTGACCCCGCCGCCCGCCCGTACCGCGTACTTCTGTAGCGATCGCAGTCCGGGCAACGTCTTTCGACTGTCTCGAATGCGACACTCGGTCTCTGCGACCTCGGCGACCCAGCCGGCCGTGGCGGTTGCGATACCCGACAGGTGACAGACGATATTGAGCATGGTGCGCTCGGCGGTGAGCAATCCACGGGTGGGAGCTTCGACCGTCAGAACAGCCTGTCCGGGTTCGACATTCGATCCGTCGGCGGTCCTGTGGCGGATCGAGTACGCGCCCGAACCGATCACCTCGTCGAGAACCAGCAGTCCGACATCGAGGCCCGCGAGGGTGCCGAACTGTCGAGACACCACCGACGCCGTGGCCACGGCGTCCTCGGGAACCGTTGCCATGGTGGTGATATCCGGCCCGTACCGGAGATCCTCGTCGAGCGCGGTGCGGATGAGTGCGAGAACCTCGTCGCGGTCGACTCCCGGGTTCACTTCGTCGGCAGTACCGGTCATGTCAGCTTGCTCCCGTCATCACATCATCGTTCACGATCGTCAGTCGTCCGTTCTCGTCGCGTTCGACATACGGGCTCCGTCGGTACTCGGGCATGCTGTCCGGGAAATCCCGTCGGGTGTGACACCCTCGGCTCTCTCGGCGGTGCGCCGCAGCCAGCACGATCACGTCTGCCGCTGCCGTCAGGGCGGCATCCTCGACCGCTACGCCGTCGACCGGCGGTTCCGACACCACGCCGTGTGCCAGCACGTTCTGTGCGTCCGCAAGACCGGACGCATCGCGGACGACACCGACGTGCGTGGTCATGGTTCGCTGCAGTACCGCGCGATCGATCCGCCGGTAGACAGGCAGTGCGGTATCGGACACCGCGACCGTGGTTCCGACCCGCTCCGCGGCGACGAGCGCAGCGCGTTCGCCGACCACCAGACCCTCGAGCAGACTGTTCGACGCCAGCCGGTTGGCACCGTGCAGCCCGGTGCGCGCCACCTCACCCGCAGCGAGCAATCCCGAGACGGACGTCCGTCCGAACGTGTCGGTCACGACTCCCCCGCACGAGTAGTGCGCGGCGGGTGCAACGGGGATGAGATCCGTTGCGGGATCGATGCCGGCGTCCAGGCACGATGCCGTCACGGTCGGGAAACGCTCACGCACGTGCTCCACGCGACGGGCGTCCAGCAACACGTGGTCGTCGCCGCTGCGGTACAGCAACTCGGCGATGGCACGCGAGACCACGTCGCGTGGTGCGAGGTCGCCCATGGGGTGAACACCGTCCATGAATGCGCGGCCGGTGGCATCGACCAAGCGTGCACCCTCTCCACGCACCGCTTCGCTGATCAACGGGCGACGGCCCGTCGACCCTGCGGCGAACAGCACGGTCGGGTGGAACTGAACGAACTCCAGATCCGCGACACGTGCGCCCGCATCCAGAGCCAGCGCAATGCCGTCGGCCGTGGCACCGGCCGGGTTGGTACTGCACGAGAACAGTTGTCCCAGGCCGCCTGTCGCGAGCAACACCGTCGGAGTGCGAACGACGCCGACACCGCGAGGCCCGCGCACGAGGAGTCCGGCCACCTCGCCGTCGGTGGTCAGTACACGGAGCGCGGTGGTGTCGAATTCCACCGAAGGCACTGCGGAGTCCAGTGCGCGTTGTACCTCCGCTCCGGTGGCATCGCCGCCGGAATGGATGATTCGGCGCACACTGTGGCCACCCTCTCGGGTGCGGGAAACCGAACCGTCGGGCGCACGATCGAAATGTGCGCCGGCGACTTCGAGCGACGCGATCGCCGCACGGCCGCCGGACACGATGGAACGCACCGCATCCTCGTCGCACAGGCCCGCGCCTGCTGCGCAGGTATCCGACACGTGCGCATCGATCGAGTCGCCGAGATCGGTGCCGACGACTGCGATTCCGCCCTGCGCATACTTGGTCGCGGTGTCGACCGAACTGCCCTTGCTGACCGTCAGCACGCGCAGACCGCGAGCGGCGGCCGTGCGAGCCGCGGTCAGTCCGGCGATTCCGCCGCCGACGACGACGAGGTCGGCCGCGGTTTCCCAGGCGACCGACGGGTTCACTCGCCGCCGCCGGGTGTGCCGATCTCGATCATGCGTTGCACCGACTTGCTGGCGATGTTCGCCGTTTCGAGGTCGACGTGGACCTCGTCGCGCCCTTCGACGAGGCAGCGCAACAGCGCGGCGGGCGTGATCATCTTCATGTATCCGCACGACGCGCGGTCGTTGACGGCCAAGAAGTCGACATCGGGTGCAGCCCTGCGGAGTTGATGCAGCATCCCGATCTCGGTGGCGACCAGAACCTGCTTGGATTCGGTGGCGCGGGCCGCGTCGAGCATGCCGCCGGTGGAAAGGATCTTGACCTTGTCGGCGGGCACGAATCCTTCGCCGGCGAGGTAGAGAGCCGAGGTGGCGCAACCGCATTCGGGATGCACGTACAGCTCCGCATCGGGGTGGGTCCGAGACTTCTCGGCGAGCTCGTCGCCGTTGATGCCTGCGTGGACGTGGCATTCACCGGCCCAGATGTGCAGATTCTCTCGCCCGGTCACGCGCTTGACATGAGCCCCGAGGAACTGGTCGGGCAGGAAGAGGATGTCGCGGCTCGGATCGATCGATTGCACGACCTCGACCGCGTTGGACGAGGTGCAGCAGATGTCGGTGAGCGCCTTGATCTCAGCGGTGGTGTTGACGTAAGAGACGACGACGGCATCCGGGAAGTCTGCCTTCCACTCGCGCAACTGCTCGGCAGTGATCGAGTCGGCGAGCGAGCAACCCGCACGCTGGTCCGGGATCAGGATCGTCTTCTGCGGGCTGAGGATCTTGGCGGTCTCGGCCATGAAGTGCACGCCGCAGAACACGATGGTGTCCTCGGATACCTCGGCGGCCATGCGCGAGAGCGCGAGCGAATCACCGACGTGATCGGCAACGTCCTGAATCGCAGGCAGCTGATAGTTGTGCGCCAGCAGGGTCGCACCTCGCAGATCGGCGAGCCGTCGCACTTCCGCGGCCCATTCCGCCGACGCGTCGACTCCCCCGTAACCACCGGCTCCATCGACGATGTCGCGGACTCCGGCGAAAGCCGAGTCCAGGAAGTTCACCTGGGTAGCGCTGCTGGTCATGACGGTTCTCCTTCACCGATCATCCGGTCGTCGGTGACCGAATTTCCTCCGAGGAAGTTTTCGACTTATGATCGAAAACATGATTCATCGTAGCACCGTCCACGAAGTACTCATTGCGGTGTTCCAAGTTCGGGTCTTTTCCGACCCCGACACCCCTGAACTGGCGGTCCTGCTGTGGCAGCGTGCGCTCGACCCCGAGGCGGGCACCTGGTCACTCCCCGGGGGCACCCTGCGCTACGACGAGAACCTGGCCACGTCCGCGCGGAGGCAGCTCGCCGAGAAGGTCGACGTACGCAAGGTGGCACACCTCGAGCAGCTGTCCATCTTCAGCGAGCCCGACAGAGTGCCGGGAGATCGCCGAATCGCGTCGACGTTCCTGGGCCTCGTACCGATCGCGGCCGAGCCGACCCTGCCCGCGGATACGACCTGGTACCCGGTGTCGGAGCTGCCCGCCATGTCGTTCGATCACGGAACGGTCGTCGAGCACGCACGGCATCGACTGGTCGCCAAACTGTCGTACACCAACATCGGATTCGCCCTCGCTCCTGCAGAATTCGCGATTTCGACGCTTCGCGAAATCTACGGCGCAGCCCTCGGCTATCAGGTCGACGCCACCAATCTGCAACGGGTACTGAGCCGCCGCGGCGTCATCGAACCCACCGGACGGCGTGCACCGTCGGGTCGAGCGGGTGGACGGCCTCCAGCATTGTTCCGGTTCGCCGACAACAGCATTCGCGTCACCGACGAGTTCGCGGCATTGCGGCCACCACAGGCATGAACGAGATCCGCCGTCAGTCGGGCACCCGCGAGTCGAACGACGGCGGCGGCGGAGCGACGTCGAATTCGATCTCGTCGAGCTCGGGATCGGAATCGGGGTGCTGCAGATCGTCGTTGGGATTCATCGCCGCGAGCAGCAGTATCACCAACGACGCCGTCAGCGCCTGCACGATCAGTGCCGTTGGCGTGTCGATACTCGGTGCAACCCGGACGATCGATCCGACGGCCGGCTCGTCCGCCCTCGGGAATCGCAGCGCCGCAACGCCGTTGCCCACCAGCACTGCTGCGATCGAGCCGACGAACGACCCGACGAACACGGCCACGAACAGCCGTGGACCCCGCTGGGAAATCCACAGCCACCACCCGATCGGCACGAGAATGCCGAGAGCGAACGAGACGAGGACGAACAGGGCGAGAGCGTCGAATCGATGCAGACTCTCCCCGGTCAGTGTTGCTCCTCTGTCCTGCGCGACGACGAGCAACTGCTGGCTCGGTGCCAGGAATCCCCACAGCAGACCGCCGACGGCGGACAGCGCGATCGTCACACCGCCGACCAGAGCCACAAAGCGAAGCGTTCGACGCCGCTCCGGAGTCTCGACGGCAGACGAGGTCGTCACCTAACGCCTACCCGTCGCGGCGGAATCGATCAGGCCGTGCCGCGAGCACACCGACGTCCATCCGTCGGGCACGATCTGCACCACCATCCTGCGACCGCACCGGTCGCAGTACCTCGGCGGCTCCAGCCCGAGACCGACGGCAACCGAGAACGACGGTGCCCCCGCATCCGTACCGACCTCGACAGGCCGACCGGTGTGCGGGTCGTACCGGCTCTCGCTCGTCATTCGACCCACCTTAATACGCGCATCAGATCGTCGAGTTCAACGCTTTGATCGGCATCTGCAGTTCCCCGAGAAGATCGAGATCCTCCTCGGCGGGACGACCGAGCGTCGTCAAGTAGTTTCCGACGATGATCGCGTTGATGCCGCCCAGAATTCCCTGCTGAGCTCCGAGATCACCGAGAGTGATCTCGCGGCCGCCCGCGAATCGAAGAATCGTCCGCGGCAGGGCCAGCCGGAAGGCGGCAACGGCTCGCAACGCATCCGATGCAGGCAGCACGTCCAGATCTCCGAACGGCGTTCCGGGACGTGGGTTCAAGAAATTCAGGGGAACCTCGTCGGGTTCGAGAGCGCCGAGATCGGCTGCGAACTCAGCTCGCTGCTCCAGCGTCTCGCCCATACCGAGGATGCCTCCGCAACAGACCTCCATGCCGGCCTCGCGGACCATCCGCAGTGTGTTCCAGCGTTCCTCCCAGGTATGGGTGGTGACCACGTTCGGAAAGTAGGACCGCGAGGTCTCGAGGTTGTGGTTGTAGCGGTGCACACCCATTGCGGCGAGTTGGTCGACCTGATCCTGGTCGAGCATGCCCAGCGAACAAGCGATGTCGATGTCGACCTCGCCGCGAATGGCCTCGATTCCTGCGGCGACCTGCGCGAGCAGTCGAGCGTCCGGACCCCGCACTGCGGCCACGATGCAGAACTCCGTGGCTCCGGTCTTCGCGGTCTGTTTCGCCGCCTCGACCAACGACGGAATATCGAGCCAGGCCGCCCGCACCGGAGAGGCGAACAGGCCCGACTGCGAGCAGAAGTGGCAGTCCTCGGGGCAGCCTCCGGTCTTGAGGCTGACGATCCCCTCGACCTCCACTTCCGGTCCGCACCATCGCATCCGAACCTCGTGCGCCAGTTGCATCGTCTCTTCGAGACGATCCTCTCCGAGCTCGAGTACCTCGAGCACCTGGGATCGATCGAGCGCAATGCCGTTGTCGAGCACCTGCAGGCGCGCCGTACGCAATATGTCCATACCGGTCCCCTCGTCGTCGAACGGTCTCGGAATTGAACACCGTTCAAGTTGAACGGCGTTCACGTTAGGCACCGCACTCGGCTACTGTCAAAGCGAAACACCGCGTCGAACGGCAGGGGTAGGAAGTGCAGCTACGCAGGCAGGACGTCCTGGACGGTGCAATAGCCATTCTCGACGAGTACGGCCTCGCGGATCTGACCATGCGCCGCCTGGCGACCTCACTGCACGTCCAACCCGGAGCGCTGTACTGGCACTTCCCCAACAAGCAGACGCTGCTGGGAGCGATCGCAGATCACATACTGTCCGGTGCCGACGCACCGTCGACGGAAGAACTGTGGGACGCGCAGATCTCGCAGATCGCACATCGACTTCGCGACGCGCTGCTCTCCCGGCGCGACGGAGCCGAACTGGTCGCCTCGACCTACGCCTCGCGGCTCACCACCAACCGCATCCGTGAACGCATCGCCGCGGTCTGCATTCGTGCCGGGTTGCCCAGAGTCGACGCCGAACTGACCGCCGATACGTTGCTGTACTACGTGCTCGGCCATACCGTGGACGAACAGGCTCGGCTCCAGATGGACTCGGCCGGGGCGCTGACCGCCGACGCGTCCCCGATGTTCGAGCGCCCCGATCCCACCAGCAAATTCGACTTCGGTCTCCGGCTCTTTCTGGACGGCGTGCGCCACGCCGCGTCCGAACCACGCTCCGTCAGGATTCGGTGAACACGATTCGGTCGCGTCCGTTGTCCAGAGTCATCGTGTCGTCTTCTCTGGACCATTTCGGCTTCGAGGACAGAAACTCCGACAGCCACCGATCCTGCTCCATGAGCTCGGCCGGGCACCCCATCCGCGTGGCACCCAGGGAATCGACGGTGAGCGTCCCCAGCGAAGTGTCGACGGTGCCGAACAACCTGTTGCATCCGGCTTCGGCCGAGATGCGGTCGTCGGCGAACTCGAGCCGGATCGTCGTACCCGAGACCGGGGTGTAGGAACCGTCGGCATCGACGGAGGTGTAATTCTTGTCTGCCGGGAATTCCCCGTACGAATCGGTGCAGCCCGAGGCCAACACGCTCACGCCACAGGCGAGAGCGAGCAGTGCCCGGCGCGCGTCAGCCACCGAAGATCGGCCCCAGACCGGCCGCACCGGCATTTCCGCGGGAGGCAAACGGGTTGTCGTGCACCATGTACGTCCACGTCGACGTCGGTCGGCGCATACCGGCATTGTCGAGATCGATTCCGTCGGAGGTGATCTCGGCCGACTCGAATGTCGCGTGGGACAGATCCATGGCCTTGGCGGAGACAGTCTTGAAGGCCTCGACCGCAATTCGGTGGTACTCGTCGAGTGGATTCTCGCGACCCAGCGCACGGAGGTGGATGCTCTCGCGCACGTCGGCCAGGTGCGCTAGGTAGTCCGACCACGCGCGGTCGAGGTGGTGAAGAACGATTCGGCGGGCGACCACCACGAGGGTCTCCTCCGACACGTTCTCGCGAAGTTCCTTCGATCGCGTCGGCGACTGCTCCTCGAGCAGAGCCAACGCCTCTCCGGTGTCCAGCAACGCTGCCCTACGACGGTCCAGAATCTCCCGATGCTGCGCCGTCAGTTGGTTGTAGCGCCAGGTACGCGAGTGTATTTCGAGCATCTGTCCTTCGGCGATGCGCTGGGCATGATCGACTCGATCGGCTGCCGCGGCAGAGGTGAACAGGCCGCTGTCGTCGATGCCTTTCGGTGCGTCCTTGTCACCGATGTTGTTCTTGACGACGTCGTCCTCCCAACTGCCGAAGAACACCGAACGGCCCGGGTCGCCCTGCCTGCCCGCACGTCCTCGCAATTGATTGTCGAGCCGCTCGGTGGTGTGGCGGCCGGTGCCGACGACGAACAGCCCACCCAACTCGGCGATGCGGTCGCGGTCGGTCCCCTCCGGTCCCCCGAGCTTGATATCGGTTCCGCGCCCGGCGATCTGCGTCGAGACGGTGACCGCGCCGTGCACTCCGGCGGCAGCGATGACCGCGGCCTCCTCGGCGTCGTTCTTGGCGTTGAGTACGACGGCGTCCACACCGGATTCCGCGAGGATCGCCGCCAGCGTCTCCGACTCCGCGACATCGTGCGTTCCGACGAGTACCGGTTGCCCGGTCTCGTGAATTTCCTTGACCTGCTGCGCAATTGCGGCATTCTTGTGCTCGACCGTGTCGTACACCCGGTCGACCTCGTCGACCCGCACCGTCGGCACGTTCGGCTCGATGACCGAGACGCCGAGCCCGTAGAACGTACGCAGCTGCTCCCCCGCCGCCATTGCCGTGCCGGTCATTCCACATACGGTGGCATACCGGTTGATCAGCGCCTGCACCGTGATCGTGTCGAGAATTTCACCGGTCTCGGTGGGCTCGAGCCCCTCCTTGATCTCTACGGCCGCCTGTAACCCGTCCGGCCAACGCTGCAGGTCCGCCACTCGGCCACGGGAAGCGTTGATCAGCTGAACACGTCCCTCACGCACGATGTAGTCGACATCGCGTTGCACCAGCACCTGAGCGTGCAGCGCGACATTGACCGCAACGAGGGTCGATCCGACGTGCTGCTCGGAGTAGAGATCGATTCCGCCGAGTTCCTTCTCGAGCCGAAGCGCGCCCTCGTCCGTGAGGAACACATTGCGTCCTTCGGCATCGGTGTCGAAGTCGATCCCCTTGTCCAACAGGCGGACTGCGTCCATCACCGTCGAGGTCGACACGTCACCCGATACCGAGCCGGCCAACACCAACGGCACCAACGCTTCGTCGACCAACACCGAGTCGGCCTCGTCGATCAGTGCGACATCCGGGACGGGCGACACCAGATCGGCACGATCGTCGACCAAATGGTCACGGAGTACATCGAATCCGACCTCGTTGACCGACGCGTACGTGATATCGCACGCGTAGGAATCACGACGTTCCTGCGCGGAAGACGACTCGGCGATGGAACCGACAGTGATACCCAGAGCCTCGAACAGCGGAGCCATCCACCGCGCATCACGTTGTGCGAGAAAGTCGTTGACCGAGATGACGTGAACCCTGCGACCGGACAGAACGTATCCCACCGCAGCCACGGCCCCGGACAACGTCTTTCCTTCGCCGGTCGCCATTTCCACCACGTCACCGGCGAGCAGTCGCTCGGCTCCCAGAAGTTGTACGTCGAACGGTCGCATGCCGAGCGTGCGGTCGCTCGCCTCACGCGTCAACGCCAGGTACCGCGGAACGTCGAGTTTCGACGCGCTCGGGGCCCGCAACGCAGCGGCCTCGGTGGCCAAATCGGCGTCCGACAAGCCCGAAGCCCAGCTCGCATGGTCTCCGGCCTGCTCGACGCGCCGACGCGACGCGCTCTGCGCCTTCTGCGCAGAGCGGCCGAGTACACGCCAGAATCGGTCGGAGCCCACAGCCATCTGTCATCCCTACTCGAGAAAGTACGTGATCTTCTTTCCCACAGTACCGAGTGCCGATTGCCCACTACCCCGCGTCGAGCGGCGTTGTCACTGCGATGTCGAGCGGCACAGCCACTGCGATTCTGCGCGAGCGGTAGTAGGACTGGCCCCGGGCGAAGAAGTCTCGGGTCTGCTGCGGGTCGGAGATGGCGGCGCATCCCCCAGCCGTCACGGCCAACGCGGTGATCGCCACTCCGAATATCGAGATCCGAACAGAGCATGGACAAACCGAGGGGTACGTATTAACGTCTTCCACTAATCAACTAGTGAAAGGCTTCTGGTGATCGCCTACCGTATCGATCGTCAGTCCGGCATTCCCACCTATGTCCAACTGATACTGCAGACCAAACAGGCCCTACGACTGGGAACACTCGCCGTCGGTGACCGACTGCCGACAGCAAAAGAAGTGGTCACGGCGCTGGCCATCAATCCCAACACCGTCCTCAAGGCGTACCGAGAACTCGAACGCGACGGGCTGGTCCAACCACGAACCGGTTCCGGGACGTTCGTCGTCGCCTCGCTCGCAAAACCTGGCATGGCCGAACGATCGGCGCTCGAGACCGAACTCGACCGCTGGATCCGACACTGCACGGCCGCAGGACTGGACAGACCTGACCTCGAAGCCATCGTCACCGCCGCACTCGACAAGCAATTCGACCGAACCGAAAGAGACGAAACATGACCGACGCGGTGCTCACCATGGACGAGGTGGCCAAATCGTTTCGCAGGAAGACCGTCCTCGACGGATGCTCGTTCGCAGTCGAAAGAGGAAGCGTCACAGCGCTGGTCGGCTCCAACGGTGCCGGAAAGTCGACGCTGCTGTCGCTGGCGGTCGGCCTGCTGACACCGGACGGCGGAACCATTCGGGTTCTGGGCGAAAGCGTGACCCAACGCGGAATCTCGCCCGGCCTGTCCTATTTGGCGCAGCACAAGCCCCTCTACCCACACTTCACCGTCGCCGAACTGTTGCGATTCGGCCGAAACACGAACTCGCACTGGGACGATGCGTACGCGAAGGAAATCGTCGACGCCGCAGGAATCGCCACCTCCGCTCGGGTCGAGTCCCTCTCCCCCGGCCACCGCACGCGGATTGCCCTCGCACTGGCACTCGGGCGTCGACCCGAAGTACTGCTGCTCGACGAGCCGCTTGCCGATCTCGATCCGGTCGCTCGCAGGGCGGTGGCACGCACCCTGATGCGCGATGCAGCCGAGAACGGTACGACGATCGTGCTGTCCTCACACGTGCTGTCCGAGCTCGTCGACGTCGCCGACCGGCTGTTGCTACTACGCGGTGGGCGAATGCGACTCGACGGGGACCTCGACGCCATCACCGCCGACCACCACCTTCTCGTCGGCAGCTCCGACGCCGACCCGACGGTCGAGGACGGCACCATCGTGTCCGAGGTGTTCGGTTCCGGGGCAACAACATTCGTCGTACAGGGCAAACAACCGACAACGACACCACCGGGGTGGACAGTCGAGAACGCCACCCTCGACGACGTCGTACTCGCCCACCTCGGAACGGAGACCACCTGATGATCTGGGTGACTTGGAGACAATTTCGCGCGACCATCCTGTTCGGGGCGTTGACGCCACTGCTGTTGGCTGCGATCACGATTGCCGTCACGGTGATCGGCGGCGGTGTGATTCCGTCTCCGTATATGCAGGGTTGTCGATCCTTCGGTTCGTCCGACTGCACCGTCGGGACCGTGCAGACGATAGCGGTACTCACGACGATCGTCTTGCCCGTCGCCCTGGGGGCATTCGTCGGGGTGACCGTCTTCTCCCGCGATCTCGAACGTCGCACCCACGTACTCGGTTTGACTCAATCCGTGAGCAGACGCCGCTGGTACAGCGTGCGCATTCTGGTCGTGTTCACACCGATCGTCGGGGCGATGACGGTGCTCGGATGCGTGCTGTTCGCAGCCAAGTACAACACTGCACCCGATTCCTTCGCGATGTCCTTCGCGGGGTCGAGCGCATCGCGGTTGGACTTTCCCATCTTCGGGGCCACGGGATTCGTCGCAGGCGCGTACACGGCCGTCGGATTGATGGTCGGTTCGGCATGCGCACTTGCGATGCGGAACACGATCGCTGCGATGATCACCACCGTCATCGTGTCGACTGCATTCCTGGCACTGCTGCCGACGCAGTTACGCGAGCACTATGCGACTCCCCAGACAGACCGAGTATCGGTGGAGCAGAAGGTCGACGACATGTACGGCGGCACTCCGGACTAGTACAGACCAGGCGACTCGATCAGTTTGTTCCCACGTTGGGAATTCTCTGCCGACTACGTCGACAGCAACGGCAGTCCGGTGCCCGTCGACTTGATGGACTGCAATTGGACCCAGAACTACAGGGATCTGAGCGAATTCGAGACGGTCGCCGAGTACGAGGAGTATTCCGACCGCAAGAGCGTGGAACGTCGCAACATCGAGATCCAGTGCATTCGGGATCAGGGTGCCGAGGCCTACGAGACGCGCTATCACGAGGACAGATCGTTCTGGCGGTTCCAGGCGATCGAGTCGGCGTTGTCGTTGGTGGTTGCCGGGCTTCTCGGGGGCGTATCACTCCTGCTGCTGCGCAGGCTGCGTCCCTAGGGCAGGTCTGCCGCAGCTACCTCTGCGCTGGAATTCCGAGCGGTTTCCGATTCCTGATCACTGTGGCCACGTGGGCGGGGAGGCCGAGGACCAGAACCATGATTCCGACTACGAGTGCAGCAGTGGACCACGGCCTGGACACCCCCAGCTGATCGGCCAGGGTGACCGCGCCGACGATGCCGAGGATCCAGGCGAGAAATTCGATTCGGCGAACGCGTCGAGATGTCGGATCCGATGTTGCCCACCACGCACCGACGGACGAACACGCGAGGGCGCACACGAGCAACCAGTACTCCGCCATCTCGGCCTCCTCGAAGTCGATGGTGTGATCAGGGTAGTTCGCGTGCCGCCCGTCCGTTCACAATTGTGCGACCAGCAGTGGCAGACCCACCGCGGCCGTTGTGCGCCATCGGTGGTCGGCCATGTCGGATACCTCGGTCTCGACCGGGTTGATCTCGACCACCGTTGCGCCCGCACTGCGTGCGACGGCGGGCAGTCCGGCGAACGGGTACACCACGCCCGACGTACCGACCACGAGCACCAGATCTGCAGCGCGCACAGCATTCTCGGCTGCTTCCCACGCCTGTTCGGGCAGCGATTCGCCGAACCACACGGCCCCGGGACGGATGAGTCCGCCGCACCGGGGACAGTCCGGCGGCGGAACACGCTGATCTGCGTCGATCAGAATGCCGTCGTCCAGAATGTCGGTGTCGTCGAGTTCCGCGCGCACTCCACACTCGCTGCAGTACGGCTCGAAGAGGCTTCCGTGTACGTGTGCGAGCACTGTGGATCCGGCTCGTTCGTGCAGATCGTCGACGTTCTGCGTGGCGATGTCCACCTGCGCATGCTGCTGCCATTGCGCGACGGCGCGGTGGCCGGCGTTGGGTTCGGAACGACGAACCAATGCTGCACGCCACCGGTACCAACCCCACACGAGGTCGCTGTCGGCGAGCCAGCCCTCGGGACTGGCGAGGTCCTTCGGATCGAAGTCCTGCCACAGACCGGTCCGGGCGTCGCGAAACGTTGCAATTCCGGATTCGGCCGACATGCCGGCCCCGGTCAGAACGACGATGCGCGATGCCGCTCGTGCGGCGTCCACGATGGGTTGTGGAACGGCGTCGACCGTCTGCTCGTGCGAATGGGTCACACAGCTATTGTGCCAACCGGTGTTCGCTCACGCGCTACCGTGTGGGCATGAGCATCGACACCGATACCCGCACGCGGCGACGCTGGCCCCTGTGGACCGCAGCGGTCACCGCTGTGGTCGTGGTGGTGGCCGTCGGTGTTCTGTGGCTCGCCCCGAGTCGCTATCTACCGTGGGACACCGAATCGTTCCCCGAGGTGAACAGCGCCGAGTTGACCGTCGACCAGGCACGTGTGGTGGACCTGCTGCGAGTCGAGCACGAGAAGCAGCGTCCGGGAACCTTCTATGCAGAGGGCGTGGACGAGGCCTGGTGCGCCGACTTCGTCAGCTGGATCATGAAGGAAGCGGGCATGCCGTTGTCGAATCCCAACTCGGGTTCGTGGCGCATTCCCGGCGTCTACACGCTGCAGGAGTACTACCAGCAACAGGGACGGTTCGAGACCGTCGGCAACTACACGCCGTCGGTGGGTGATGTGGTGTTGTACGACAACAGCAGTTGGGTCGGCCAACACACCAACGTCATCGTGGCTGTCGACGGCAGCGAGGCCGTCACCGTGGGCGGGAACGAAGCCGGCAAGATCAGGATTCACACTCTGAATTACGAATCCGACTCGGGTGTAGTCGGATTCGGCCGATTGGCATCCTGAGGGCCGTCATTGCGACGGGGTGCTGGAACGGTCGCCGAGTGATCGCGCCCCTCCGTCTCTCTTCGCTCTGTACAGCAACAGGTCTGCTCGGTCGAAACAGTCGTAGAGCGATTCCCCCGGACGCAATGTCGTGTAACCGGCGGAAAATGTCTGCTCGTCCGGGACGACGGCTGCGAGTTCGGTCAGCACGGTTGCCATCGTCGTCGACCCGGTATCGGGCATCGCGATGGCGAATTCCTCCCCGCCCCATCTGGCGACATACGCTCGCCCTGCAAGCAACTGCATTGCAGCAGTGGAGAACTGGACCAACAGGCGATCGCCGCGGCCGTGTCCGTATTTGTCGTTGAACGACTTGAAGCGATCGAAATCGATCATCGCCATGGCCAGCGACACGTCGAATCCGCGCGGAGTCGTCAACTGAGACAACCGATCTCGCCAACCGCGCCGATTGAGCAGCCCGGTCAAGGGATCGGTCAGCGCAGCCTCCCGTAGGTCGTCCTCCAACCGCCGCCGGTCGGTGACGTCGTGGACCACCGCCATGGTCCATCGTCGGCCGTCCGGGCCGGGGACCTCGCTGGCCGACACCCAACCCCACCGCACTGTGCCGTCGGGATGCAGGTATCGCTTCTCGACGTGTACGGATTCACCACGGGCCTCGGCGTCGTCCATCATCTGTTCCATCGCCGCGTGTTGGTCCAGGTCGTCGGGGTGGGTGAATTCACGGGAGGATCGGCCCCACAGTAGATCCCTGGGGCACCCCACGATTGCCGCATACGCCTCGTTCGCGAGTAACAGCAGCCCGTGTTCGTCGGCGAGTGCCATTCCGACCGTGCTGGCCTCGAACATCTCCCGATACCAGCGATCGGCGTCGACCATGATTGTCCGGTTCACTTCCTCGAACGGTGCGAGCCACATCGATTCACACGACACACCGACGATACGCCGTCGTGGGGACCCGAACAGTATCCGGCGATCGGTCTTGACCTTGACGCTACGTCAACGTTCACACTGGACGCATGAGAATCGGATCCCTCGCCGATGCCGCCGGAACGACCCCGCGGACGGTGCGCCACTACCACCGACTCGGCTTGCTCTCCGAGCCTCGGCGGCTGTCCAACGGCTACCGCGAGTACACGATCGACGACGTCGTTCGGCTGATGCGAATCCGATGGTTGGCCGAGTGCGGAATGCCGCTGGGCGCGATAGCGGCAGTGCTCGACGGAAAAGCGACGGACGAGCCCGACGTGGTCGGGGACCTGCGAGCCCTGCTGGCCGGCATCGAGACCGAGCAGACGGCATTGGCACACAAGCACAGTCGCTTGTCGGCGTTGCTCGACGACGCTGTCGCACGGCGTCCTCTGACCGCGCTCCCACGAGATGTTGCCGCGACGTTCGGGTCCTTGCTCGATGCAGCGGACGAACGGGACCGGCCCGCGCTGATCCGCGAACGCGATCTACTCGAAGTGATGGCAATTTCGGGCCGCGTCCCGGCGGCATTCTTCGAGACGATGTCCGCCGCGCTCGACGATCACGACCTACGTCGGAAATACCTGGTGTTGCTACGACGCTTCGGTGCCCTCGAGGGCCGAAGCGTCGCCGAATCCGAGCACGACATCGACGCGTTGGCCGACGAGTTGGTGTCCGTACTCGATGTCGAGTCCTTCGCTCAGGCGCCCGAGTCCGCTGCGCTCGGTAGCGACTCGACCGCGCTGCTCGACATCGAGGACATCGTTCCCGACGCGGCCCAACGCGCCGTCGTCCTCCGCACCACAACTCGTCTGCTCGACGGTGCGCATCCGGCAGGAACCTCACAGTGACCCCGGATCGGGGTGCCCAGGTCGGCAGATGGCACGCACTGCTGTTGTGGGCACGCGGCCGCCACGCTCCGATCGGGGCCGACTCTGCCGAGTTCACCGCGGTGCGCGGAACGGGTTCGATGCCGTTGATGTTCGGTGTGGCCTCGGTCGTCGAGATCGTCGTCGTGCATCTCCTGGTTCCGTGGTTGTGGCTCGATATCGTGCTCGGTGCGCTCTCGGTCGTATCGATCGTTCTGCTGGTGTCGGCTTTAGCCGTCGGCCGGGTGCACCCCCATGTCCTCACGCCCGAAGCACTCGTCCTGCGCACCTCCGGCGAGGTCGTCACCACGGTGGAGAGATCGACGATCGTCTCGGCCCGACTCCATCGCCGGTTCGGCGTGGTGGCTCCCACTGTCCGCGACGACCGAGCCGTGTTACCGAACCAGGACGGCACGAACGTCGACATCACGTTGTCGACCCGCACCACAGTCGTCGTACCCGCACCCCTACGTCGGTGGCGGGTCGAGGGCACCGCGACGTCCATCGGCCTGTACGTGGACGATCCCGTGGCCCTGGTCGCCGCGTTGTCCTCGGTTCCGGCCGACGGTGGCATGTGAACCCGAACTGCTGCGGGACCGGTGAGACCACGCTGTGAGAAACCGGCGACGAGCTGGGACCGGCACCGCAGTACGGACTCCGAGGAGTGCGTCACCGCGCGTACACGTATTGTTTGCTCAGAACGTCTTCTTGTTTGCGACGAACCTCGTAGTCTGCCGAGCAGCTTCCGAGACGAACACCACCGACCGTGACCGCCCGACCAGTGGTCGATCGACAGCCGGAGCCATTCCCCTTTCATGCAGGTACACCCGAGCGGCACCGATCACGAATCGGCAACCGATTCCGCGGCCCCGAGTTCGGTGTCGGCTCCCGTCGTGCCGCGACCACCACAGCGCCAGGATCTGAACGGCCTGCGTGGTGTCGCCATCGCTCTGGTGGTCGTGTTCCACATCTGGATGGGCCGGGTGTCGGGCGGAGTGGATGTCTTCCTCACGCTGTCCGGCTTCTTCTTCACTGCGTCGTTGCTTCGATCGGCCGAGGCCGGTGCGAGCCTGAACCCGATCACCCGCATCGTTCGCGTGCTCCGCAGACTCGGACCGCCTCTGGCGCTCACCCTGTTGGCGGTAGCGGCCGCGTCGGTGTTCCTGCTACCGAGGACCCGCTGGGCCGACGTGGGCGACCAACTCGTCTCCGGCGTCTTCTTCTTCGTGAACTGGCAGTTGGCGACGACAGCCAACGACTACCTGGCGGCCGACCCTTCGGTGAGCCCGGTCCAGCACCTGTGGTCCGTCGCGGTGCAATTCCAGTTCTATCTGCTCGCGATTGCCGTCGTGTTCGGTCTGGCGTGGATTCTGCGGACGATGCGACCGGAAGGACCGCGAAGTCTGCGACCACAGACCTTCGCCGTGATCTTCGCCGTCATCGCGGTGTTGTCGTTCGTGTATGCAGCGGACGGTGCTCGACGCCATCAAGCGTGGAACTACTACGACACGGGCGCGCGACTCTGGGAGATCATGCTCGGTGCGGCGGTCGCGGCCACGTTCGCGGCATTTGCCGGCAGAAACACCGGGGCCGATGCCCGCGTGAGTCGGGTGGGATCGACCGCCCGGGGCGCGCTCGCCGCCGGTGCGATGTTCGTCATCGTCGTCTGTGGATTCGTGGTGGACGGCGTGACCGCGTTCCCCGGTCCCTTGGCGCTGATTCCGGTACTGGCCACTGTGGCGCTGATCGTCGCAGGCTCCAACACCGTGGTCGCCGCGACGTTGTCCAACCGGTTCTTCGCCTGGGTCGGCTCGATCGCGTTTCCGTTGTACCTGTGGCACTGGCCGCTGTTGATCTTCTACCTGTCGGCCACCGGCAGGTCCCACGCGGACATACCCGGCGGACTCGGCATCGTCGGTGCATCGGTCGCACTCGCGTGGCTCACCGTCCGCTTCGTGGAGCGTCCTACGCAGGCCACCACATTCACTCCCGGCCGCATTGCGGTCACGGCCGTCGCCCTCGTTGCTGCCGTGGCGGTGACAGCCGGTTCGGTCGGCTGGAACGCCTACATCGAACGATCGATCTCGGCCGTGCAGGCCGACGAATCGGTCGACGAAGCCACGCACCCGGGGGCGCTGGAATTGACCGACGGCATTCGCGTCGAACCGGCCGAGATGACGCCTCCCCTGTACTCCGCTCCCGAGGATCTTCCCGTCACCACCCTCGAGGGCTGCATCGCGGATTTCGAGACTCGCGACGCTCTGTCCTGTACCTACGGCGACGTCGATGCGGCCCGAACGATCGTGCTGGCGGGGAGCTCACACGCCGAGCACTGGGTGACGGCTCTCGACACTCTGGGGCGGCGGCACGGCTTCAAGGTGGTCACGTTCGTGAAGATGGGGTGCCCGCTCAGCCTGGACACGATGCCGATGCTCGGGCAGAACGAGTACCCGGATTGTCTGGACTGGACCCGGACCGTGCTCGACGACGTCGCATCGATGCAACCGGAATACGTGTTCACCACGGCCACCCGGCCCCGCGACGACTTCCCCGGCGACTTCACCCCGCCCTGGTACGTCTCGGTCTGGCAGCAGTTGATCGCCGACGGTGTCGGCGTCCTCGGTATCAGGGACACCCCGTGGCTCGCGTATCGCGCCATCGACTGCCTGGCCGACGGCGGCTCCGCCACCTCGTGCGGCATCCCGCGAGACGAGGCGCTCGACTCGGTCAACCCCGCTCTGGCGTCCTCGTTCCAGCTGAGCGGATTCTCCGCCCTCGACCTCTCGGACGCGGTGTGCGACGACGCCGTCTGTCGCGTCGAGCAGGGGAACGTACTGATCTATCGCGACGAGCATCATCTGACCGCCACCTACGTGCGAACCCTGACCACCGAGCTCGGCCGGCAGCTCGGATCTGCGACCGGCTGGTGGGCCGGACCGTGAGCGGAACGGCTCGCGCTCGGTAAGCCTGGTCCCACCGGTCACAGTAGGGTTGATCCATGCTGCACGACGCCTCCGACGACACGCCCGCCATCGCCGTATGGCCGGGATCCCCTTATCCACTGGGAGCGACCTACGACGGAGCAGGAACCAACTTCGCCTTGTTCTCCGAGGTCGCCGAGGCCGTGGACCTGTGCCTGATCGCCGAGGACGGTACCGAAACTCGTATTCGTTTCGAGGAGTCCGACGGCTATGTGTGGCACGCGTACCTGCCCACGGTGGTGCCGGGACAACGCTACGGCTACCGCGTCCACGGGCCGTGGGATCCGGCTGCCGGACATCGTTGTGATCCCAGCAAGTTGCTGGTCGATCCTTACGGAAAAGCATTCGAGGGGTCGTTCGACGGAGACCGATCGCTCTTCTCTTACAACATCGACATCCCGGCCGCCGAACCCGAGCCCGTGGAGTCCACGGACTCCGCAGCCGCGGATCCACTCGACGCCGACGGCGGGTTCGAGGACGCGGCGGATCTTGCCGATCCGGACGGCGAAATCGTCGACGAGGCACCGATCGCCCACGACGACGAGCCGAACAACGATTTCCCTCAGCACGATTCGCTGGGGCACACGATGACCACTGTGGTGATCAACCCCTTCTTCGACTGGCAGGCCGACCGCGCACCGAAGAGGCCGTATCACGAGACGGTGATCTACGAGGCCCACGTCAAGGGCATGACGATCACCCATCCGGACATCCCCGAGGCCGAGCGCGGCACCTATGCCGGTCTGGCACATCCGGTGATCATCGAGCATCTGCAGCACCTGGGCGTCACCGCGATCGAGCTGATGCCGGTGCACCAGTTCATGCAGGACCAGGTACTTCTGGACAAGGGACTGCGAAACTACTGGGGCTACAACACCTTCGGATTCCTCGCGCCTCATGCGGAGTATTCCTCGCATCAGTCGCCCGGTGCCGCGGTGACCGAATTCAAGGCGATGGTCCGTTCTTTCCACGCCGCCGGCATCGAGGTGATCCTCGACGTGGTCTACAACCACACCGCCGAGGGAAACCACATGGGCCCCACCATCAGCTTCCGCGGCATCGACAACGCGGCCTACTACCGACTGGTCGACGGCGATCTCGAGCACTACATGGACTACACCGGGACGGGCAACAGTCTCAATGCTCGACACCCACACACGCTGCAGCTCATCATGGACTCGCTGCGCTACTGGGTCACCGAGATGCACGTCGACGGATTCAGGTTCGACCTCGCATCCACCCTTGCCCGTGAACTGCACGACGTGGATCGACTGAGCGCGTTCTTCGATCTGGTGCAACAGGACCCGGTCGTCAGCCAGGTGAAGCTGATCGCCGAGCCGTGGGATGTCGGCGAGGGCGGATACCAGGTGGGTAATTTCCCCGGTCTGTGGACCGAGTGGAACGGCAAGTACCGCGACACCGTTCGCGACTACTGGCGCGGTGAGCCCGCGACGCTGGGCGAGTTCGCGTCCCGCCTGACCGGATCGTCGGATCTCTACGAGGCGACGGGCCGTCGCCCCGGTGCCAGCATCAACTTCGTCATCGCGCACGACGGCTTCACCCTCAACGACCTGGTCTCGTACAACGACAAGCACAACGAGGCCAACGGCGAGGACAACAACGACGGCGAGAGCCACAACCGGTCGTGGAACTGCGGCGTCGAGGGTCCGACCGACGATCCCGAGATCCTCGATCTGCGTGCCCGCCAAATTCGAAACATCATGGCCACGCTGCTGCTCAGCCAAGGCACGCCGATGATCGCGCACGGCGACGAACTCGGCCGAACTCAGCAGGGCAACAACAACGTCTACTGCCAGGATTCGGAACTGGCGTGGATGGATTGGTCCCTGGCCGAGACCAACGCCGACCTGATCGAGTTCACCCGCAACGCAATTGCGCTGCGCAACGAGCACCCGGTGTTTCGCCGTCGCCGATTCTTCGAGGGCAGGCCCATCCGATCGGGCGAACAGGCACGTGACATCGCCTGGCTCACCCCCGCAGGCGAGGAGATGACTCCCGAGGACTGGGACAGCGGTTTCGGCAAATCGCTTACCGTGTTCCTCAACGGTGAGGGCATTCCCGAGCCGAATCAGCGCGGGGAGCGGGTGGTCGACGACTCGTTCCTGTTGTGCTTCAACGCACATCACGAGACGATCGAATTCGTCACCCCGGACGGAAACTACGCCAAGGAATGGACGGTCGCCCTCGATACGGCAGCGCGCACGGGAGCGGGTGAGAAATCGATCGAAGCGGGTACACCGGTGGAGGTCACCGCTCGATCCCTACTCGTTCTACGAAAGACTGCCTGACTCATGCCGCTGCCCACCAGCACATACCGGTTACAACTGCGGGGCGATGCCTTCACCCTGGCCGACGCCTCGGACGTGGTCGACTACCTGCACGACCTCGGAGTGAGCCATCTCTATCTCTCGCCGATACTGACCGCGACCGACGGTTCGACGCACGGGTACGACGTCACCGACACCTCGAGCGTCTCCGCCGCCCTCGGCGGGCGAGATGCATTGACTCGCTTGCACACTCGGGCTGCCGAGGTGGGCATGGGGATCATCGTCGACATCGTTCCCAACCACGTCGGGGTGGAGGATCCACGACAGAACGCGTGGTGGTGGGACGTTCTGCGGCGCGGTCGTGACTCGGAGTTCGCCACCTACTTCGACATCGACTTCGCAGCGGACAACGGAGTGGACGGCAAGATCGCGATCCCCGTGCTCGGCAGCGCGAGCGATGTCGCCGAGGTCACCGTCGACCGCTCCGAGGACGAGCCTCTGCTGGCGTTCTACGAGCACCGCTTCCCCATCGCCGACGGTACCGACGGCGACGACGCCCAGGCCGTGCACGACCGTCAGGCCTACCGCCTCGTCAGTTGGTCCGCCGGGCTGATCGGCTACCGGCGCTTCTTCTCGGTGAACGGCCTGGCCGGTGTCCGGCAGGAAGACCTCGACGTCTTCACCGACTCGCATCGCCAGGTGGCGAGCTGGATCGAGGACGGGCTGATCGACGGTTTGCGCGTCGATCACCCCGACGGCTTGGCCGATCCTGCCGGTTATCTGACCGAGCTACGCGGGCTGCTCGGTCCCGACCGCTGGCTGGTGATCGAGAAGATCTTGGCCGACGGCGAACCGTTGGACGAGTCGCTGCCCGTCGACGGCACGACAGGGTACGACGCGTTGGCGGCCGTGGGCGGGATATTCGTCGACCCGGAAGGGGCGCCGGCACTGACCGCACTGTCTCAGGTGCGCTCCGGCATCGCCTACGACGACGAGACGTTGCACGAGACAGAACTCGATCTCAAGACCGCTGTCGCGCGCGGCGACCTGTCCCCCGAGGTGCGACGCCTCGCCCGCGCCGTGGTTCGTGAATCGGGTACCTCCATCGAGCTCGAATCGGTGATCGACGCCATCGTCGCCGTTGTTGCCGCAGTTCCGGTGTACCGCACCGACTACGCGCCGCTGGCCGGTGTGCTTCCGGGTGTCGTCGCCGCCATCGGTGAAGAGCAGCCGGAATTGGCCGGCGGTCTCGACGCTCTGACAACCGCCTTGATCGCCGGTACCGAATCCCCCGTGCGTTTCGATCAGGTGTGCGGTGCCGTCACGGCCAAGGGCGTCGAGGACTGCCTGTTCTACCGCGCCAACCGGTTGATCTCGCTGCAGGAAGTCGGCGGCGATCCCGCTCGGTTCGGTTGCAGCCCAGCGTACTTCCATCTGAAGAACGCCGACCGCGCGAAGCGCTGGCCCGCCGCGATGACGACACTGTCCACGCACGACACCAAACGCGGTGAGGACGTCCGGGCGCGTATCGGCGTGCTCTCGCAGACGCCGGAGTTGTGGGCCCGGTCGATCGCCGATTGGGAGGAGCTGACCCCGAGCCCCGACGGCACCACGGGAATGTTCCTGTGGCAGAACGTGTTCGGCGTTTGGCCGGTCGACGGGGTGGTCACCTCGACTCTGCGCGAACGGGTACACGCCTACGCCGAGAAAGCCATCCGCGAGGCCTCTCTCCGCACCACGTGGACCGATCCGGACGAAGAGTTCGAGACTGCCGTACACACGTGGCTCGACGCGATCATGGACGGCCCGGTGGCGCGTTCGATGACGATGCTCGTCGAAAAGCTCTCGCCGCATGGACGTTCCGACGCACTCGGGCAGAAGTTGCTCACCCTCGTCGGCCCCGGAATCCCGGATGTGTATCAGGGCACCGAGTTGTGGGAGGACTCGCTCGTCGACCCCGACAACCGCAGGCCCGTCGACTACTCGGTACGCCGGTCCGTTCTGGCCGGACTGAACGGATCAGTGCCGTCGGTCGACACCGGTGCTGCGAAATTGGCCGTGGTTCGTTCCGCGCTGACGGTACGACGCGAACGGCCTGAGAGCTTCGTCGGCGGTAGTTACACGCCGATCGTCGCGGACGGGGCCGCGGCCGAGCATGTCGTCGGATTTGCCCGAGGTCCGTTGCCCGGCAACTCCGATGTGGTTGCACTGGCCACGAGGCTGTCCCTCGGCGTGGCCGAGACAGGGTGGGGCGAGACGAGCGTGACGCTGCCCGACGGTCGTTGGCGCGATCCCATTACCGACGCCGAACACAGCGGGACCGTTGCGGTCGCCGAGCTGTTCGCCTCACTGCCGGTTGCACTTCTGGTGCGCGACAACGAAGGAGAGTCAGCACGATGACATCCTCGACCACTACATCCTCGAGCACGACATCTCCCGCGCCGTCACGCGAATTTTCCGTGTGGGCACCGTCCCCCGAGAAGGTGCGGCTGCAACTGGACGACTCCGTCCACGACATGACGCGATCCTCCGACGGCTGGTGGCGAGTGGAGGTGGCTGCCGCCGCGGACAGCCGCTACGGATTTCTCCTCGACGACGCCGAGAAGGCGCTGCCGGATCCACGCTCGCCTCGGCAACCCGATGGTGTGCACGAATTGTCCCAGGTGTTCGAGGTCGATCCGTCGTTGTGGACCGATTCCGCATGGACCGGTCGTCAACTCCCCGGATCGTCGATCTACGAACTCCACATCGGCACCTTCACTCGCGAGGGAACGTTCGACGCGGCGATCGACAAGCTCGATCACCTCGTCGACCTCGGCGTGTCCTTCGTCGAGATCATGCCGGTCAACGGATTCAACGGCGTGCACAACTGGGGCTACGACGGCGTCCTCTGGTACACCGTGCACGAGGCCTACGGTGGCCCGGAAGGGTTGCAGCGCTTGGTCGATGCATGCCACGGCCGCGGGATCGGTGTGGTTCTCGACGTCGTCTACAACCATCTCGGCCCGTCCGGCAACTACCTGGAACGCTTCGGTCCCTACATGACCGAAGGGGCCAACAGCTGGGGCCAGGCGATCAACTATGCCGATGCAGACTCGGGCGAGGTGCGGCGCTACGCCCTGGACAACGCGTTGCGCTGGTTCTCCGAGTTCCACATCGACGCGTTGCGTCTCGACGCGGTGCACGCCATCGTCGACCACACGGCGGTGCATCTCCTCGAGCAGCTCTCGATCGAAACGCGCACCCTGTCAGCGCATCTCGGCCGTCCTCTGACCCTGATCGCCGAGAGCGACCTGAACGATCCGTCGCTGATCACGGCGCGGTCGGGTGGCGGCTACGGACTCGACGCACAGTGGGACGACGACATTCACCACGCGATCCATGCTGCGGTCTCCGGCGAACGGCAGGGCTACTACGGCGACTTCGGGTCCTTGCAGGGCCTGGCGAACACGGTGCGGCAAGGCTTCTTTCATGCCGGAACGTACTCCAGCTTCCGCGGCCGAATCCACGGGCGACCATTGGACACCCGCCGCATTCCCGCCAGCTCTCTGGTGGCCTACACGACCACCCATGATCAGGTCGGTAACCGTGCGATCGGAGATCGCCCCGGCTTCTACCTCTCCCCCGGACAGCTCGCGATCAAGGCAGCTCTGGTACTCACCTCGCCCTACACTCCGATGCTGTTCATGGGCGAGGAATGGGGAGCGTCGACTCCGTTCCAGTTCTTCACCTCGCACCCCGAACCCGAGCTCGGCAAGGCCACGGCGGAAGGACGCAAAGCCGAGTTCGCCGCACACGGGTGGGACAAGAGCGACATCCCCGACCCACAGGATCCCGAGACGTTCACACGATCGAAATTGAATTGGTCGGAACTGGGCGACGGCGACCATGCCCGACTGTTGGCCGTCTATCGAGACCTACTGGCCCTGCGCCGCGAGCGGACCGAACTGACCGACCCGTGGCTCGATCACGTGAAGGTCGAGTACGACGAGGACGCCCAGTGGATCGCGATTCGCCGCGGCCGCGTCAGCGTGGTGTGCAATCTGTCCGAGTCCGCGGTGACGGTGCCGGTCGGCGGCTCCACACTGCTCGAGTGGGAGCCGACGACCTCGAACGACACCGGGTCTGCCACCACGGTTCCCGGTCACTCCTTCGCGGTGCTCGAATCCTGATGAACCCGTAGGTTCACCAGCACGAACACGGCGGTGACCGCAAGGACCACCGCGGTGGCGACGGCCGCAACGTGCATGCCCGAGACGAACGCGGCATGCGCGGAGTCCAGGAGGACCGTCGCCACCGAGTCCGGTAGCTCACGGGCCACCGCGTCTGCGCCGCCGAGCGTTTCGGCTGCTCTGGCACCGAGCTCGGGTGTGAGCTGCGAGGTGTCGATCCCGCGTCGGAAGATGGCCATGACGACCGTGCCGAGGATCGCCACTCCCAGCGCGATGCCCAGCTCGTACGCGGTTTCCGAGACCGCGGACGCAGCCCCAGCTCGTTCGGGTTCGACGGCGCTGACCACGAGGTCGGACGTCAGAGTGAGCGCGAAGCCGACGCCGGCACCCACCAGGACGAATCCGGCGATGAACAACGCCGGGCTGGTGTCCGTGCCGAGACCGACCAGGATGCCCGCGCCCGCAGCGGCAGCGATCATGCCTGCGCCGAGGACCGTGCCTGCGGTGAAGTACCGAACCAGAACCGCCGCGAGCAATGAGGTCACGATGCTGGCGGCCGTGCCCGGCAGCAACAGCAGTCCGGCTTCGAGCGGGCTGTTGCCCAGGACGAGCTGCAGGTACTGCGAACCGAAGAACAGCACGCCGGCGAGTGCGAACACGGACAGGAAGTTCGTCGCCACACCCGTCGAGAAGGCACGGTTGGCGAACAGCCGGATGTCGATCATCGGGGCGTCCAGAATTCGCTGCCGCCGCACGAACACCACACCGGCGATCATGCCGACGACGGCGGAGACCACGTAGGCCGGGTGAAGGCCGTGCGCTGCGATCTCCTTGACCGCGAACACGATCGGAACGATAGCGAGCATCGACAACGCCGAGCTGGGGAGGTCGAAACGGCCCGGGTTCGGATCCTTGGACTCGGGAATGACCAACGGCCCCAGCGCGATCAGCGCAATCATGACGGGAATGTTGATGAGAAACACCGAGCCCCACCAGAAGTGCTCGAGCAACCACCCGCCCACGAGCGGACCGGCGGCCGCGCCGCCGCCAGCCATTGCGCCCCAGACGCCGATAGCGGTCACCCGTTGGCGCGGATCGAGGAAGATCGTGCGAATCAAGCCGAGAGTGGCGGGCATCAAGGTCGCGCCGGAGATACCCTGCAGAACTCGCGCCGCGATGAGCATCTCCGGGCTGGTCGAGACAGCCGCAACGAGAGAGGCGATTCCGAAGCCCGCTGCTCCGATCAGCAGTAGGCGACGCCGACCGATCCGGTCACCGAGCGTGCCCATCGTGATGAGCAAGCCGGCCAGTACGAACGAGTACACGTCGATGATCCACAGCAGCTGATTGCTCGACGGTGCCAGATCGGCGCTGATGAACGGCAGGGCGAGATCGAGCACGGTTCCATCGACCGCGATGAGAAGGACGGCAAACGCGAGCACCACCAAACCGAGCCAGTCACGCGCGGTGGCCCTGGAGGCCGATCCGCCGTCGATCTCGTGCACCGCACCGGTCCGCACGTCGCTCACCATGACTCCATTTCGCCCGCCCGGTCCGCGACCGGGCACATTCTCGATACCAACCGTCCAGCCGGTACAGCTCCGAAGACTACCTCGAACCGTCCAGCCGGTAAAGTGAGTTTCATGTCATCTGACACACGCGACCGAATTCTGGATTCGCTCGAGACATTGCTTCTCGAACACGGCATGACCAAAGTGACCCTGGACAGCGTCGCCGCCGCCGCCGGGGTATCGAAGGGCGGCTTGCTGTACCACTTCAAGACCAAGGACGCTCTGGTCGCTGCCATGGTCCGGCGGCTCGCCGTTCAGGCCGATCAGCAGCGAGCCGACGCCGGCGCAGGTGGCACCTCCGTGGCGGAGTGGTATCTGCAACCACCCGATTGCATTTCGGAGAAGGAAATCGCGCTCTACCGCTCCACGCTGGCGGCACTGCGCAGCGTCGACGGAAACTCCGGTGAGGTGCAAGACGCCGTCACGGACATGATGCAGCAGTGGGACGAGGGCTTACGGACCGAGATCGACGATCCGGTGCAGGCCGAGATCATCCGACTCGTCGGCGACGGGATATACCTCGGAGCCGTCCTCGACCTGCCCGCCGTCGACCCCGAACTGCACAAGCAGGTGGTCGACCGCCTGCTGGGTCGGTGACTCAGGTCAAGTAGCGGTAGACGGGCGAACCCGGCTCCAGCTGCTCCACCTGAAGGTGCGAGGACCGCATACGTTCGAGGAGGGCCGAAAGGCCGTGCGCCGCACCGAGTTGGATGCCGACGAGCGCGGCACCGGTCTCCCGGTTGTTTCGCTTGACGTACTCGAACAAGGTGATGTCGTCCTCGGGCCCGAGTACCTCGTCGAGAAAGCGACGCAGTGCGCCGGGCTCCTGCGGAAAGTCCACGAGGAAGTAGTGCTTGAGGCCGAGGTGGACGAGCGATCGTTCGAGAATCTCGCCGTACCGTGAGACGTCGTTGTTTCCCCCGGACACCAGGCACACGACGGTACTTCCCGGTGCGATGTCGAGGTGCTCGAGCGCGGCGACCGCCAACGCGCCTGCGGGCTCGGCGATGACCCCTTCGTTCTGGTACAGCTCGAGCATTGCGGTACAGACCGCGCCCTCGTCGATCTGGGTGATCAGGAACGCACCGGGGCCGGAACTTTCGAACACCGGCGCGGTGATCAGGGGCAACGATGCATGGGACACCACCGTCGCGCCCAACGACCGCAGCGCCGAGTACGGAACATCGCCGATGCGCCGGACCGCAGCCCCGTCGACGAACGGATCGATATCCGACAGCGTCACCGGCCCACCAGCAATCAACGCAGCGGTCATCGACGCAGCACCGGATGGTTCGACGCCGACCAACGATGTCTGCGGAGCGCGCTCACGCAGGTAGCTCGAGATACCCGCGATGCAGCCGCCCCCGCCGACGGGCATCACCACCACATCGGGTGCGCCGCCGAGCTGATCGACGATTTCCTTGGCGATCGTCCCTTGGCCCGCCACCGTTCGTGGATCGTCGAACGGCGGGACCATGGTGGCCCCGGTGCGGGCCACGTCCGCGGCGGCCGCCGCAGCTGCGGCGTCGAACGTGTCGCCGATGACGATGAGCTCCACGAAATCGCCTCCGTGGACCCTGATCCGGTCACGCTTCTGCTTGGGGGTGTTGGCCGGCACGTAGATCCGACCTCGCACCTGCATGGACCGACAGGCGAATGCCACACCCTGCGCGTGGTTACCGGCACTCGCCGTGACCACGCCGACGCTGCGCTCGGCATCGGTCAGCTGATCCATCAGGTTGTAGGCACCGCGGATCTTGTACGAGCGGACGATCTGCAGGTCTTCGCGTTTGAGGTAGACCGTCGCTCCGGTCTCTGCCGACAGGCGCTCGCACAACTGCAGGGGTGTCGCGGCGACCACCGAGGAAATTCGCATCGCAGCTGCATCGATGTCGGCCGCGGTGACGGCTACCGACGAAGGGTGCTGGGAGGCGAGCTCAGGTGATGAAGACACCAGCACATGCTGCCACCAGCGTGGAACGGTCACCCACTCGGGACCGTTCCACGGGCAGGCCGATCGTGCTCAGGCGCGCGCGAGGACGAACACCGGGATCTCCCGGTCGGTCTTCTTCTGGTAATCCGCGTAATCGGGGTAGACCGCGACCGAGCGCTCCCACCACACGGCTTTCTCGTCGCCGGTTACCTCCCGAGCGACGTAATCATGCTTTTCGGGTCCGTCCTGCAGCTCCACCAGCGGCTCGGCTTTGACGTTGAAGTACCAGACGGGATGCTTCGGCGCACCGCCGAGGGAGGCCACGATGGCGTACTCCCCATCGTGTTCCACCCGCATCAACGGCGACTTGCGCAGCTTTCCGCTCTTGTTTCCCTTGGTGGTCAGCAGCACGACCGGCATCCCGTTCATCGTCGTGCCTTCGGTTCCGCCCGAGTTCTCGTACAGCTCGGCCTGCTTTCGGGCCCAGTCGGATGAACTCGGTTCGTATTCTCCTGTCAATGGCATGGTTTCAGTCAACACCCACGACCGCCGAGACGCCACCGAATCTCGATCGTCGCAGGTCGGAACCGCGAGTTCGGTGGACCGAATCTTTGCGTGGGTATAGTCTGAACTTCACCCGCCGGACACCCGAATCATCGAACCGGACGGGCGTACCCGAGGAGGACGCGATGACCTACACGAGCAACCAGGTGAGCCGTCGAACTGTCCCCGTTCTGCGCACGGTCGATGTCGCCGGAGTCGAATGGCCTCTGTACAAGCTCGAGTCATCGGCGATCGGGCTCGTCGTGTTCGTCGCCACCCTCGCGCTGGTCGGATCACTGCAGGCAGCCGTCCTCGGCGGCGCAGCAGTCGCAACCGCCGCGTGGTGGACTCTCCGATTGACCGAGGTCCACCCCGCCCGGACCGGCTCACCCCGTCAGGCAGCCGGGCCCCAGTAGCGCCTTCAGGTCTCCCATCAACGCCGACGTCGGCGTCACCCGCAGACTGTCGTCGAGCTTCATCGTGGTGATCTTGTCGCCACTGACCAGACGTAGATGCACGTCCGAGGTCCCAGGGTGGCTGATCAACACCCGCTTGAGCGCGCCGACCTTGTCGGCCGTGCACAGTCTCGTCGGCAAACTCACCGCGAGCGGCTTGTCGATACCGATCGCCGAAAGATCCGGCACCGCAAGATCGTTCGCAATCAACGACACCCGGTCGTCACGCACCGACACGCGACCCTTGACGAGCACCACCGAGTCCTCGGTGACGTCGGCACCGAACACCGAGTAGGCCTGCGGGAAGAACAGCACCTCGATGCCGCCGGCAAGGTCCTCGAGCTGAGCCGACGCCCACGTCAGACCGTTCTTGTTGATCCGCCGGTTCACCGAGGCCAGAATTCCGCCGACGGTGACCTGGGTGCCGTCCTTGATGTCCCCTTCGAGAATGGTCGGGATGTTGCAGTCGGACTTCGCGGCCAACATGTGCTCGACACCGAGCAGCGGGTGACCCGACACGTAGAGACCGAGCATCTCGCGTTCGAGGGCCAGACGGTGCTTGGACTCCCACTCCTCGTCCGGCACGCGGACGTTGAACACCGAGGAAATGGACTCGTCGGCGTCCTCACCGCCGAACAGATCGAACTGTCCGATCGCCTCGGCCTTCTTGGTGCCCATCACCGCATCGATCGCGTCGGCATGGATCAACATCAGACCCTTGCGCGGATGATCGAGAGAGTCGAAAGCGCCTGCCTTGATCAGAGATTCGGTGACCTTCTTACTGCACGCGATCGCGTCGATCTTGCCCAGGTAGTCCGAGAAATCCGTGTATTTGGACTTCTCCGACCGCGCTCTGATGATCGATGCGACCACGTTCGTGCCGACGTTGCGCACCGCGCCGAGACCGAATCGGATGTCCTTGCCCACCGATGCGAAGTTGAGCTCGGATTCGTTGACGTCCGGTGGCAGCACCGTGATGCCGAGCTTGCGGCAGTCGGCCAGGTAGATCGCGGCCTTGTCCTTGTCGTCACCGACACTGGTGAGCAGGCCGGCCATGTACTCGGCCGGGTAGTTGGCCTTGAGGTACGCAGTCCAGTACGAGACCAGGCCGTAGCCGGCCGAGTGCGATTTGTTGAACGCGTAGCCGGCGAACGGCAGCACGGTGTCCCACAGCGCCTTGATCGCGGCCTCGGAGAAGCCGTTGTCCAACATGCCCTGCCGGAATCCGGCGTAGGCCTTCTCGAGCTCGGAGAGCTTCTTCTTTCCCATGGCACGACGCAGCAGGTCGGCTTGGCCCAGGGTGTACCCGGCGACCTTCTGCGCGAGCTGCATGATCTGCTCCTGGTAGACCACCAGGCCGTACGTCTCGCCGAGAATCACCTTGAGCGGCTCTTCGAGCTCGGGGTGAATCGGCTTGACCTCCTGCCGCCCGTTCTTGCGGTCGGCGTAGTCGTTGTGCGAGTTCATGCCCATCGGACCCGGGCGGTACAGCGCGAGCACGGCGACGATGTCCTCGAAACCGGTGGGCTGCATGCGGCGCAGCAGGTCTCGCATCGCGCTGCCGTCGAGCTGGAAAACACCGAGAGTGTCTCCGCGAGAAAGCAATTCGAAGGTCGCCGGATCGTCGAGCGGCAACGCGTCGAGATCGATGTCGATGCCGCGGTTGGCCTTGATGTTGTCGATCGCGTCGCCGATGACCGTGAGGTTTCGCAGACCGAGGAAGTCCATCTTCAGCAGGCCGATGGCCTCGCACGACGGGTAGTCCCAGCCGGTGATGATCGCGCCGTCCTGGGCCCGCTTCCACACCGGGATGGCGTCGGTGAGCGGCTCCGAGGACATGATGACCGCGCAGGCGTGCACGCCCGCGTTGCGGATCAGGCCTTCGAGGCCCTTGGCCGTCTTGTAGATCGTGGCCACGTCGGGGTTGGAGTCGATGAGCGCTCGGACCTCGACGGCCTCCTTGTAGCGCTCGTGCGACGGATCGGTGATGCCGGCCACCGAGATGTCCTTGGCCATGATGGGCGGCGGCAGAGCCTTGGTGATCTGATCGGCGATGCCGAAACCGGGCTGGCCGAACTGCACACGTGCGGAGTCCTTGATGGCAGCCTTGGTCTTGATGGTGCCGAAGGTGATGACCTGCGCAACCCGGTCGCTACCCCACTTCTCCGTGGCGTAGCGCACCATCTCACCGCGACGACGATCGTCGAAGTCGATATCGATATCGGGCATCGAGACGCGCTCGGGGTTGAGGAATCGCTCGAAGAGCAATCCGTGCGGGAGCGGATCGATATTGGTGATGCCCATGGCGTAGGCAACCAGGGATCCGGCGGCGGAACCACGGCCCGGTCCGACGCGGATGCCGACCGCTTTCGCGTGGTTGATGAGGTCGCCGACCACGAGGAAGTAGGCCGGGAAGCCCATCTCCAGGATCACCTTGATCTCGTACTCCGCTCGCGCGAGGTAATCCTCGGCCGGACCGTCGGGGAACCGACGTTCGAGTCCGGTCATGACCTCGTGCCGCAGCCACGTTCCCTGCGTGTATCCCTCGGGAACCGGGAAGATCGGCATCCGGTCGCGGTGCGCCCACACCTCGTCGTAGGGCTGGACTCGCTCGGCGATGAGGAGCGTGCTGTCGCAGGCACCGGGTACCTCGTCGTCCCAGAGGGCACGCATCTCGGCAGCGGACTTGAGGTAGTAGCCGTCGCCGTCGAACTTGAAGCGCGTGGGATCGCTGAGCGTCTTACCGGTCTGGATGCACAGCAGAGCCTCGTGGTTCTCGGCGGCGTCCTTCGTGACGTAATGGCAGTCGTTGGTGGCCAACGGCGGAATGGACAGCTTCTTGCCGATGTCGAGCAGGCCTTCGCGGACTCGTCGCTCGATGGACAGACCGTGGTCCATCAACTCGAGGAAGAAGTTGTCCGGTCCCCAGATCTCCTGCCACTTGGCCGCGGCCTCGAGTGCTTCGCGGTCCTGGCCCAGACGGAGGCGCGTCTGAACCTCACCGGACGGGCATCCGGTGGTGGCGATGATGCCCTCGGCGTGCTGAGCGATGATCTCCTCGTCCATGCGGGCCCACTTGCCGAGCTGACCCTCGATGGACGCCAGCGAAGACAGCTTGAACAGATTGCGCACGCCGGTCGCGTTCTCCGCCACCATCGTCATGTGCGTGTACGCACCGCTACCGGAGACGTCGTCGGACTTCTGGCTTCGGTCGCCCCACAGCACGCGCTTCTTGTTGAACCGGGATTCGGGAGCGATGTAGGCCTCGATGCCGATGATCGGCTTGATGCCGGCCTTCTTGGCCTCGTTGTAGAACTCGCTGGCTCCGTACATGTTGCCGTGGTCGGTCATGCCGACCGCCGTCATCTCCAACCGCGCCGCCTCGGCGAACATGGCCCCGATCTTGGCGGCACCGTCGAGCATCGAATATTCGGTGTGGTTGTGCAGATGAACGAACGAATCGGCCACGAAGGTTCTCTCCTGAAGGTCGTGCGTTTTCGAAAATACGAGCCGCGAATGCACCCACTCTAGGCGGTGGAACCGACAGATTTTTCAGGCCGACGGTGTGTCCTGGGAGGACGTGACGGGTGTGACGAACGAGACTGAAGTTGCCTCATTCGGCGGGAACCGGCCCGTCGTCCGGCAGCGGCCCGACGACGTCGATGTGCTCCGGAAGCAACGGCTCGACGGCGAACTTCCCGGACACCGCGTCGGGCGGAAGTGCCTCCACCGCCCGCACCCCGTCGCGGCCTGCCACCTCGCTCAACTCGGCCGCGGTGCCCCGCACGACCACCGTCACCACGCATGCGCATCCGCTCAGCAACCGGCGCTGCGACACAGCGTCTATCTGAGCCTGCCGGTCCTCCACGCCGAACGATTCCTGGATCTGGCCGGCAGCGCGCGCGGTCGCATTCAGTATCGACCGTTCACTGCCGGGAACACCGACCGTGAGGATCGGAGTTTGCACGCGATCGAGCGGTACTCGAAAGAGCACCATCGAGATGCGCACGCCGTTCGCGGCGGCGTAGGCCTGTTCGGCGGTGAGTTCGCGATCGAACGACACCGATCCCCAGCGAGGTTCGGCATCGTTGCCGAGCAGACTCGCCTCGGCGCGAGCCAGGTAGTCGGTCACCTGCTCGCCGCTCTCCGGGCCGAGCCGGTCGGTGCCCACGCGCAGCTGCCGTTGCGGGTTCAGATGGCCGACGACGGCCAGGCCACCGACCACCAGAGCGATCGTGACGACGACACCGACCACACCCGAGACTCCGCGCATCACGCCTTCCGGAGCACCTCGAGAGCGTGTTCGAGGTCTGCCGGGTACTTGCTCTCGATCTCGACCCAGCGGCCGTCGGACGGGTGCGCGAAGCCGAGCGAACGCGCGTGCAGCCACTGACGTTCCAGGCCCAACCGTTCGGCCAACCGCGGGTCGGCCCCGTAGGTCAGGTCGCCGCAACACGGGTGCCGCAGCGCCGAGAAGTGCACGCGGATCTGGTGCGTGCGACCGGTTTCCAGGTGGACGTCCAGCAGGCTCGCGGCCTGAAAGGCCTCGACCGTGTCGTAGTGGGTGACGCTGGGCTTGCCGTCCGCGCGGACGGCGAACTTCCAGTCGTTGCTGCCGTGCCGTCCGATCGGAGCATCGATGGTTCCACTGCTCGGATCCGGATGTCCCTGCACCAGGGCGTGATAACGCTTGTCGATCGTACGAGCCTTGAACGCCCGCTTGAGCACGGTGTATGCCCGTTCGGACGTCGCGACCACCATCACCCCGGACGTTCCCACATCGAGTCGGTGCACGATGCCCTGACGCTCGTGCGCGCCGGACGTGGAGATTCGGAAACCGGCGGCCGCGAGGCCGCCGATGACGGTCGGCCCGGTCCAGCCCACACTGGCGTGCGCGGCGACGCCCACGGGCTTGTCCACGGCCACGACGTCGTCGTCGGCGTAGAGAATCTCCATCCCTTCCACCGGCTCGGCCTCGATCGTCAGCTCACGTGCAGGTTCGGGCAGAGTCACTTCGAGCCACGACCCACCCGAGAGGCGATCGGACTTCCCGACGGCACTGTGATCGACCAGCACCGAGCCCTCTTCGGCCAAGGCTGCGGCGACCGTGCGCGAGAGCCCGAGAAGTCGCGCCAGGCCGGCGTCGACGCGCATGCCGTCCAAACCGTCGGGCACCGGCATGGAACGCGATTCCCTCACGAGTCGGCCTTCTGCGGGGCATCGGACGTGGACTTCGTCACCCGTTCGCCGTTGGGCTCGAAACCGAACAGGCTGAGCGCGACGAGCAGGATGGCCCCGCACACGATGGACGAATCGGCGACATTGAACACCGGCCACCATCCCACCGATACGAAATCGACCACGTGACCCTGGAACGGGCCCGGTGCGCGGAAGAACCGGTCGATCAGGTTCCCCAGAGCGCCGCCGAGAACCAGCCCCAGACCCAGCGCCCACCACGGCGAACGCAGCGTTCGACCGATCTTCACGACCCCGATCACCACGGCCACGGCGACCAGCGTCAACAACCACGTCATTCCGGTGGCCATGGAGAACGCCGCTCCGGGATTGCGCACCAGCCGCAGTGTCACGACGTCGCCGATGATCTCGATCGGGTTTCCAGGCTTCACGTAGTGCACCACCACGATCTTCGTGATCAGGTCGAACAGCAGAATCACTGCCGCGATCGCCACCAGGAGTCGGGTACGCAGAGGTGCGGCGGGCCGAACCGCAGCACTGTCGGCACCGGACACCTGCTCGTCTGCAGCCTCGTGGAGGTCGGGGGTTGCACTGGTCTCGGTGGTCGGATCGTCGGGTCGGTCGTCACTCACCCGTCCATCATGGCGCATCGACAACCGTCGGTCCGCATCCGAGCCGCGTGGTAGCGGTCTGCGCACCCGGTGTCATCAGTAGCCTGGTGCCCGTGAAGTCGACCGATCGCACCCGCACCGTCCGCTCCGGCTTCGTGGCCGCCTCCTGCGCAGTGGCTCTACTGGCCGGATGCTCGAGCGGTGATTCGGATCCCGCACCCGAACAGACCCCGTCTTCGAACGAGGTCACGATCGCGGTGACGCCCACAACCACCACCGTCGTCGATCCCGGTAGCGAGCCACGGCGCGCGCTCACCTTCGACAGCTCCGACACGGACGCGCAGAACCAGAGCGTCGACCTCACCACCACCTCGACCGTGCAACAACAGATCAATGCTGCTGCGCCGCAAGACTTCTCCAGTCCGGAACTGACCGTGCCACTGACTGCCTCGGCGTCCGACACCGTCCCGGACGAGGACGCGTCGAGCGGGGCCACCACCTCCGTCGAGCTGACCATCGGAGCCGCGACGTCACCGGACGCGGGACTGACCGACGCACTCTCCGCATCCGAGGGATCGACTGCGCGATTGGCCAGGACCGATTCCGGAGCGATCACCGCCCTACACATCACGCCGGCCGACGATGCCCTCGATACCGCCCGCGCCGCGATCGAACGCTCCTTGAACGCGGCGGTGTACCGATCCATCGACTTTCCCGACGAGGAAGTGGGGGTCGGCGCGGTCTGGACCGTCGATCAGCAAGTGCTCAGCGGCATCACACTGAACCAGCGCACCACGGTCACCTTGCGTGCACTCGACGGCGACCGCGCGACCCTCGACGTGGCCATCACCCAGACGCCCGAATCGTCGGTGTGGAATCTGCCCGACAATGCGGGCACGCTCAACATCGCGTCCTACACCTTCACGGGCGCGGGAACACTCGATGTCGATCTCTCCCGACCACTTCCGGTCGGAGGTTCGATCACCGCAGGCGGCGAGCAGATGTACACCGACCCCGACAGCACCACGGTGCTCCGGCAAACCGTCGGCGATTCGATCACCTGGACCGCCCGATGACGCGCGCTGCCACCCGGGTACTGGCGACGTTGTCGATTCTCGGGATCGCTGCTGCCGCCGGATGCAGCACGGACGAGCCTGCCGAAACGGCCGCGCCTGCCGTCACCACCGTCGCGGCTCCCGACCCGCTGCGCAGTCCGCCCATCACCGACCCGGCGGCGCTGACTGCCGCGATGCTGGGGCTCGCAGACCTGCCGGACGGCTTCTCCTCGATTCCCGATCCGGTTCGAGATCTGGGATTGGATCCGGCGCCGGAGTACGACTCGCCTGATCGCTCGAGCACCGACCCGGCCGAGTGCGCCGCCGTCCTCGCGCCGGTATCGCAACAGCAGGCCGGAGCCGCGTCGAGCGCGGTGGTCCGCTTCTCCGGTCCGAATTTCTCGTCGATCGACGAGGACGCGGCGAGCTATCCCGTGCCGGGAGCCGCCGAGGCTTTCGCGAACATTCAGCGAGCGTGGGCCGCGTGCTCGACGTTCACCGGAACCGACGCGGACGGTATCGGCGTCGACTACTCGGTGGCGGGGCGTGACCAAGCGACCGTCGGCGACGCGTCCGCATCGATTCGACTGACCACCACGAGCGAGGGCTTCACGCTGGTCTCCGACGTCGTGGTGGCGGTGGTCGACTCGACCGTGGTGCAGATCGTCGTCTCCGACCAGAGCGGACTCGAACCGGAGACCGTCACCGCCGTCGCGGGGTCGGCAGCGGATCGCATTCGATCGGCCGTGCCCAGCGCCTGACCGCCGTCCCTACGCAAAACAAACTGCCGGTGACGCCCACTCGAAAGAAGGCGTCACCGGCAGTTCGCGGTTGGTCAGAGACGATCGGCAGGACTCAGGGTGCGGGGCACGCCGGGCTGGTCAGCTGCGCGAGAGACACGATGCCGCAGGCGTTCTCCTTGGAGAGCTTCCACACACCGTCCTCGGGGACGAACTTGAACGTGCCGGGGTTGGCCTGGCCGTTGAGGGTGATAGTGATGCCGGCGTTGAGCTCACCGGTGCCCAGATCGTCGATGCTGGTGATCTCGATCTGTGCGTTGTTGGCCACAGCAGCGGCGGCAACCTGGTTGATCAGACCCGGATCCTCGGACGCACCCTGGATCAGAGCAGCCTTCTCCTCGACCGGAACGTTGGGATCGAGTCCGCGGTTGAGCTCGGTGTTGAGCTGCTCGACGGTGGGCACCGGCGGGTAGTCCCCGCCCGCGGGTGGCGCGGCGGTGGTGGTGGCAGCCGTCGTCGTCGTGGCAGTCGGCTCGTCGCCGCCACCGGAGCTGCAGGCAGACATCGTCAGTGCACCGGCAATGGCGATACCGGCAACCATGGCCCGTCGGGTGTTGCGAAGCTTCAAGTGCTTGTCCTTTTCACTCTGAGTCACGTATCGATCGTTCTGTGACTCGTCGGTCGTCTGTATGGGGGTCGTCTCGGACCGAGTCCACTATGTCAGCTCGACTCGCCCGAGTCACAACGCGAAGGGCATACCTGTGAAACCTCACAGAGTTTCCTCAGCCGCGCCACAACTCACGCCAAGCTGTCCAGAACATCGGCCACGACCAGGTCGGTGTCCGATTCTGCAAAGGTGCGGGCCGTTCCCGGACCGGTGGTCCGTGTCTCGAAACGGACCGTCACCACCGAGTGTCCCGCGCCCTGCACCCACCCGTGACCGTACCGAACATGCCGAACGTCCATACCCGGTTGCCACCGCGGACCGTCCTCGACCACGGCGAGATTCGCGGCCTCCTCCGTCGCGGGTAACGGCTCGTCCGGGACCGGAGCAACCGGCTCGTACTCGAGTTCGGGGAACAACGATCCTTGCCGAACCGCGGACAGACCGGCGAGCCCTACACCGACGAGCCGGATCGGTCCGACATCCACCGGATCGACCGCCAACCGCTGAGCAGTGGCCACGATCGTCTGCTTGTCCACCGTCGCGTAGGGCAATGTCGCCGATCTGGTGATGATGCTCATGTCGGACTTACGCAACTTGAGCACGACCGTGCGGGCCCCCCGGCCGTCCTTCAGCAACCGGCGATGAGTCGACTCGACGATGGACTCGATCGCCGGGCGTAGTTGAACGAGAGTCGTCAGGTCGTTCGCGAACGTCGTCTCGGCACTGACCTGCTTGGCCTCGGCCCGCTCGGCCACCACCCGGTTGTCGATGCCGCGCGCCAGCTGATGCAGGCTCGGGCCCATGGTCGCGCCGAGAATCGACGCCACCTCCGACTCGGGCGTAGCCACGAACTTGCCGATGGTGTCGATCCCCAAGCGGTGCAACCGTTCTCCGGCAACAGGGCCGATCCCCCACAACTTGCGCACCGGCAGATCGGCCATCAACTCGGCCTGGATGCCGGGCGCTACCACCGTGATTCCATCGGGTTTGGCCAGACCCGACGCGATCTTGGCGATCTGTTTCCCGGACCCGGCACCGATGGAGGCGACGAGCCCGGTCTCTGCCAGTACCAGCGCCCGCAGATCGGCACAGAAGCGCTCGACCTCGGCGACCGTCGCGCCCGCCAGCTCGAGCGGCTCGCCGAAGGCCTCGTCGATCGAGAGCTGTTCCAGCACGGGCATGCGCACCCGAAGCGCCTCGAAGGCACGTCTGCTCAGCTCCGAGTACAGCGGGAAGCGCGGCGGCAGGACCACTGCGCTCGCACCGACGAGTCGACGGGCCTGATGCATCGGCATCGCCGAACGAGCCCCGAACGCCCGGGCCTGATAGCTGCACCCGGCCACCACGCCTCTGCCGCCTGCACCGCCGACCAACACCGGCCGACCCCGCAGCGTCGGCCGCGTCAGCTGCTCGGCGGACGCGAAGAACGCGTCCATGTCCAGATGCAACACCCAACGCCGGCTCCGCAGAGTCCGATCGACACTGTCGGGCATGGTCAACGACGGCCGTCGGGCGGCTCGAACGGGGCGTCGGCGCCGAAGCCGAGCACACGTGCGGCCCGCTCCGGTCCGGGATCGGACCACAGTGCGGCGTACTGCTCGGTCGTGGTCAGCGACCGTGTGTGCGCACGATCGATGTACAGCGTGCCGGCCAGGTGATCGCTCTCGTGGGCCACGATCCGTGCGGGCCAGCCACGCACCACCTCGTCGATCTCTCGGCCGGTCTCGTCGGAACACAGAAGCCGGACTTCCGCGGCGCGAGTGACGACGGCCTGATACCCCGGCACACTGAGGCAGCCCTCGTAGAACGAGGCAGTGCGTCGTCCTACCGGGGTGTACCGAGGATTGATCAACGCTCGGAACGACAACGGGGTGCGCTCCCGGACGAGGGCGACGCCCTCCGCAACATCGAAGAGATCCTCGATCACCGCGATCTGCAACGGAATTCCGATCTGCGGTGCAGCAAGGCCGACACCGGGCGCGTCGTGCATCGTCGCGCGCATCACCTCGATCAACTCCGTCAACACATCACGCTCGAGCTGACCGGTGTAGCGCAGCGCCGGGGCACGCAGCACCGGATGGCCGGCGGCGACGATGGGAACGACGCCGGCGCGAGCCTCGGAGAGACGCTCGTGCACGGCATCGACCACCTCCTCCTCGGTCACGACGACCCGGTGCCCCTCGCTCATATGCCCTCGGTCACGACGACTTCGTGATCGCTGCCCGAACTCCCTCACCGAGATCGCTGCCGTCGTCGCCGACCGAGCCGTCGACCAGCGACAACGCGAGTACTTCGCGCGCGATCAGATCCCGATGAGCGTCCAGCCACGCCCGTCGATGTTCGGGTACCTCGACGACGATGTCGATACGGTCGGACACATCGAGTCCGCGGCTACGACGCGCATCCTGCAGCTCACGGATGCGGTCCTTGGCCCAACCCTCGGCCTCCAGCTCTTCGGTGACCGCCGAATCGAGCACCACGAGTCCTGCGTTCCCGGGCAGCGGTGCCGTCGATTCCGGCTCCGCGGCAACGAGTCTGCGGGTGTACTCCTCGGGCAGCAACGCGATGCCTGCGGCGCTCACGACACCGTCGGCATCTTCCGACCAGTCACCGGCCTTGACTGCCTTGATGACCTTCTGGACATCCTTACCGATCCGCGGACCGGCAGCGCGTGCGTTCACGACGAGCTCGAATTTGCCGTGCACGGCAACGTCTTCGGTCAGATCCACCTTCTTGACGTTGACCTCGTCGGCGATGATGTCGAGGAACGGACGCAGCCGCTCGGCGTCGGCGGCCGCGACGGTCACCTCGGGCAGCGGCAGCCGCACGCGCAGATTCTGTGCCTTACGCAGACCGAGCACCGTGGAGCACACGGTACGAACCTCGTCCATGCTGTCGACCAGCTCCGGGTCGGACGGCAACTCGTCGGCCGTCGGCCAATCCGTCAGGTGCACCGATCGGCCACCGGTCAATCCGCGCCAGACCACCTCGCTGATCAACGGCAACAACGGAGCGGCGATGCGGGTGAGCACTTCGAGCACGGTGTGCAGGGTGTCGATCGCGTCGGCGTCCTCGCCCCAGAAGCGTGAACGCGACCGTCGCACATACCAATTGGTCAATGCGTCACAGAACGTACGCAGTTCGTCGCACGCCCCGGCGATGTCTTTGCCCTCGAGCGCATCGGTGATCGCATCCCGCGTGGCGGACAGTTTGGCCAGCACGTACCGATCGAGAACGTGCGGAGAATCGGTCCGCCACTGCCCCGGCGTCGACGCGTAGAGCTGCAGAAAACTCCACGCGTTCCAGATCGGCAACAGCGCCTGCCGGACTCCCTCGCGGATGCCCTGCTCGGTGACGATCAGGTTGCCACCGCGCAGGATCGGCGACGACATCAGGAACCACCGCATGGCATCCGAGCCGTCGCGGTCGAAGACCTCCTTGACGTCCGGGTAGTTCCCCTTCGACTTACTCATCTTCAGACCGTCGTCACCGAGCACGATGCCATGGGCAGCAACAGTTTTGAAGGCAGGCCGGTCGAACAAAGCAGTCGCGAGCACGTGCAGGGTGTAGAACCAGCCGCGCGTCTGACCGTTGTATTCGACGATGAAGTCGCCCGGGTTGTGCGTCTGGAACCACTCCTCGTTCTCGAACGGGAAGTGCACCTGTGCATACGGCATCGAGCCCGATTCGAACCAGCAGTCCAGCACCTCGGGAACGCGACGCATGGTCGACTTGCCGGTCGGGTCGTCCGGGTTGGGACGCGTCAGGTCGTCGATGTACGGCCGATGCAGATCGGTGGGACGCACACCGAAGTCACGCTCGAGTTCGTCCAGGCTGCCGTACACGTCGAGACGAGGGTAGGCGGGGTCGTCGGACGTCCAGGCCGGGATCGGGCTGCCCCAGTACCGGTTTCGGCTGATGTTCCAGTCGCGGGCACCTTCGAGCCACTTGCCGAACTGACCGTCCTTGATGTGCTCGGGCACCCAGGTGATCTCCTGGTTGAGCTCGACCATCCGATCGCGGAACTTGGTGACCGCGACGAACCACGACGGAACCGCCATGTAGATCAGCGGCTGACCACTACGCCAACTGTGCGGGTACGAGTGCTCGATGGTCTCGTGCCGCAGCAAGCGGCCCGAGGCCTTGAGATCCTTGATGATCACCGGATTGGCGTCGAACACCATCAGGCCCTCGTAGGGCGGCACCAACGACGTGAATTTGCCGCCCGCATCGAGCGGTTGCACGACCTCGATACCGTTCGCGGTGGCGACGTCCATGTCCTCCTCACCGAATGCCGGTGCGAGATGGACGATTCCGGTGCCGGAGTCGGTGGTGACGTAATCGGCCTCCAGAACGCGATGCGCATTCTCGTGGCCGAGGAAGAAGTCGTAGGGCGGTGCGTAGGCGAGGCCGACCAACTCCGCGCCGGTGTGCTCCGAGAGCACCTCCGGCTCCTCCCCCAGTTCCTTCGCATAGTGCGCGAGTCGGGCAGAGGCGAGCACGTAACGCTCCCCGTCGGCACCGCGGACCTGAACGTAGTGCACCTCCGGATGCACCGCGATCGCGAGGTTCGACGGCAGAGTCCACGGAGTGGTGGTCCAGATCAGTGCGTTCGCGCCGTCCAGGGGTGTGCCCGGTGCCGTCAGTGGCATGGTGACGGTGACCGCGGGATCCTGACGCATCTTGTAGGCGTCGTCGAGCCGGGTCTCCTGGTTGGACAGCGGCGTCTGCTCGTACCAGCTGTACGGCAGCACTCGGTAGCCCTGGTAGATCAGGCCCTTGTCGTGGAGCGTCTTGAACGCCCACATGACGGACTCCATGAAGTCGACGTCGAGGGTCTTGTAGTCGTTGTCGAAGTCGACCCACCGCGCCTGCCGAGTGACGTAATCCCGCCACTCGTCGGTGTACTGCAACACCGATTGCTTGCAGTAGGCGTTGAACTTCGCCAAGCCCATCTCGTCGATCTCGGACTTGTCCTTGATGCCGAGTTGCTTCTCCGCTTCCAATTCGGCGGGAAGGCCGTGGCAGTCCCACCCGAAACGACGCTCGACCTTCTTGCCGCGCATGGTCTGGAACCGGGGCACGAGATCCTTGACGTACCCGGTGAGCAGATGGCCGTAGTGCGGCAAGCCGTTGGCGAACGGAGGTCCGTCGTAGAAAACGAATTCCTCGGCATCGGCGCGGTTGTCGATGCTGGCGCGGAACGTACCGTCCTCGGCCCATTCGTGCAGCACGATGCGCTCGAGATCGGGAAACGGAACGCTTCCCGATCGACCTTCGGCCAGATCCACCAGCGGGTACGACGCGTTCTCGGTGCGTGCGCTCGAATCTGTCATATCTGTCTCCTCCGTGCCGGACGCGTACAGGACGCGACATCGATTGGCACGGGGACGACATTCGGCGATGGGGACGCCGAGTACCGCGGTACCACCCCGCTTGCTCGGACCGATGGAACCCGTCGGACCGAGCCTCTCCACACGAGCTGTGACGGGCTCACCCGTTCGGTTCTACTGAACAGCCCATTTCGGTCGTTGCAGACCGAATCGTCACTGTCGTTCTTCCGAAGGCTCCCCGGTGATGGCCGGATCGATGCCTGATTGTTCTTTCGTCTGACAACCGTCGAACTGATGCACTACCGCCTGGTGTACTGCCGCCTGATGCACTACCGCGTAGATGCTACCTGTCGATCTCGGGCGGTGGCCGTCGCCCGAGCAGGGCCCCGACCAGGAGCAGCACCGCCCCGACTATGCAGATCACGATGCAGGCCCAGGCCCAGACGACCGATCCGGTCATCAGGGCCAACACCAGGAACCCGAACCCGACAGCCGCCGCGCCGAGGGTCAGAATCAGCACAGGATTCCTCGCTCACCACTCGACGCTACAACCGAGCCCGACGCTGCCCCAAGAGGCAGCGTCGGAGAACGATCGCGTCAGTTGTTGCCCTTGGCGTACGACTGGCTGTAGCCGGACGTCTGGTTGTCCTGGTTGAAGTTGTCCTGGCCGTTGTCCACCGGCAGCGCCGAGGAACGGTTCTCGAGCTCTTCGAGCTGCGATTCGAGGTACGACTTGAGGCGCACCCGGTATTCGCGCTCGAACGTCTTGAGCTGCTCGATGCGACCTTCCAGCACGGACCGCTGCTGGTTGATCGTCGCCATGATCTCGGTGTGCTTGCGCTCGGCGTCGGCCTGCAATGCGTCGGCCTTCTCCTTGGCCTGGCGAAGCTGGGTCTCGGAGCGAGTCTGTGCATCGGTGAGCAGCGACTCGGACTTCTGCCGCGCTTCGGACATCATCGACTCCGAGCGAGCGCGGGCATCCGACACCAAACGTTCGGCGTTGGTGCGCGCATTGCCGAGCAGCTGCTCGGACTCGGTCTTCGCATCGCCGGTGAGACGGTCCGCCATTTCCTGCGCGAGACCGAGAATCTTCGCGGCCTGCATGTTGGAGTCGCCGCTCTGCTGCGGTGCTGCGGCCACGGGAGCGACCGGCGCAGGCTGCTGAACCACCGGTGGCGGCTTGGGGGGATCGACCGGCCGCTGCGGCTCGGCTTTCGGTGCGGCGACCGGAGCCGACTGTGGGCTCTGGCGCGCAGAGTTCTTGGCGTCCGCAAGCTCCTGGTCGAGCTCACCGACGCGCTGGCGCAGGTCGGCGTTTTCTTCGATCAGTCGGGACAACTCTTGCTCGACGAGGTCGAGAAATGCGTCGACCTCGTCTTCGTTGTAACCGCGCTTACCGATGGGCGGCTTGCTGAACGCAACGTTGTGCACATCAGCTGGAGTCAGCGGCATGGAAGGATCCCTTCACGCGTCTTGGGGCGGTAGAGCAAGCATTCAGTTATATGCCATTCCGCGCGAGTGCAGAACAATCAAACTGTAACTGGCGTCCATTCTGTCACACGGGACACGCAGCTTGCGCTGGGTCCCGAGTTCTAACATTCCATCTTCGGCCTCAGGCCGCGAGGCTGCTGGTCACATTCCACAGGATGAACACGACGAACAGCAAGACCATGATCGACAGGTCCAGTCGCACACCACCGAGGTTGAGCGGCGGAATTATCCTGCGCAGGAACTTCACGGGCGGGTCGGTGACCGTGAAGATCGCCTCCAGAAGGATGACGACCAGCCCGGTCGGTTGCCAATCTCTCGCGAAAGTCCTGATGAACTCGACGATGATTCGACCGATGAGAAGGAGCCAAAAAAGAAACAATACGATGTTGATCACCGTGAACACGATCACGGCTATACTCTGCCTGACTTCGCCGGGCTGAGCAAAGTGCGCTGGTCACAGCTCCGACTTGCCGCCCCAAGGGGAGAAACGATCACTGCTGGCTGTAGAAGCCGGTTTCCGCGATTCGCCTGCGCTCCTGCGGGGATACATCGACATCGGCCGGCGAAAGCAGGAACACCTTCGTGGCCACCTTGTCGAACGATCCACGGAGCGCGAAGGCCAATCCGGCAGCGAAGTCGACGAGTCGCTTGGCGTCGGCGTTGCTCATTTCGACGAGATCCATGATGACCGGAGTGCCGTCACGGAAACGCTCACCGATGGTGCGCGCCTCGCTGTAGTCCCTCGGGCGCAGGGTGGTGATCTTCGAGAGTGGGCCACCGTCGTCGACGATCGGGCTGCGTCGCGTCTCGGCCCGCACGTCCATGCGGGTGTCCATCGCCAGCGCGCCACGGGTGGCAGCGCCTCGGGTCGACGGTCCTGCTGTGCCGCGTGCGCGTCCACCGATCGGAGCGAGCGTCGCAGCGGGGCGAGGGGCCTCGTAATCGTCGTAGTCGTCGTCGGCCTGCGCGTGCCGCGAGCCACCGAACGACGGCTTGACGAAGTCACGATCGTCGATGTCGTCGTAACCGTCACGGCCACCACGGGGACTGCGGCGGGTGTCCGGATCGTCGAGGTAGTCGTCCTCGTAGTCCGCGAGCGGAACCATGCCGAAGTACGCCTTGAACTTGTGCAGGGTGCTCATCGTTCTGCCTTCCGTGGCCGTGTCTACTGTCCATCTCCAGGTTCGCAAGTGTCTGTTGTGACTGATGTGATCCGTGGACTGTTATTGGGAGGCTATCGGCCGCGCACCGAGTATTGCGGTACCGACACGCACGCACGTCGATCCGTGTCGCACAGCAGCTTCCAGGTCCCCCGTCATGCCGGCCGACAACTCGCGGGCATCGGGATGATCACGCAGAAGTCGCTGATGCAGCACCTCGAGATCACCGAACGCAGCGTCCGCATCGGCGTCCAACGGAGGTACGGCCATGAGTCCGGCCAGACGCAAGCCGGGTGCGGTCGACACCGCGTCGGCCAACTCGTACAGGTCCCCGCGTTCGACGCCGCCGCGGTGGACATCGCCGTCGAGACTGACCTGAACGAGGACGTCGAGCGGCGTCGTCCGAGCGCCGTCGTCGAGTGCTGTCTCGGTGGCCTTGGACAGCGCGGTGACCAATCGAGCACTGTCCACCGAGTGAATGGAGTGCGCCCACGCAGCGATGGACTTCGCCTTGTTTCGCTGGAGATGCCCGATCATGTGCCACCGCGGCGGATCACCGCGGAACTCTTCGGCGGTCTCGGCCACCTTGGGCGACGCATCCTGCTCTCTGGACTCGCCGAACTCACGGCAGCCCAGCTCGTACAGGATCCGAACGTCGGACGCGGGGAAGAACTTCGTCACCGGCAGCAGAGTCACGGTCGAGTCTTCACGACCTGCGTCCGCACATGCTCGCGCCAGTCGTTCGCGTACCGACGCCAACGCGGCGGCGATCTCGGCAGCTCGGTCGGTGGACTCGCTCACGACATCCTCTCCTGGCCGGAGTCGGGAACCTCGTCTGCGGATGCGGAATCCATCCACACGACGCTCGCGATACGGCCGGTCGAACCTTCCCGGCGATGGCTGAACAGGGTGCGATCCTCGATGGTGCACCGGGGATCCTGAGCCACTCCGTGCAGTCCTGCGGCGATCAGCTGCGCGCGCACACCTGCCGGAATATCGAGACCGGGGGTGTTCCGAACCGTCGTCGTCGCGCTTCCGGGAAGGTGCTTGTCGACGTCGGCACGCATGTGTGCGGGTACCTCGTACTGACGCCCACTGGCCGCCGGGCCGAGGAAGGCCCCGATCCTCTCCGGGACCGCGCCCAGCTCGACCATCGACGCAAGTACCCGAGGAATGATGCCGATGCGGGCACCGACGCGGCCGGCGTGTACCGCGGCGATCACGCCCGCCTCTTCGTCGGACAGCAATACCGGGACACAGTCGGCGGTCAACACCACGAGCGCGAGATTGCGCTGCGTCGTCACCAACGCATCGGTCATGGGAACGGGCTCGGACACCGGCCCGTCCACCACCGTGACGGTGCGGCCGTGGACCTGTTCCATGAACACCATACGTTCGATGCCCATACCCAACCGGTCACCGAGGCGCCGACGGTTGGCCTCGACAGCAGCCGGGTCGTCGCCTACGTGGTCACCGAGATTGAAGGTGTCGAACGGCGGGGCCGACACGCCGCCTGCTCGCGTCGTCGACACCCGCCTGACCCGAAAGGAGTCACTCACCGCCGCATGAAGGACGGCACGTCGACCTCGTCTTCGCCGTCGTCCTCGGCGACGGGAACGCGGCGTCCGGATCCGACCGACTCACGGCCCTGACCGCCGGAATCCCGGCCGTGACCGGCTGCGGACTCGCGGCTGGACGATTCGCGGTTCGACGAACTGGACGAGTTCAGCGGGGGCAGGCTCGATCCGCTGGGTGCGCCGACCGGGTCGCGGAACACAGCGCCTTCGGTGCTGTCGTTGGAGCGTGAGGAGACCTCACCCGAGCGTGCCGATCCGATCGGGCCGCGGGTGGATGCCGCTGCCTCGACCGGACGACGCGTGGGCGTTCCTCCGTCGAACCCGGCGGCGATGACGGTGACACGAACCTCGTCGCCGAGAGAGTCGTCGATGACGGTTCCGAAGATGATGTTGGCGTCGATGTGCGCAGCTTCCTGGACCAGCGAGGCGGCCTCGTTGATCTCGAACAGGCCGAGATCCGAGCCACCCGCGATGGAGAGCAGCACTCCGCGGGCACCTTCCATGGACGCTTCCAGCAGCGGCGAGTTGATCGCGGATTCCGCGGCCTTGATCGCGCGGCCTTCACCGCGGGAGGAACCGATGCCCATCAGCGCACTGCCTGCGCCGGACATGACGCCCTTGACGTCGGCGAAGTCGACGTTGATCAGCCCGGGGGTGGTGATCAGATCGGTGATGCCCTGCACACCGTTGAGCAAGACCTCGTCGGCACTGCGGAACGCATCCATGAGGCTGACGGCCGCGTCGCCGAGCTGAAGCAGACGATCGTTGGGAATGACGATGAGCGTGTCGCAGGATTCACGCAGCTGCTGGATACCGGTGTCGGCCTGGCCACCACGGCGCTTGCCCTCGAAGGAGAACGGACGCGTCACGACGCCGACGGTCAGCGCGCCGAGCTTGCGCGCGATGTTGGCGACGACGGGAGCGCCACCGGTGCCGGTTCCGCCGCCCTCACCTGCGGTGACGAAGACCATGTCGGCACCCTTGAGGACCTCTTCGATCTCGTCCTTGTGGTCGTCCGCTGCGCGGCGACCCACCTCGGGGTCGGCCCCGGCACCGAGTCCGCGAGTCAGCTCACGGCCGACGTCGAGCTTGACGTCGGCGTCACTCATCAGCAAGGCCTGAGCGTCGGTGTTGACGGCGATGAACTCGACTCCCTTGAGTCCCTGTTCGATCATCCGGTTGACCGCGTTCACGCCGCCGCCGCCGATGCCGACGACCTTGATTACGGCGAGGTAGTTGTGCGGGGGCGTCATGGGCTCTCGCCTTCCGTGGATTGTTGCTCGAAAAATGTGGAAAACCCTCAACCTAAACCACAGGCTTAGAGTTATGTCAAGTACTCGACTGATCGGAACGCTATTCACCGACGGCCACGATCGCCATTAGGCGCGCCGATGCCGCGCCGAAAATATGAGCCTTTCGGGCCCGTTGCTATTTCGTGGTCGGAAGATCGGGACTGGACACGTCGAAAATCTGACCCGGTTGCGACAGCAACGCGATCGCCACCGCCCCCTTGCGCTCGGAGTTGTCCTTGTTCCCCCACACGACGGTCCGCCCGTCCAACAGGAGGATCGAGATGTCGGACAGCGTGCTCGCGCGCACTTCGCCGACCTGACCTCGGATCAGCGGCGGCAGCGAATCGAGCACAGTCAGTGCATCTTTCGTCACCGGATCGCCGAAGACAGGATTGTCGGTCACCAGTCGGACCACCCCGGGCGGAGGCGGTGCGACGGCGAAGTCCACGCCCGTTGCATCGAGCAAGTGAGCGCCGTCGGGGGAATCGACGAACGCCACCGGGACACGTTCTTCGACGGTGACCTGCACGGTGGACGGGTATTTCCGTTGCACCCGAACCGATGCCAGCTCCGGTATCGACGCAACACGCTGGGCCGCGGCCGCGGCGTCGACACGGACCAGCGGCAGGCCGGTCGGCACCTCGAGTCGGTCGAGGATCTCCTGTTCGGACACCGACGAGGCTCCCACGACCGAGATCGTCCGAACCGACAGCAGCGGCGTGAAGTAGACCAGTACTGCCGACCCGACGATCACTGCGACAACCGCCACGACGGCAAGCACCGCGCGACGGCGTGACCGTTTCACGCGAGCGCGCTCTTCTTCCCTGGCCTGCGCGCGAGCTTGCCTGTCTGTGACCGACGACGTCGAATCACCCTGCCCGGCAACGGGTTCCGATCTGGAAGCGCGGTCTCGATCGGACCGACGAGTCACGTCGACGGCCGATCCTTCGGTACCGCGCGGCCGGTCGTGGCACCGAAATCGGTTTTGGAACGAAGGGCGTCGAGAATGGGACCGCCGAGCATGGTCACGTCGCCCGCACCCATCGTGATCACCACGTCGCCGGGACGGCTGAGATTGGCCACCTGCTTGGCGACCAACGACAGATCCGGTTGGTAGTTCACCGGTTTGGTCACCGACGCTGCGACCAAGGCCCCGGTCACACCGGGCAGGGGTTCCTCGCGAGCGCCGTAGACGTCGAGCACCACGATCTCGTCGGCCAACGACAGTGCGGTACCGAATTCCTCGGCGAACGTCGCAGTACGTGAGTACAGATGCGGTTGGAACACCACCACGACCCGCCCCCGCTCGCCCGGAAGTGCTTGACCCGCGACCAACGCCTGCGCAGCGGTCAGCACGGCCCGCACCTCGGTGGGGTGATGGGCGTAGTCGTCGAACACTCGTACTCCGTGCTCGCGTCCGGTGAACTGGAACCGCCGGTGCACTCCCCCGAATCCGGTCAGCCCGGCCAGCAACTCCTCGACCCCCGCGCCCACCTGGCGGGCAGCCACGAACGCCGCCAGGGCGTTGAGGGCGGTGTGCCGTCCCGGTACTCCCAGCCGAACCGTGCGGGCAGAGTCCTCACCGGCGATCTGCAACTGCGCGACGCCGCCGATGTCCTCGGGCTCCCAGGCCAACAGGCGAACGGCCATCTCGACCGGTCCGGCGTCGACGTCGGACGACCCGTAGCCGAGCACCGTCACTCCGGGGAGATTCTTCTCGACCACGCGGCGGGCCAGAGCTGCCGAACCCGGATCGTCCATGCATGCCACCAGCACACCGCCCGGGTGCAGCAGCGCGGCGAAATCGTCGAACACCTTCACGTAGGCCTCGGTCGTACCGAAGAAATCGAGATGATCGGCCTCGATGTTCGTCACGATGATCACGTTCGCGGAGTACTGCAACAGCGAACCGTCACTCTCGTCCGCCTCGGCGACGAAGACGTCGCCACTGCCGTGATGCGCGTTGGTGCCGGCCTCGTTGAGCTCACCGCCGACGGCGAACGACGGGTCGAACCCACAGTGCTGCAGTGCGACGACCAACATCGATGTGGTCGACGTCTTGCCGTGCGTGCCCGACACCAGCAGGGTGCGGTACCCCTCCATCAACGACGCGAGGACGGCGGGCCGCAACACCACCGGAATCCCGCGATCGCGAGCCTCGACGAGTTCGGGGTTGGTCTTGGGTATGGCCGCGTGGGTCGTCACGACCACGGTGGGGCCGCCGTCGATCATGTCCAGCGCGCTTGCATCGTGCCCGATTCGCACCAGCGCACCGCGGGCTCGCAGCGCCAACACCCCGCGCGATTCCTTGGCATCCGATCCGGACACCTGACCACCGCGCGCCAGCAGAATGCGTGCGATCCCGGACATCCCGGCACCGCCGATTCCCACCATGTGCACCCGTTCGAGCTCTGCCGGCAACTCCGACATCGCCGCACCCTCAGTTGTCACGCGGACGTCTCCCTCGTTCTGTGGCATTCTCGTCGCCGCCCGGTTCAGCGCCGCGCCGCGTGCGCGGTATCGAGCACGATCTGCGCAACGGCAGCCGCAGCACCCTTGTGACCGGCTCCTGCCGCAGCACGGGACATCGCGGCGATGCGCTCGGTGTCGGCCACCAAAGCGACGACCGTGTCGGTCACGTACTGCGCGCTCAGCGTCGCGTCGGCTACCAGGATGCCACCTCCGGCGTCGACGACGGGACGGGCATTGAGCTCCTGCTCACCGTTGCCGTGCGGTAGAGGCACGTACACGGCAGGAAGCCCGGTCGCGGAGACTTCGGCGACCGTCATGGCACCGGACCGGCAGATCGCGAGGTCGGCCGCCGCGTAGGCCAGGTCCATCCGGTCGATGTAGGGCACTGCGACGTACGGAGCATCCGGATTGCTCTGCTCCGCGTCCAGTGTGTTCTTGGGACCGTGTGCGTGCAGAACCGAGATGCCGGCGGCGGCAAGGGCGGCCGAGGCACCGGACACTGCGTCGTTGAGTGAACGCGCGCCCTGTGAACCGCCGAACACCAGCAGCACCGGCCCGTGTTCGGGCAGACCGAAATGAGCGCGAGCCTGCGACCGCATCGCTGCGCGATCGAGACCGGTGATGGTGGGCCGCACCGGAATTCCGATCACTTCTGCATCCTCGGACCCCGGTGCAGAGATACCAGATCCGGCGACGGCGGCAAGGACTCGTTCGGCGCTGCGTGCACCGACCTTGTTCGCGATGCCGGCGCGGGCATTGGCCTCGTGAATGATCACCGGAATACGGCCGCCGCGACCGAGAAGACGACCGCGGGCAGCGAGATACGCAGGAAGCGCGACGTAGCCGCCGAAGCCGACCAGTACATCGGCCTCGACCGCAGCGAAGATCTCCCGGGTTCGACGCACCGACCGTGCGACCTGAACCGGTAACTTCACCAGGTCGAGAGTGGGCTTGCGAGGCAGCGGCACGGGCGGTATCAGTTCCAGCGCGTAGCCGCGGGCGGGTACCAGTGTCGTTTCGAGCCCCCGGCTGCTGCCGAGGGCCGTGACGGTGACGGTGGGGTCGAGCTCGCGTAGGGCGTCGGCCACGGCGAGCGCGGGCTCGATGTGTCCGGCGGTTCCGCCTCCGGCCACCACCACGGATATCGGCCTCGATGTCTGCTTCACCGTCGATATCCTCGCTCACCCGAGCGGACCGGCGGACGACCGGGTTGCGGTTCCGGACGCGGCCGATACGGCGACCGAGGTCCGGCGGCGTACCCGCTGCCGGTGTCTCGGCGTTGGGGCTCGGCACGGCGGGCGTGGCCACGGGGTGCGTTCCTGACCGACCCGTTGGGGCCGGCCGTGTCCACCCGTGAACTCGACACCCGGGTACGTCCGGGCTCGGGTGACCGTGCCCCGCGGCCGTCCTTGTTCTTGCGGGACTCGAGACGTGTGCGATCCTGCGCCGCCAACGTGGGACGGGTCGATTTGGAGCGTGCCATCGCGGCCCGCTTCGGTGAGAAGACAGCAGGCAGCGGCAATCTCAGAGCTCGGGCGATACGACCCTCTTGCCCGGCGTGCAGTGCGGCGATGGCTTCCGGTTCGTGTCGGGCCGCACTGGCGATGATCCCGAACATCAACAGCGTGATGGCCGTGGACGTACCGCCGTAGGACACCAGCGGAAGCTGCAGACCGGTCACCGGCAGCAGCCCGACCACATAGCCGATGTTGATCATGGCCTGACCGAACACCCAGCACGTTGCGCCTGCAGTCAACAGACGCAGGAACGGATCGACCGACCGCATCGCGATGCGTAGGCCGGTGTAGACGAAGAGACCGAACAATCCGATGACGGCAAGGCAGCCGATCATGCCGAGCTCCTCGCCGATGATCGCGAAGATGAAGTCGTTGTGCGCGTTGGGGAGGTAGCTCCATTTCGCGCGACTCTGTCCCAATCCGCGACCGAAGAGTCCGCCGTCGGCCAAGGAGTACTTGGCCTGGGTGGACTGATACGACAGACCCTGGGTGTCCTCCCCCGGGTTGAGCCAGGCCTTGACGCGGTTCGAGCGGTAGCCGGCGGTGAACGCGAGCACGGTCGCCAGAGCCAAACCGGTCACCAGGACTGCTCCGAACAGCCGGGCGTTGAGGCCGGCGAACCACAGCAGTGCGACGAGAATGATGCCCAGGGCGATCGCGGTACTGAGGTTGGGCTGGAGCACGACGAGCAGACACATGAGCAGGCCCGCAGGCAGCAACGGCACCAGCAGTGACTTGATGTTGCCGTGCTCGCTGCGACGGGAGGCCAGCAGGTGCGCTCCCCACAGAACCAACGCGACCTTCGCCAGCTCGGACGGCTGGAACGAGACGACACCGAAGTCGAACCAACGCCGTGCGCCCTGACGCTCGGCACCGATACCGGGGATCAACACCAGCATCAACATCGTGATCGAGACCAGGAAGAGCGGGAACGACAATTTGCGCAGGTATCGCACCGGCAGTCGAAGCGCCGCATAGAACGCGACCACACCCAATGCGACACCGATCAGCTGTTGCGTGAACAGCGCGTAGCCGGACTCGTCGGCTGCGAACGATTCGGCCGACGACGCGGACAGCACCATCACCAGTCCGAGCACGGTGAGCAGCACCGCGATCGTGACGATGAGGTGGAACGACGCCAGCGGCCGACCGAACCACAGTCCGATTCGGGTGCGCGGCGTGGTGGTGCGACGAGGTGGACGCGCCGGTCGAGCTGCGGTGGTCACGATCGCGGCGATCCGAGGGCGGCGATGTCGAGGCGCTCGACGGACTCGGCGAAGCTTCGGCCGCGGTGACCGTAATCGACGAACATGTCCAACGACGCAGCCGCGGGGGCCAGCAGGACGGTATCGCCGGAGGCGGCGAACCCCGCAGCGTGGTCGACGGCCGCTCGCATCACCGCATCTGCATCTTCAGCCTCATGAGTCACACCAGCATCGTCTCCCGAAGGGAGCCTGACGACCGGAACATCGGGGGCGTGTCGCGCCAAAGCCTCTGCGATCTGCATCCCATCGCGGCCCAACACCACCGCAGCCACGAGCCGATCGGCGATTTCGACGACCAGATCGTCGATCACCGCACCCTTCAACAACCCGCCCGCGATCCACACGACCCGATCGTGCGCGAGGATCGACGAGCGCGCGGCATGCGGATTCGTCGCCTTGGAATCGTCGACGAACGTCACCCCAGCGAGTTCACGCACCACTGCGGCCCGATGCGGTCCCACCCGGTACGTCCGCAAACCGTTTCGGACGGCCTCGGCGTCGACACCGATCGATCGCGCCAACGCAGCCGCGGCCAACGCGTCGAGCACACCGGACGGGCCACTCGGTTCCACCTCGTCGGCCCGGAGCAACTCGACGTTGTCCCCGAACGCACGGTCGACGAGCATTCCCGCCCGCACTCCCAACTCGCCCGCGGCGGGTTCGTCCAGCCGGAAACCGACGACCGTCTCAGCAGGTGCCCCCGCCCGCAGACCGGCCGCCACCGCATCGTCGAGTCCGACGACCCCGACGTCCCCGCTCAACGCGCGCGCCTTGGCCTGGACGTACCCGTCCATGCCCCCGTGCCAATCCAAATGATCCTCGGCAATGTTGAGCACCACCCCCGCCGCGGGACGAACCGACGGTGCCCAGAACAACTGGAAGGACGACAGCTCGACCGCGAGGACACGGGGATGCGGGGTACCGCGCAACGCGTCGGCGATGGGGAGGCCGATGTTTCCGCAGGCGACGGAGTCGATTCCGGCAGCGACGAGGATCGACGCGAGCATCGAGGTGGTGGTCGTCTTACCGTTCGTGCCGGTGACCACCAGCCAGCGAGCTCGCGGGCCGTACACCTCGGCGCGGTCGAGATGCCACGAGAACTCCACGTCGCCCCACACCGGGACGCCGTGGTCGGCGGCCGCAGCCAGCACCGGAGAGTCCGGCCGGAACCCGGGACTGGTGACGACGAGCGCAAAGGCCGCGATCGCGTTCGAATCGGCGAGCAGATCGTCCTGAACCACTACGGCAGCACCGAGCGCCGACGCCTCGTCGAGCGCAGCTCGGTTCGAGTCGGTGACGGTCACGAGTGCGCCGAGGTCCAGCAGTGGGCGTACGACGGCCAGCCCGGAGATGCGCGCACCGGTGACCAGCACCGAACTACCGCGCAACCAGGACAGATCGGTTGAGGCTTCGGTCATCGCCTAGCCGCCCACAGCCGCGAGGTATTCGCTGTAGAACAGTGCCAAGCCGACGGCCGAGGCGATCGCGGCGAGCAACCAGAACCTGATGATGACCGTGGTCTCGGCCCAACCGGCCAACTCGAAGTGGTGATGGAACGGGGCCATTCGGAACACGCGTCGCCGACTCGACCGGAACACTGCGACCTGGATGACGACCGACGCCGCTTCGGCGACGAACAACGCGCCGATGACCACCATGATCAGTTCGGTCTTGGTGACCACGGACAGTCCTGCGATCAGGCCGCCCAGAGCGAGGGATCCGGTATCGCCCATGAAGATCTTGGCGGGCGCGGCGTTCCACCACAGGAAACCGATGCAGGCACCGGCCGCCGATGCGCACACCAGGGCCAGGTCGAGAGGGTCGCGTACGTCGTAGCAACCCGGCGCAGGACCGGCCGGCCCTGCACACGCCTGCCGGTACTGCCAGAAGGTGATGACGGTGTACGCCCCGAGGACCAATGTCATGGACCCGGCCGCCAGGCCGTCGAGGCCGTCGGTGAGATTGACCGAGTTGGACCACGCGATCACCAGCAGACAGACGAAGAACACGAAGACAGCAGCCGACATCGACCACGTTGCGATGTCGCGCACATACGACAGTTGAGTGCTGCCCGGAGTCAATCCGTCGTCGCTGCGAAATTGCAGGACCAGGATGGCGAACAGCACCGCCGCGGTGATCTGGCCGACGTACTTGCCGGTGGCGTTCAGACCGAGGTTGCGCTGTTTACGAATCTTGATGAAGTCGTCGAGAAATCCGACGAGGCCGAGCACGGTGGTCAGGCCGAGTACGAGTAGCGCCGAGGCCGACGGCCCCTCGGCGTCGTATCCGATGCCGATCAGGTGCGAGCCCCAGTAGCCGGCCCAGATCCCGACCAGGATCGCCACGCCGCCCATGGTGGGAGTACCGCGCTTGGACTGATGGCTCGCCGGGCCCTCGACCCGGATCTCCTGGCCGAAGCCCTGTTTCGAGAAGGTCTTGATGAGCACGGGAGTCAGCAGAATTGCGACTGCAAGTGCGATCCCTCCGGCGAACAGGATCTGTCTCACTGCTCGCCCTCCGACGGTTCGGCCAACAGGGCGTCGGCCGACGGTTCGGCCAACAGGGCGTCGGCAACGGTCCACATCGCGCCCGACTGCGAGGCCTTGACCAGAACGATGTCGCCGGCGCGAACCTCGTCCTCGAGCACGGCGATGGCGGTCTCGCGGTCGGGTACGAGCATCGATTCCTCGCCCCAGGACCCTTCCATGACGGCGCCCTGATGCAGCGCACGCGTGGGCCGACCCGAATCGACGATGATCAACCGATCGACGTCCAGGCGGACGGCGAGCCGACCGATCGCATCGTGCTCCACCACCGATTCGCCGCCTAGCTCGCCCATCTCCCCCAGCACCGCCCAACTGCGCCGCTTCGGCCCGTCATCACGCCGCGACATCGACACCAGCGCCTTGAGGGCGGCCCGCATCGAATCGGGATTCGCGTTGTACGAGTCGTTGATGACGGTGACCCCGTCCGCGCGGGTGCATACGTCCATCCGGCGGATCGAGGTGGGTACCGCGGTCGAGAGCGCTTCGGCAACCTGGGCCACGCCGGCCCCGCACTCGAGCGCGACGGCCGCGGCAGCCAGGGCGTTGCCCACCTGATGTTCACCGTGCACCGCCAGGGTGATGTGCGCCGTGCCTGCCGCACATATGAGCGTGAACGACGCCCGCGCATCGGTGTCGACCACGACGTCGACAGCCCGGACGTCGGCGTCCGCGTTGAGTCCGACCGTGACGACGGCCGCCTTCGTGCGTGTCGCCATCTCGGCGACGAGCCGATCGTCGATGTTGAGGATCGCCACGCCGCCGTCCGCGGCAGCGGGCAGTGCCTCGACCAATTCGCCCTTGGCCAACGCGATGGCGGCACGTGAACCGAACTCGCCGAGGTGCGCGGTTCCGACGTTGAGGACCACCCCGATCCGCGGCGGCGCAAGCCTGGCGAGCTCGGCGATGTGGCCGATTCCCCGGGCGGACAGCTCGAGGGCGAGGAAGTCGGTATCGGCGTCGGCCCGCAGAGCAGTCCATGGATGCCCGAGTTCGTTGTTGAACGATCCGGGTGGGGCCACCACGGATCCGAGCGGACGCAGCACCGCCGAGATGAGATCCTTCGTCGACGTCTTGCCCGACGACCCCGTCACGCCCACCACGGTCAGGTCGTGGCGCGCGGTCAGTTCGAGCACCGATTCCCGGGCCAACGCACCGAGCGCGGTCAGCACCGCAGCGCCGGCCCCCTCCGGGTCGTGTTCGAGTGCCATCGCACGGCTCGAGTGCGGTGCCGGCCGAACGACGACAGCCGGGACGCCTACCGGACGCGCCGCGAGAACGACAGCAGCGCCTGCGGCCACGGCGTCGGCCGCGTGCTCGTGGCCGTCCACCTTGGCACCGGGCAGGGCGAGAAAGACACTGCCGGGTGTGACCTTGCGTGAGTCGAACTCCACCGGCCCGGCGACCAGCACCGTCGGGTCCGCCACGTCGTGCAGTTCGCCGCCGACGATCTCGGCGATGCGAGCGATCGAGAGCGGTATCACCGTGCGCCTGCGCTCGTGGTGACCAGTCGTGCGTCGATGGCCGATGCGAGTACCACTCGGTCGTCGAACGGATACTTCACCCCCGCCACCTCCTGGCCCGTCTCGTGTCCTTTACCTGCGATCAACACAACGTCCCCCTCACGTGCCCACGCCACGGCTTGTTCTATCGCCGCTGCGCGGCCTTCGACATTTCGTACTTCGCCACGAGCGTCGTCGGGCACCGACAGTGCACCGTCTTCGACGGCATGCCGTATCGCTGCCGGATCCTCACTGCGCGGATTGTCGTCGGTCACCACGAGCAGATCGGCACCGCGCGCTCCGGCCGCGCCCATCAGAGGGCGCTTGGCGGTGTCTCGATCCCCGCCGGCACCCAACACGACGGCGATACGTCCACGGGACGACTCTCGCAGAGTCGCCAGCACCGCTTCGACCGCAGCAGGCTTGTGGGCGTAGTCGACCACCGCGAGGAAGTCCTGGCCGCGATCGATTCGTTGCACTCGACCGGGCACGTCGACGGTCGCGATTCCGGGCGCCGCCGTCGCGGCATCCACGCCTGCCGCTTCGCAGGTCGCGAGCGCGAGCACGGCGTTGGCGACGTTGTAGCGACCCGGCAGACGCACCGACACCGGCAACGACGTTCCGTTCGGATCGGCAACGGTGAACGACTGCGTTCCGTCGTCGTGCTTGGCCCACTCGGAGACGGTCCACTGCGAGTCGGCACCGGTGGACACCGTGACGACCGTGGATCCTGCCGACCGGGCGATATCGGCCATCCGCACGCCCCAGGCATCGTCGACGCACACGACCGCTGTGTCTGCCCGTACCGGCGAATCGACCCCGAACAGCCGGCTCTTGGCCAGAAAGTAGTCCTCGAGCGAGTCGTGGAAGTCGAGATGATCCTGGGACAGGTTGGTGAACGCGCCGACCGCGAAGTCGGTGCCGTCGACTCGGCCGAGGGACAACGCATGGGAGGACACTTCCATCACCACGGTGTCGACTCCGGCCTCGACCATGACGGCGAAGAGCGCGTGCAACTGCGGAGCCTCGGGGGTGGTGAGAGCGCTCGGTACGTGCCGGCCCACTACGCGGGTCTCGATCGTGCCGATCAGTCCGCAGCGGCGGCCTGCGGTTGTCAGGCCGGCCTCCACGAGGTACGCGGTCGTCGTCTTGCCCGACGTGCCGGTGATTCCGACGACCGTCATCTTCGACGACGGATTGCCGTACACGAGGGCGGACACGGTTCCGAGCACCTGGCGTGGTCGGTCGTGCACGAGGACAGGAACCTGGCGATCGGCGGTGGCGAGGACGCGGCGGACGATGTCGGCACCGGATGGGTCGGTGAAGACCGCCGCTGCACCCCGCTCGATCGCGTCGGCGGTGAACTCGGCTCCGTGCCGAGCGGATCCGGGTAGCGCGGCGAAGAGATCGCCGGGACGAACGGACTGCGCTCGCAGATCGATTCCGGTGACCTGCACTCCGTCGAGGTGTCCCCACTCGATCGTTGCACCGACAGCGGACGCCACGTCGGATACGTCGGTGTGCGGCGGATTCGCCGGCCGAGACCCCGGAGCGGGTTGTGAATCCGATGACACAGTCACTCCTGCTCCCTTCCTCTGTACTGCCACCGCACACTGCGTCAGCTCGAACACGCTGCGGTGGCTGATCGACGAACACGCCTCGAGCCGATGTGTCAGATTACCGGCGACCGCGATCGGCATGCTGCCGCCCCGATTCCCGGACCGACAGATTCGAGCCTCAGTCGGCCTGAAGAACCAACTTGGGGCCCGGGTCTGCGGACATCGGAACACTGTCGCGCTGCAACAGCCAGCTGGCGATGTTGTGGAACAGCGGTGCGGCCGATTGCCCTCCCGAGCCGTCGGCACTGCGGGACGGCGCGTCCAGCATGATCCCGATCACGTAGCGAGGATCGTCGGCCGGAGCGATACCCGCGAACGTGATCCAGTACTTCGAGTTCGAGTAGCACTTGCACTCGGGATCGACCTGCTGGGCCGTACCGGTCTTACCACTGATCTGGTAGCCCTCGACACCCGCGGCGACTCCGGTACCGCGCTGATTTCCAGTGTCGTCCTGGGTGACCGACCGGAACATGTTGCGGACCGTCTTCGCCGTATCGGAACTGACCACGTACACCCCGTCGGGTCGCGGCGTCTCGGATCGTTCGCCGTTGGCGTCCACCGTTGCCGCGACGATCCGAGGCGGGATGCGCACACCGTCGTTGGCGATCGCCTGGTACATCCCGGTCATCTGCAGGAGCGTCATCGACAGACCCTGCCCGATCGGCAGGTTGGCGAAGGTACCGCCCGACCACTGATCGCGGCTGGGCACGCTGCCTGCGCTCTCGTTGGGGAGGCCGACGTCGCTGCGCTGGCCCAGGCCGAACTTATTCAGCATGTCGGCATACCGATCCTCGCCGACACGTTGAGCCAGCATCAGAGTCCCCACGTTGGAGGACTTACCGAACACTCCGGTGGAGGTGTACGGCGCAACTCCGTGTTCCCAGGCGTCCCGGACCGAGACACCGGACATGAAGATGTTGCCCGGTACCTGCAGCACCTCGTCGGGTGTGGTGAGCCCGTACTCGATAGCGGCTGCAGCAGTGATGATCTTGTTGACCGAACCGGGCTCGAACGGCGTCGTGACGGGCAGATTGCCCATCTCCTTGGTCCGTTCGTTGTTTCCGACGCCGATTCCGGGGTTGAACGTGTTGTCGTTCGACATGGCCAGCACTTCGCCGGTGTGCGAATCCTGAACGTAGGCAGACGCATTCTTGGCCCCGGACAGATCTTTCGCCAGCTGCACTTGCTGCTGTACGTAGTACTGCAGGTCCGCGTCGATGGTCAGTTCCACGTTCGAGCCGTTGACCGCGGGCTGCTTGTCGCGCCAGCTGCCGGGAATGACGGCCCCGTCGGAGCCGCGATCGTAGGTCTGCGATCCGTCGGTACCGGCGAGCGTGGCGTCGAGCGAATCCTCGAGCCCGAGCAGGCCGTGTCCGTCCCACCCGGTGGCCCCGACGATGTTCGCGGCGAGCGAGCCACCCGGGTACTCGCGGATGTCCTGACGTTCGAGCCCGACCTGCTTGAATTCCTTGCTGATGTTCGACGCCACGGTGGCGTCCACACCCCGTGCCAGATAGGTGAATTCGTCGTTGCTCTTCAGTTTCGCGAGCAGATCCTTCTTGCTGACGACGTCACCGAGATCGCTGTGGATCCGCTCGGCGATGTCGTCGAGGTACTTGTCGGTTTCCGGCTTCGTCGGATCCTTCGCGCGTGCCTCGTCGAGTTCTCTACGAACCCGGACCGGCTGGAACGTCAGCGCTTTCGCTTCCATGGTGAAAGCGATCGGGTTTCCGTTGCGATCGAGGATCGAGCCGCGCATCGCCGGATCGACGAGGGTGGTGGTGCGCTGCGAGGCGGACTCGGCCGACAGTGTCGGCGCATCGAATCCTTGTATCCAGAGCAACTGTGCCGCGACGACCGCCAAGGCCACGTACATCAAGATGCGGCCCGTACCGTGCCGAAAACGAAATGTGGACGAGTCCAAACGCTTTCGTCCCGGCCGCGCTCGATCTGCGGGCCGGGGACGTGACGCAGGCGACGGCCTGGTCACTGCTCGTCACCGGAGGATTCGCCGGGGGCGGGAGCCGAGGGGGTGCTCATGGGAACCAATTGTTCAGCAAGCGCGGCAGTTCCGGCACCATTGGGCGCACTCGGCGTGGCGGCACGGGTGTCACCTGTGCCCGTCGGCCTGGTGGGCTGCGACGCACTTCTCGGAGTCTGCGACTGCGCCGACTGTTGTGCGGGATTCTGTGTCGACGCACTCGGAACCGAGCCCTCCCCCGAGCCGGTGGCGGGAGGCGGATCGAGGGGTGCAACCGGCGCACCGTCGGCGGGAGCGGGCGTGCCGACGACCTGCACACCGCCCTCGGGCTTTGCGCGCGAGCTCGCGCGCAGATTCCGCGAGCTCGACGTCACGCTGCAAGGAGGCACGCTGTTGTGCGAGCTCGGCGTTGACGGCCTTGGCGGCACTGAGGTCGTAGGAGTCGCCCGCCGAGCGCGTCGTCAACAACAACGTCAAGCCGAGCCCGAGGGCAAGCAGACCGATGACCAGGGCTACGAACGGGATTCGAGCCGCAATGGCGCTGCCGTTGAGCGTCGGGCGAAGTGAGGCCGCTGAACCGCGAGCAGAATCCGACGTATGTATCGAGGCACGCTGCTGCCTGCGCTCGTAGGCGCGCAATGCGGCTCCGGACCGACCACCGCGGCCGGCCCGCTCGGGTCGAGTAGCCGGAACCCGATTGCGTTGTGTTCCAACAGTTGTGCCTGGAACCGTCATTCCGCTCTCCTTGCAATCCGTTCGGCGGCGCGCAACCTCACCGGGGCCGAGCGTGGGTTGACTTCGATTTCCTCGTCCGAGGCGCGTTCCGCACCTCTGGTCAACAGCCGAAATTCCGGACCCATCCCGGGAAGTTCGACCGGCAATCCCTCGGGACTTCGAGACTTGATCCGAGGGGCCAACTCCTGCTTGACAACTCGATCTTCGAGCGACTGATACGACATGAAGACGACGCGGCCGCCGACGGCCAAGGCGTCGAGTCCGGCCGGCACCGCGGCTTTGAGCGAATCGAGCTCCCCGTTGACCTCGATACGCAGCGCCTGGAAAGTTCGCTTTGCCGGATGCCCACCGGTGCGGCGAGTCGCGGCCGGTATTGCGGCATACAGCAATTCGACCAACGGGCCGCTCGTCGTGAACGGCGTGTGCTCACGTCGCCGCAGAATTGCGGACGCGATCTTGCCTGCGAACCGCTCTTCTCCGTAGGTGCTGAGCACGCGAGCGATATCGCCGTGCGAGTACGTATTGAGCACGTCGGCTGCCGTGATGCCCTGCGTCGGATTCATCCGCATGTCCAGCGGTGCATCGACGGAATACGCGAAGCCGCGGTCCGACTCGTCCAGCTGCATCGACGAGACTCCGAGGTCGAACAGGATGGCGTGAACGGAATAGGTCGCGGGAAGTCCGGCCTCGTCTAGGGCGGCGGCAATGCCCTCGTATGTGGTGTGCACCAGAGTCGTTCGATCCGAGAACGCGGCCAGTCTGGCACCCGCCTTGTCGAGCGCGTCAGGATCGCGATCGAGTCCGATGAGGTGCAGACCGGGATACTTCCGTAGAAAGTGTTCGGCGTGACCGCCGAGTCCGAGCGTGGCGTCGATCATGACCCGAGTCGTGTCGGGGTCGTCCGCCGATTCCACTGCGGGCCCGAGAAGCTCGTCGGCACGCTCGAGTCGAACGGGGACGTGGATCGGGCCGCCGGAGCGACGGTGAGTGCGGTCGGCGGACGCGTCGTTCTCGTCCGGCCCGGCTCCCTCCGTCATGGTCCCTCCCGGTTGCGTATACGTACTTCTCGCCCGGGTCCGGGCCCTGCGGGTCGTCCATTGCGGCCGGTGCGAATGCTTCGAGGTCCCTGTCCGATAGGGAACCTGGCGTTGGGGAAGAACGTCAGGGTCCTGATCTGCGAAACCTGGCGTTGGGGAAGAACGTCAGGGTTCTGATCGGGCAGAGGCCTCGCTGCACTCGCAGCCGGCCTCGGTGGTCTACAAGATCCCTCCGAGGGATTCGTCGAACGCGTCGGAGAAATCCTGCTCGTTCTCGGCGGAGTAGCGGGCCCAGGCTTCGTCGTTCCAGATCTCGATGAAGTCCATCGATCCGATCACCACGCAGTTGCGTTCGAGTCCCGCATACCGACGGTGCTCGGGACTGATGGTGATACGGCCCTGTCCGTCCGGCCGCTGTTCGTCGGTTCCCGAAAAGAACTGGCGCACATAGGCACGGGCTTTGGGGTTGGCACGAGAGGCCGCCGTCAACTTTCGAGAACGCTCTGCGAAGTCTGCCGCGGTGTAGACAGCAAGGCTGAAATCCTGCCCCTTGCTCACCATGACACCTCCCGCAAGCGCGTCCCGAAACTTGGCCGGCAACGTGAGTCGACCCTTGTCGTCGAGCTTCGGCGTGTAGGTACCGAGAAACACTCGCCACCTCCAGCCTCGACTCTCCGCTGCGGACCACTTTACCCCACTCTCCCCCACTTCGAACCATTCACAGCCCGAAAACTTTGTGGACAACCACATATCCGCAGCTCAGACGCAAGAAGATTGCCCGTTCAGGTTGCCGCGTTCGACGTCGGCCCTGATCTGGCCGACGCAATCCCCCGGGGCGCGCGGCGTCGCGAGCAGGCACTTTGTGCGACAACCCGCCTGACAAGCGCAGCTGAACCCTGAAAGTGGGGACTGGGTGGGGGGGGCAGGATTTCAGCCTTGCTGTCTACACCGCGGCAGACTTCGCAGAGCGTTCTCGAAAGTTGACGGCGGCCTCTCGTGCCAACCCCAAAGCCCGTGCCTATGTGCGCCAGTTCTTTTCGGGAACCACCACCCGGGAACCACCGCACGGGAACGATCGCCCCGCGTCGTCGCTGGGGCGCACTTGATCGAGCACGCCGCGCGACAGGGGCTACGGAATGCTCGCCGTATCGAAGAGCCGTGGAACGACAGCAGCACCTCACCCGAGGGTGAGGTGCTGCTGTCGAATCGGTGAAGTTGTGGTGGGTGACCGTCAGGCCCAGGAAGATCCGGACGGCGGAGTCATATCACTCCTGATCGAACCGCTTACGAAAACGGTCTTCCATTCGAGAGGTGAAGCTGCCGCCCTTGCGGCCACCACTCGATTTCGGCTGAGCACTACGACCTTGCGTGCCGGCTCGGTCGCTTGCGCTACCTTCTTCGCCGGTCGCGGCAGCTCCCTTCTTGGAGCCGCCGAACAAGAACAGTGCCCCGGCACCGAACATGAAGAGAAAGCCGATGAGGCTGACGACGAGAAAACCCAGACTGTTCGTCGACAGTGCTACACCGGCGACGAGCAACACGAGTCCCACGACGAACAACGCGGCAGCCTGAAAACGCCTCTTGCTCGACGCCGCGCGAACGCGACCGCCCCTCACATGGGACGCGAATTTGGGATCCTCGGCGTAGAGAGCGCTCTCGATTTGATCGAGCATGCGCTGCTCGTGCTCGGAGAGTGGCACGGTACCTCCCCCTGCACAGATAATGAGAGTCGTTTCGGTTCAGAAGCGACGGGAAGCTGACCTTGGCGGCTACCTACTGACGATGATACGAGCTGAATCGGCCGCTTACCACCTACTCGCACTATGTGTTCCTGAGAAACGACCAAGTTTTCGAGACGGACGTCTCGGAAACACTTGTCGAACACCGTGTGACGTGGCCGTTCACGTCCGTTCGAACTCGAGGAATCGACGCGGCGGGCTATGCGGACAGCGGTGCCGCCATCGGATCGACGGGCTGGAACCTCGACTGACCGCCCAACCGGTCCTCGACCGCGTTCAGAAAACGACTGACGTGTCGATAGAAGTCGTCGGCGTCGACGTCTCCGACAGCGGACGAGGCACCCGCCTCGACTGCCGCGCGGGTTGCGGAGAAGGACGAGAAGTACTCGGACCAGATCGCCAGATCCGGCGCAGCCTTCGCCATCAGAACCCAGGCGTTGCGTGAACGTGGCCGCGAGCCGATCGAATTGGGCAGCGATGCCAGGACTGCGGCAGCACCCTTGAGTGCGGCGATGTAGCTTCCGAGGAAGCGGTCCCCCGCATCGCGCTCACCGATGGATTCGGACAGCAACGCATCGGCTCGACCGAGCAGGACCTGCGCCTGACGCGACACCGGCGACCGCACGCCGACATCGAATGTCTTCGTCATCGTCATACTCGAACACCTCCAGTTCGAATCTCCGGGCGCGCTACCGACACGCCTGGAACCGTGATGAAGCCTTACAGTCGAACTCCGGGAGAATCCGCCTCGTTCGTCGAGGTGATCCACCGGCGCGCTCGGCCCCGATCATCGAACACCCGTTCGACACATTCAATATAGCTGTGCCCACCGACAAGTTGCCGAAGAAAGGGTGAGAACCGTCGTCACCGATGCGCAGACAACCCCCTACGTGGTCGATCTGACGCCCCAGGAATTCCGTCGGCGCTTGTTCGAAGCTCTGGCGATCTACGTCGAGGCCATGGGATATCCCCGCGGAACCGAGCACAGCCGCGCACCGATGTGGACGGAGCATCTGCACCGGCCGGGCTGGCGAGCGGTGGGAGCCATGGTGCCCAATCCCGACAAGACGCAGCCGGACACGCTGGTCGCCGTTGCGTACGGGTATCACGGCGCGCACCATCAGTGGTGGCATCAGCAGGTCCGCGACGGATTGCGCCGCGCCGGACACTCGACACAGCACGTCGACGCCACCCTCGGCGACTACTTCGAACTGACCGAATTGCACGTACTACCGAGCGCGCAAGGACACGGACTCGGCGGGCGTCTCTGTCGCAGGCTGCTCGACGGTGTTCGAGCGCACTCTGTGATGTTGTCCACACCCGAGGTCGCGCAGGAGGACAACCGCGCCTGGCGGTTGTATCGACGGCTCGGCTTCGAGGACGTACTGCGGCACTTCACGTTCGCCGGCGACCGGCGCCCCTTCGCGGTGCTGGGCCGCCGGTTGCCGCTCGACGGGCCCGTAGCCTGAAGGTGTGATCGATGCTGTGGTGGTGGGCTCCGGCCACAATGCCCTGACTTCTGCCTGCTACCTGACCGATGCCGGAATGTCGGTGGAGATCGTCGAACGCGACACCGTCGCGGGCGGTGCGGTGTCGACGGTGGAGCGCTTCCCCGGCCATCGAGTCGACCGCGGCTCGTCCGCGCACATCATGATCAGGCACACCGGGATCGTCGAAGAGCTCGGACTCGAGGAGTTCGGGCTGCGCTACATCGACTGCGATCCGTGGGCATTCGCCCCGGGCGACGTCGACACCGCCGAACGCGCCATCGTCTTCCATCGCAGCCTCGATCGAACGTGCGAGTCCATCGCTGCCGCCTGCGGGCCCGCCGATGCGCGCGCCTACCGTTCCTTCGTCTCGGTGTGGGGTCCGCGCAGCGAACGCACCATGCGCGCATTCGGTGGGCCGCCCACCGGGTCCAAACTGCTCCGATCCTTCTGGGGACTCGGTGCGCCCGACGGCGGCAGCGCGCTCTCGCGCGAGTTTCTTGCCACCGGCGATTCCCTGCTGGACGAAATGTTCACGAGCGAGCGACTCAAGGCTGCGCTGGCATGGTTCGGAGCGCAGTCCGGCCCGCCGATGTCCGAGCCCGGCACCGCCCCGATGGTCGGGTTCGCGGCTCTGATGCACACGCTCCCACCGGGCCGCGCCGTCGGCGGTAGCGGCGCACTGACCGAGGCGATGATCGCCCGGCTGCACCGGGACGGGGCAGCGCTGACGCTCGGCGATGCCGCCGTATCGCTGACGCGTCGCGCGCATGGCTGGACGACGAGGACCGCGTCGGGACGGGAGATCGACAGCACGATCGTCGTGGCCGGGTGTCACATCCTGACCACGCTCGACCTGCTGGCGGAGGGCGGACACGACGCGGCGCAGCTGGCCCGGTGGCGCTCCACCATTCGGGTGGGTCCGGGGATCGGTACCGCGGTTCGGTTGGCCACCGACGCGCTGCCGCAGTACCCGAGCGCCGACTGCATCGAGGACGGTACCCACGGTCTCGCGCTGCTCGTCCGCGACCGCGCGCAATTGCGGTTGGCTCACGGGCACGCTCTCGCCGGGGAGCTGCCGCCGAAACCCGCTGTTCTCGGCATGTCGTTCAGCGCCCTCGATCCGACGATCGCGCCGCCGGGTCAGCATCAGATCTCCCTGTGGTCGCAGTGGCATCCGCACACTCTCGCCGATGGCCGCCGGTGGCGCTCGAACGTACCGGGGCAACGTTCTTTGGCCGAGGTCGAGGGTGATCGAATCGTCGCCGAGCTCGATCGCTACGCCCCTGGATTCGCCGCGTCGGTCCTCGATCGGTACGTACAGTCGCCGCCGGACATCGAGCAGGAACTCGGACTGATCGGAGGCAACATCATGCACCTGGACATGTCACTGGACCAGATGATGATGTGGCGTCCTCATCCCCAACTGGCCGGCCACCGCGTTCCCGGAGCAGACGGTCTCTATCTCACCGGCGCGTCGACTCACCCGGGAGGCGGCGTCACAGCGGCCAGCGGCCGTTCGGCGGCGAGAATCGCACTCGCGGACGCACGCGCGGGGCGTCGTCGCGCATTCTTCAGCAGGAGACGAGCATGAAGATTGCCCCGACGGTCTTCGCGATCGGTGCCGTCGCCGCCCAGATCTGCTATCCGCTCGTATCGGGTTCGACGCGGGACGCGGTGACCATCGCGGTGGTCGCGCTACTCGCGCTGGCGTCGATCGCGCACGCCGTGCTGTACCGCGGAAAGCTGTGGGCGGCGGCTCTCGTGATCCTGACTGCAGGAACGGGATTCGTGTCCGAGCTCGTCGGCACGGCCACCGGGTTTCCCTTCGGCGAGTACTTTTACGCGCAGAATCGACTCGGCCCCAGCCTGTTCGAGGTCCCCGTGGTGGTTCCACTCGCCTGGACGGCGGGGTTCTATCCGATCTGGTGCGCGGTCACGTTCATCGTCGGCCATCTCGGTGCGACACGGCTCCGAGCGTCTGCATTCCGAATCGCCGCGGTCGCAGTCGGGATGGTGGGCTGGGACCTGTATCTCGATCCTCAGATGGTCACCGACGGCCAGTGGACCTGGACGTCCGGTGCCGTCGGACTGCCGGGTGTGTCGTCGATCCCGTTGACCAACTACGCGGGTTGGCTGTTGGTGGCGACATTGATGGCCGCAGTCATGGAAGCGGTGAACCGCGTGGTGGCCCCGCGCGCGTCCGACGACGTCGTTCCCATCGGGCTGTTCCTGTGGACGTGGCTGGGTTCGGCGCTCGCGCACGCGGTGTTCCTCGACGGACCCGAACTACGATTCTCGGCCGCCTACGGATTCGTCGTCATGGGTAGTGTCGGAATCCCGTTGCTGTGGATCGCACGTCGTCGCGGATCTCTACGTAGCCGACACGCACCGATGGCAACCCCTGCCGACTGACACCGACGCGACGCCCTGGCACGATGTCGCTGTGCAGTCGACATCACGAACATCCGCTCGAACCCGCCGACGCCGAGTTCTCTCGGTGCTCGCCCTGACGCTGCTGGTCGCGCCGATGCTGGCCGGCTGCTTGCGGGTTCAGGTCACGATGGGTGTGTCGGCCAACGACCGTGTGGCGGGTCAGATCGTCGCGGCGACGGTCCCTACCTCCGACACCGACACCGGCCCCGAACTCGTGGTGCCCTCCTCGATCGAGGACAAGGTCCGCGTCGAGCCGTACAACCAGGACGGGTACGTCGGGTCGCAGGCCATCTTCGACGACCTCTCGTTCGGTGATGTTCAGACACTCGGCTCGATCTTCCAGAACGCGGCCGGATCGTTTCAGCTGACCCTGCAGCGTTCGGGCGACACCGTGACGCTCGCCGGTAATGCCGACCTGTCGTCGGTACCGGTGCAGGGGTCCGACGTGCAGTTCACGATTGCGTTTCCCGCCCGTATCGGGACCACCAACGGCACTCGCGAAAGCGACAACTCGATCTCGTGGAAGCTGCCGGCAGGCGAAGTCACCTCGGTGCGTGCCGAGGTCAACTACCCGGACCCCAACACTCGTAGCTTCGCCGGCTGGGCGGGCATCGTGGGCGGCGTGACCGTCGGAGTGGCCGCTATCGTCGGTGCCATGGCCTGGGTGTCGCGGAACCCACCGTTGGGCAACCGTCGTAAGCGCGCTGCCGAGACGGGCGAGTCGAACGACCGAACGTCGGTGTGATCACCCCCATCTCGTCCCGCACGACAGATCTCGCCGAATGACGGTCCTGACCCGGGCGACTCGGGCGACTGCCGTTCTCGCCTCCACCTCCGCTGCCGTCGCGGTGTTCAATGCGCTGTTCGTGCCGGGTTTGCGTCGACCGAGCCGTGACGTCACCGAACGGGTCGCAGTGTGCATCCCCGCGCGCAACGAAGTCGACACGCTGCCCGCGTTGATCGGCGATCTCACGCGTCAACGATTCTGCACCGACCTGCAGGTCGTCGTCCTCGACGACGATTCGACCGACGGAACGGCAGCCGCTGCCGTCACCGCGGCTAACGGCGATCCGCGATTCCGCGTCGTGACCTCCCACGCGTCGCCGCCGCCCGGGTGGACGGGTAAAGCCGCCGCGTGCGCCGAACTGGCTGACTCGGTCGACGTGGACACGACGATCGTCATGTTCGTCGACGCGGATGTCCGGCTCGAACCCGAGGCCGTCGCCGCCGCTGCGAGAAGGTTGCGCCGCCGCGGCGACGCTCTGACGTGCCCCTGGCCCGAGCAGGTGGCGGGTGGTCTCGCCGAACGCCTCGTCCAACCGCTGCTCGCGTGGTCGTGGATGTCGACGCTGCCCGTGCCGGTCGGCAATGCGACGCTGCTGCCGTCGATGGCCGTCGCCTGTGGGCAGTTCATGGCGTTCGATGCGGCCGCGTATCGCGTCGTGGGCGGCCACAGCTGCGTCGCGTCGAGTGCCACCGAGGATCTGGACATCGCGCGTGTCCTGCGTCGACGCGGGTTCTCGACGTCGGTTGCCTCCGGTGCCGGGTTCGTACGGTGCCGGATGTACCGCTCGGCCGCCGATGTTCGGGCGGGTTACAGCCGGTGGCTGTGGAACGAGTTCGGTGGGCCCGTCGGTTCGGCCACGGCTGCCCTTGCGCTGGGAACGGTCTACCTGTTGCCGCCGGTCGCGGCGGTCTTCGGTTCCGGTTCGACGCGGCGACTGGGTCTCGTCGGTTACCTCGCCGGGACCGTATCGCGCGTGGCATCTCGTCGGCGCGAGTCGGGACCCCGATTCGGCGCTCGCGACGTAGTCGACGCCGCGGTGCACCCGCTGTCGATTCTCGCGTTCATCGGGCTCGTTGCGGAATCCCACGTGCGACGACGCCGCGGCGCGCTGAGCTGGAAGTCGCGTCCGATGCCGACGTCGTAACGCCGATCACAGATCAGACGCGCGCCGCTGCCAGCCCCAGGTTGCTCAGAACCTCACGTGTCGCGCGCGCGAAATTCAACGTGATGAAGTGCAGCCCGGGCGCACCTTCGGCGATGAGCCGCTCGCCGATGCTCGTGGCGAGCTCGATACCCACCTCTCGAACCGCGGCCTTGTCTTCCTCGGCTCCGGATCCTGCTGCGCGAGTGAACTTCTCGTCCAGATGCGACGGCAATGTCGTGCCCGAGAGCTCGAGCATCCGGCGCACCGAACGCAGCGAGGTGATGGGCATGATCTCGGGAATGATCGGCTTGGCACCCTGCTCGGGGTCGTATGCGCTGACGCGATCACGCAGCCGCAGGTAGTCGTCCACGTCGAAGAACATCTGCGTGATCGAATACTCCGCTCCCGCACGCAGCTTCCCGACGAGGCACCTGGTGTCCTGCTCGAGATCGTCGGCGCGGTGATGGCCTTCCGGGAACGACGCCACTCCGACGTGAAAGTCGCCCAGTTCGCGGACCATACGCACCAGCTCTTCCGCGTACTCGACTCCCTCGGGATGCTTCTCCCACTCGCCGAGTGGATCTCCCGGGGGGTCACCGCGAAGAACGAGGATGTTGGTGATGCCGCGGTCGGCGTACGACCCGACCATCGAGCGCAACTCGGCGACACTGTGCGACACGGCAGTGAGATGCGCCACTGGCAGCAGTGTCGTCTCCTCGGCGATCTGACCGGTGACGCGCACCGTTCGATCGCGGGTGGAACCACCTGCGCCGTACGTCATCGACACGAACGCGGGCTGGAGTTGCTCGAACTCTCGCACTGCTTGCCACAACCTGGCCTCGGCAGCCTCGTCGCGCGGGGGCGAGAACTCCACCGAGAACGGGATCCTCGCTTCGGGTTCGGTCCGCAATCGGTCGACGATCGACGGCGTCCTCGTCACGAATCCTCGGCTCGACCGCCCCCTGACGGAATCTTCGCTCACCCGAAGATCATAGGTTGCGCTGCGCCGCCGGCCCGCTGGGCATCCCCCGACGGCGTAGTTCACTGCTCGTCGGTGCCGGGTTCGGGTGCCTATTACTGTGGGACTGTAACGCGTCTTTCCCACGAAGACCTTGGAGGATCGTCCTGTCCGGAGACCTGTCCGCGCCCACCAACTCTGTGTCCGTGAATGCGACGTCGCTACGGGATTCCGTCGATGCGAAGCTCGCGGAGTTCTTCGCCTCGCGTCGTGCGGTCGTCGACAGCGTCGGCGGTGGCTACCCGGCCGCAGTGGCCGACCTCGAGGCGTTCGTACTACGCGGCGGCAAGCGCATGCGCCCAGCCTTCGCGTGGACCGCGTGGCTCGGCGCGGGCGGTGAGCCCACCGGGGACCGCGCCGACGCAGTACTGCGTGCGTGCTCGGCACTCGAGTTGATCCAGGCCTGCGCATTGATCCACGACGACATCATCGACTCGTCCCGCACCCGCCGAGGCTTTCCGACCGTGCATGTCGGCTTCGCTCAGCGACATCGCGATGCGGGGTGGTCGGGCTCGGCAGATCACTTCGGTGTCTCCGCTGCCGTTCTCGTCGGCGACCTGGCGCTGTGCTGGGCCGACGACATGCTGCGCGAGTCGGGTATCGACACGGACGCGGCGCGGCGGGCGCAGCCCGTGTGGTCCGCGATGCGTACCGAGGTGCTCGGCGGTCAACTCCTCGACATCGAGGCCGAAGCCGGGACGGACGAGAGCGTCGCGGCAGCCATGCGCGTCAACCGGTACAAGACCGCCGCCTACACAGTCGAACGCCCGCTGCACCTCGGGGCCGTTCTTGCCGGGGCCGGCGAACCGCTGACTGCGGCGTACCGCAGCTTCGGTGCCGACATCGGCATTGCCTTCCAGCTGCGCGACGACCTGCTCGGCGTGTTCGGCGACCCGGAGATCACCGGCAAGCCGTCGGGTGACGACATCACCGAGGGCAAGCGCACGGTGCTCATCGCCGTGGCCTTGCAACAAGCGGACGCGAGCCGTCCCGATCACGCGGCGAAGATTCGAGCCAGTCTCGGTACCGAGCTCAGCGAGAGCGAGGTCGCCGACATCCGATCGATACTCACCGAACTGGGCGCCGTCGACGCCGTCGAACGACAGATCGACGAACTGGGCACCCGGGCCGTTGCCGCGCTGGACGACAGTTCCATCGATCCGATCGCCGCCGAACACCTTCGTGCCATGGCCACCGCCGCCATCCAACGGCAGTACTGAAAGAGAGCGTCATGTCTACGATCCGAACCGTTCCCGGCCGCACCGACTCGGTCGTCGTCGTGGGAGCTGGATTGGCCGGCCTGGCCGCGGGGCTCCACCTACTGGGCGCAGGCAAGAAGGTCACGATCGTCGAGCGCGACGACACCGTGGGCGGCCGCGTGGGGGTGTATCCGGTGACCGACTCCGACGGAACGCATCTCTACGACATCGACAACGGTGCGAGCGTACTCACGATGCCGAACCTGGTGCTCGAAGCGTTGGCCGCCGTGGGTGCCGACTTCGAGTCCACGACGCCGCCGATCCGGCTGACGTCCCTGTCGCCGTCGTACCACACGCGGTACGCCGACGGCACGTCCATCGACGTCTACTCGGACCCGGCGGCAATGGCCGCCGAGGTCGAGCGGACCTGCGGTACGGCCGAGGCGCAGGGCTACCGCGATCTCCGGCGCTGGCTCGCCGACATCTTCGATGCCGAATTCGACCGCTTCATCGACTCGAACTTCGATTCGCCGCTGGACCTCGTGGGATCCAAGGCCGCGATCACCGATACCGCAACGCTGACGAAGCTGGGCGGCTTCGGTCGCCTCGGGCCACGGGTCGATCGTTTCCTGAAGGACACCCGTCTGCGCCGAGTGTTCACGTTCCAGGCCCTCTACGCCGGCATGGCACCGCAGAAGGCGCTGGCCGTCTACGGTGCGATCGCACACATGGACACCTCCCTCGGGGTGTTCTTCCCCGAGGGAGGCATGGCGGCTATCGGGCGGGCCATGGCCGACGCGTTCGTGACGGCGGGCGGCACGCTCGAACTGGGCACCGACATCGTCGACATCACCGTCGACCGCGGCCGTGCCGATGCCGTCCTCACTGCCGATGGACGTCGAATCGCTTGCGACGCATTGATTCTCACCGCCGACTTGCCCGTCGTCGATCGCCTGCTCGATCGCGCCTCGGTGTCGAAGAAAGGCAGGCGCAACGGGTACGGCGTCGTGTCGCCGTCCGCCGTCGTGGCCCACGGAACGGTTCCGGTCGAACTCACGGCGTCGTGGCCTGCGCGGGCGCACCACACCATCGACTTCGGTGACGAATGGGCCGAGACCTTCCGCCGGATCACCGCCCGCTCCGGCAAAGGATCTCTGATGGCCGATCCGTCACTGCTGATCACGCGGCCGTCGGTGAGCGATTCGGGCCTCGAGGTCGTGCGCGACGGGGTCCGCAGCGAGCCGGTCTCGATCCTCGCCCCGTGCCCCAACCTCGACAGCGCTCCCCTCGCCTGGACCGAACTGGCTCAGCCCTACCTCCGAGAGATTCTGGCGACGCTGGAGGGCCGCGGATACACCGGACTCGCCGACGCTTTCGTGCTCGATCACATCGACACACCGCAGACGTGGGCGGACAAAGGCATGTTGTCGGGCTCGCCGTTCTCGTCCGCGCACGTCTTCCGGCAGACCGGGCCTTTCCGGAGAAAGAACATGGTCGCCGGCCTCGACAACGTGGTTCTCGCCGGCTCCGGAACCACTCCCGGTGTGGGCGTGCCGACCGTCTTGGTCTCGGGCAAGCTGGCGGCAGAACGAGTGACAGGGCCGCGAGGGCGGTAGGTTCGTCCGATCGACTGCGTCGACCAACTAAGCTGAGCGCGATCGTTTGCCGGTCGCGATCTTTGCTGCGACCATGATCCTTCGGCCGACAGCGAGAACGCGTCGGCGCGGAGCCACATCTCGACACACACGACTCGCAGCAGAGGAGGAGCAGGCGGCAATGTCTTCGGTTTCGTCGCACTCCACCTCCGAAGGGCGCTCGTCGGACGGGTCTGCACCGGTGCCTGCGCGGCATCCGTCGAGACTGACGACCACCGGAAACTTCCTGCGAAGTCCCGAGGGCAAAGCAGCGATCCTCGGGGTTCTCGGTGCGGTCTGCATCATGTTCGGTGGATTCGGCGCGGGCAGCGTGCGCCGTCGTGACCCTCTGCTCGAAGAGATGCATCTGTCGTGGCTGCGATTCGGCCACGGCTTCGTGCTGTCGACCGTCATCGTCTGGGCCGGTGTGCTGTTGATGATCACCGCCTGGGTCAGGCTCGGCAGAGCCACGCTGCACGGCCGCACCACGGTGGGCGAGCTCCGGTGGATCGTGCCCGCGTGGACGGCACCGCTGCTGCTGTCGGTGCCGATGTTCAGCCGCGACGCTTACTCGTACCTCGCTCAAGGTGCGTTGCTACGGGACGGCTTCGACCCGTATGCCGTTGGGCCCGTGGCCAATCCGGGAATCCTGCTCGACAACGTCAGCAACGTGTGGACCACGACCACTGCCCCGTACGGGCCGCTGTTCCTTCTCCTCGGTCGCGGCATCACGAGCCTGACCGGCGACAATGTGATCGCCGGAACCATGCTGCTTCGCCTGACCATGCTTCCCGGGCTCGCTCTGATGATGTGGGCCGTCCCGCGACTGGCCACCCATCTGGGCGGGCGCGCCACAACGGCGGTGTGGCTCGCCGTGCTCAATCCCCTGGTGCTGATCCACCTCATCGGCGGAGTGCACAACGAGTTGCTCATGGTCGGCCTGATGACCGCGGGCATCGTGCTTGCGCTCGAGCGTCGCCACGTGGCCGGCATCGCGCTGGTGGCGATCGCCGTGGCCATCAAGGCAACTGCCGGTCTCGCTCTGCCGTTCCTCGTGTGGATCTGGATGCTGCACCTCCGCGACAAGGCGCGCGAAGAAGGCCGCACACCGCCTGCACCGATTCTGGCGTTCACGAAGACCGCGGGCATCGGAGCGGCCGTCTTCGTCGCGGTGTTCGCCGTCGCGTCCGTGATCGCCGGAGTCGGCATCGGCTGGCTCACGGCGTTGTCCGGCTCGGCGAAGATCATCAACTGGCTGTCACTGCCGACGATCCTCGCGCATCTGGTGACCGTCAGCACCTCGTGGTTCCTCGATCTGCGTCTCGGACCGGTTCTCGACGTCACCAGGTTGCTGTGCGCGATCGCCTTGGTGGTCATCCTGGCCGGGGCGTGGTGGTTGGGCCGCCGATCCGAGCGGGACGCGGTCAAGGGCATCCTGATCGCTCTTGTCGCCACTGTCGTTCTCTCCCCCGCCGCGCTGCCCTGGTACTACTCGTGGCCGTTGGCGATCGCGGCCGGCTTTGCGTTGTCCCGCCGAACTCTGATGGTTCTCACCGGCCTGTCGACCTGGCTGATGCTGGTGTTCCAACCCGACGGATCCATCGGCCTGTACACGTTCGTGCACGTGGCCCTCGCAGTTTTCGCTGCAGTCGTTGCCGCGCTGGCGCTGACCCGAGTCGACCCGTTGCGTTTGCGATCGGACCGCTCCCGGGAACACCGTGCCGTACCCAACGCCCCCAAGACCGCGCCCGTCTCCACCGAAGACGACGCCACACCGTGAGGTCCCGCGCCATGAGTGCCCGCGTATCGAGAGAACTGACCGACATCGATCCTGCTCTGCACGAGGCGTATCGCATCTGCCGCGAACTGAACGCCCAGCACGGCAAGACCTATTTTCTGGCAACCAGACTGTTGCCCGTCGACAAGCGCGCAGCCGTGCACGCTCTGTACGGTTTCGCTCGGATGGTCGACGACATCGTCGACCTCGAGGGCACCGACATCGCGGTCGGTTCGGACGAACTGAACGCCCGCAGAATCGTCGAACTCGACATCATCGAATCCCGGGTGCGCGACGCCTTGGCCGGAAAACCGCTGTCCGACAGCACATCCGATCAGGTGTTGAGCGCATTGTGCGACACGGTCGCTCGGTACGAGATTCCCCACGATTACTTTTTCGCGTTCATGCATTCGATGCGCATGGACATCCCGGGCAGCGCGATGTTCGTCTCGCGGTACCGAACGATGGAGCAGTTGAACGAGTACATGTACGGATCGGCCGCAGTCATCGGACTGCAGATGTTGCCGATTCTCGGAACGGTGGTTCCGCGAGCCGAGGCGGAGCCGTCGGCTGCGGCGTTGGGCGAGGCGTTTCAGCTGACCAACTTCATCCGCGACATAGGTGAGGACCTCGACCGCGACCGCATCTATCTCCCGACCGACGAACTGGCGGCCTTCGGGGTCGACGAGGATCTGTTGCGGTGGTGCCGGACCACCGGCTCGGTCGATGCCAGAGTCACCCGCGCCCTCGCCCACTCGATCGCCGTCACCCGGTCGATCTACCGGACGTCGGACGCCGGGATCGACATGTTGGATCCGCGAGTGCGTCCGTCCATGCGAACGGCGTCCATTCTGTACGGCCGCATTCTCGACGAGGTCGAAGCGCAGGGCTACCGGGTGCTTTCCCAGCGCGCGACCGTGCCGCAGTGGACGCGCGCACGCGTCGCGCTGCCGCAGTTCGCCGTCACCGGCTGGAAGCGCGCCACGGTCCGCTGACGACCGCTGTTCCAGCTGCTAGAAGGCCATTGCCTGAGCGCGTCTGATCACTTCGCGCATCAGGTCACCGTGCAACGCTGCGACCGGGGTGCCGGGCAGACTGTCGTCCTCGGCGAACAACCACCGCAGAATTTCTTCGTCCTCGTAGCCGCCGTCGTGCAGCACCGCCAGCAGGCCGGGCAGACCCTTGACGATTTCGCCCTTGGTCGTGTCGAAGAACTGCTCGGGCACGCCGGGGACGCGGGAACGCTTGAGAGCCAACAGCTGACGATCCCGCACGAGCTGCTCGACGCGCGTCTTGGGGACGTCGAGGATCTTGGCGACATCGGCGAACTGCAGCAGAGAAACCGACGGATCGAGCACGTCGTCGGCGTAGGGAATGGCACTCACGCGGGTAACGTTAACGGGTCCGGCGTCCAGACTTCAAAAGTGACGCGGCCCGCCACGGAGACCGAAGACACGAACCACGATCGTCGGTGAGCACCCACGGCGCCGATACCATCGTCGTCAGGCGTCCGGATTTCGAGCGGACACATCGAGGACGACGAGGGGAGGTTCGGTGATACCGGGTTCGATGCTCGATCGTCGATATCGAATAGACGCACCGATCGCACGGGGCGGAATGTCGACGGTCTACCGCGGACTCGACACCAGACTCGATCGACCTGTCGCGGTGAAGATCATGGATCCGAAGTTCGCCGAGGACCCGCAGTTCGTTCAGCGATTCGAGTTCGAGGCACGCGCGGTGGCCAGGCTGAGCCACCCCGGTCTGGTGGCCGTGTACGACCACGGGCGGGACGGCGATCACGCATTCCTGGTCATGGAGCTCGTCGAGGGCGGAACGTTGCGCGAGCTGCTGCGGGAGCGCGGGCCCATGCCGCCGCACGCCGCAGTCGCCGTGGTTCGCCCCGTGCTCGAGGCTCTCGCCGTCGCACACCGCGCCGGTCTGGTGCACCGAGACATCAAACCGGAGAACATCCTGATCAGCGACGACGGAGACGTCAAGATCGCCGACTTCGGGCTGGTCCGAGCCGTCGCCGCCTCCACCGTCACCTCGAGCAGTGTGATTCTGGGCACGGCCGCGTATCTGTCTCCCGAACAGGTCACCACCGGCTCCGCGTCCGCGAGCAGCGACGTCTACGGCGTCGGAATCGTACTGTTCGAGCTGCTCACCGGACGCACCCCGTTCACCGGCGACACATCCCTGTCCATCGCCTACCAGCGCATCGACAACGACGTTCCGCTCCCGTCGACCCTCATCGCAGGCGTGCCACCACAGTTCGACGACGTGGTCCAACACGCCACCGTCCGCGACCCGGAACACCGATACCGCAACGCCGACGACATGGCCCGCGCGCTGCGCACTGCCGCGTCGGCGCTGGCACTTCCCGCGTACCGGGTGCCCGCTCCCCAGCGTTCGGCACAGCACCTGAGCTCCGCGGCTGCGGGCGCACCGACGACAGTCGCCGGCGATCGACAACCGCCCACCCGCACCCAGGTAGTGCAGAGTGCTCCCCCGGTACCGCCGCCCGACGGCGTGCACCACACCCGAGTGGTCACGTCACCGACATCCCGCGAAATCGAGTACGAACCGCAACCGGACGACCCGCAGCCGGCGGCACCCCTGGGCCGGCGACACTACGAATTTCCCGACTTCGCCGCCGATCGCCAACGGTCCCGGCGGGCCATCGTCGTCTGGTTGGTGGTCGTTGCATTGCTGGCGGTGTTGGTCGGTTTCGGCGGCTGGTGGATGGGCTCGGGCCGATACACCGCAGTTCCGATGGTCGACGGTCTCGACACCACCGGTGCCACGAGCGCGATCGAAGCGTCGGGCTTGGAAGCAACGGTTCGGGGAACGTACTCCGACACCGTCTCGACCGATCTGCTCATCGGCACCGACCCCGTCGGTGGTTCCCGAATCGCCAAGGGCGACACCGTGTTCCTGCTCGTCTCACTGGGCAGCCCGATCGTCCCCTCCATCGACTCCGACGCCTCCGTCGAAGACATGCAGCAGCAATTGCGCGACAGAACCTTCACCCCGGTCGACGGCGGCGAGGCATTCAGCACCACCGCACCGATCGGCGGCGTCGCGGCGCTCGATCCCCCGCCGGGAACGGTGTTGAACACCGGTGCCGCAGTCACCGTGCTGCGCAGCAAAGGTGCACCGCCGGTGCAGGTTCCCGACGTCCGCGGACAGAGCGTCGATCAGGCACGGACGACTCTCGAATCGGTCGGCATCACCGTCGACGAGGTCCGCGAGACGTTCGACGAGGACACCGACGGCGGAAAAGCGATCGGCACGAATCCGAAGGCCGGCCAGACCGTCAAGTCCGGCACCACCGCCGTCCTCGACGTGTCGACCGCAGTCACCGTGCCGTCGCTCCTCGGCCGTTCGGTGGGATCCGCACGCACGACTCTGGACTCGCTGGGACTGACGATCGATGTTCGTCAGGTGGTCGACACGGACGGCTCGTTGGTCATCTCCCAGAGCCCCGGAGCCGGTTCACGGGTGGAACCGGACTCCGAGGTCATGGTCGTCTCACTGCCCTGACCCCCGGCTGCCCTCACCCGCCAGGGCGGTGCCGGCGATCAGCCGCGAAGCATCTCGGCGACGAGGAATGCCAGCTCGATGCTCTGCTGAGTGTTCAGTCTCGGGTCGCAGGCAGTTTCGTAGCGCCCGGCGAGGTCGAGATCAGAGATGTCCTGGGCTCCGCCGAGGCATTCGGTGACGTCGTCACCGGTCAGTTCGACGTGGATTCCGCCCGGATGGGTGCCGAGGCCGTTGTGCACCTCGAAGAAGCCCTGCACCTCGTCGACGATGCGGTCGAAATGCCGGGTCTTGTATCCGGTGGACGCCTCGTGCGTGTTGCCGTGCATCGGGTCGCACTGCCAGATCACCTGGTGTCCGGTGGCCTGCACCTTCTCGATGATGGCGGGCAAGATGTCGCGAACCTTGCCGTTGCCCATGCGCGAGATCAGCGTCAGGCGGCCCGGCTTGTTGGTCGGGTCGAGGCGCTCGACGTATTCGACGGCCATCTCGGGGGTCGTGGTGGGTCCGATCTTCAGCCCGATCGGGTTCGAGATCAGTTCGGCGAGCGCGATGTGCGCGCCGTCGAGCTGGCGAGTGCGGTCGCCGATCCACAGGAAGTGAGCCGACAGATCGTAGAGCTTGGGGTGATCGTCGGTGTTGTCGAGCCGCAGCATCGCGCGCTCGTAGTCGAGGACGAGTGCTTCGTGGCTCGCGAAGATCTGGGCGGTGTGCAGATTGGGGTCGGAGACGCCACAGGCATCCATGAACCGCAGGCCGCGGTCGATCTCCCCGGCCAGCGCCTCGTAGCGGGCTCCGGCGGGTGACTGCGCGACGAATTCACGGTTCCAGTCGTGTACCTTGTGCAGGTCGGCCATCCCGGCTCCGGTCAGTGCCCGAACCAGGTTCATGGCCGCACTCGCGTTGGCGTAAGCGCGCACCAGCCGTGACGGATCGTGGCCGCGCACGCTCTCGTCGGCCACCAGCGAGTTGATCATGTCGCCGCGGTAGGACTGCAGGCCGAGCGCATCGATGTTCGACGAGCGAGGCTTGGCGTACTGGCCGGCGATGCGCGCGACCTTGACCACCGGCATGCTCGCCCCGTACGTGAGTACGACGGCCATCTGCAGCAGCGTGCGAATGTTGCCCTTGATGTGCGGTTCGGTGTTGTCGACGAACGTCTCGGCGCAGTCGCCACCCTGAAGCAGAAACGCCTCGCCGCGGGCGACGGCAGCGAGCTTGTCCGACAGCGCCTCGACCTCACCTGCGACGGTGATCGGCGGAACGCTCTCGAGCACCTTGCGCATCTCGCCGGCCTGCTCGGGATCCCACTGCGGCTGCTGCGCAGCCGGCTTGGCCAACGCGTCGTCCAATCGAGTGCGCAGTGTCGGAGACAGCGGCGGCAGGTCGGGCAAGCGATCGATGGGTACGTCGACAGTCCAGTTCACCGCTACAGGATATTCGTACCGCCGTCACCGCAGGACAACGGGTGTTCAACCGCGGTACGAGTACTCCTCGATCGCCTGGAACTTGGCCAGATTGTGGCGCGCGTCGGCCAGGGCATCGTGGGCGTCGTCGGGCACCGCGGGAAGCGCGGGACTGCCGCGATCCTCCCAGTGCTGACGGAGCTCACGGGTGAATCGAGGCAGGGAACGCGGCAATTCGGTCATCGATCCCCACAGCTGGCAGAGCGCCACGTGGTCGTACGCCGCCACCCATGCCCATAATTCGACCTCGGCACCGTAGTGCGGAACGAGGAATTCGAGCAGTTCGTCGCGAATTCGGGATCGGCTCATCCACAACGGCGACGAGTACGGTGGCAGCTTGGGTAAGACGTTGCGCCGGACCCACCGGCCCGCCCGCTCGGGGTCGAACTCGGAGGACACCGCATAGAACTCGCGACCGTCCTCCGACACCACACCGATCGACACCAACTCGATTGTGCGACCATCCTCGATGAACTCTGTGTCGTAGAAGTAGCGCACGCGGCTCACCCTAGCGCGTGCCCCGGCACGTCCCCCACACACCGCAGAACCGAGCCGAACAAGCCCTGAAAGGGAACGTTGTGACTTCGTCCGACACCAACCGTCCGGTCGCCGAAGCGTCGGAGCCTGCCGGCCCGACGCGACGCCGGTGGCCGCGTTGGGCGGTGGCGTCGAGCAGGGTCGTCGTTGTCGTCGCGGCGGCGGTCGGTGTGCTCTTCCATCTCAACGGGTTTCCCGGGCTGCGAACGTTGGGTGAGCATTATCGACTGGATCTCGACGTCTACCGGCTCGGCGGAGAGGTGTTCGCTCGGGGCGGGGATCTGTACGGCCAGCTTCCTCCCATCGCGACCGGTACCACGTTGCCGTTCACGTATCCCCCGATTGCTGCCGCTCTGTTCAGCCCGCTCTCGAAGGTCTCGCTCTACGCCGCATCGATGACGGTGACGTCGTTGTCCATGCTCGCGTTGCTGGCGACCGTTGTGCTCACGCTGATCTCGTTGGGGGTTCGCCCTCGCACGCTCGTGTGGTGGAGTGCAGGCGCGGTGTTCGCGGTGTCCGTCCTCGTACTGGAGCCGGTCACGTCCACGTTGAACTACGGGCAGATCAACATTGTTCTGATGATGTTCGTCGCGCTCGACTGCTTGCCGAAGAAGACTCGGTGGCCTCGGGGTGTGCTGATCGGTCTGGTCGCCGCCGTCAAACTCACTCCCGCAGTTTTCGTCTTGTTCTTCTTGCTGCGCAAGGACTTTCGCGCTGCGGTGGTATCGGCACTGAGCTTCGCGATGTTCACGGCGATCGGGTTTGCGCTCACCTGGTCGGACTCGGTGAAGTACTGGACCGAGACGATCATCGATTCCGATCGGATCGGCGGACCGGGGTACCCGGCGAATCAGTCCATCACAGGTGTACTGGCCCGCCTCGGAATGGACGAGTTCCCCCGTTCCATTCTGTGGATCGCACTGTCGGTAGGGGTACTGCTCGTGGCGGGAATCGCGATGCGCAAAGCATTCGCCGCCGGTGAGATCGCCCTGGCGCTGACCGTGAACGCGATGTTCGGCCTGTTGGTCTCGCCGGTCTCCTGGTCACACCACTGGGTGTGGGCAATACCGTTCGCGATGGTGCTGGCCGCCGTCGGATACCGCCGTCGAAGCGCACTGCTACTCGCTCTGGTTGCCGTCGGACTGGCGATCATGGTGTACGCACCGCACTGGAAACTCGGTGAAGGTCGATGGAGTGGACTCGACTGGCCGCTGGTCGATCAGTTCGCCGCATCCGCCTACGTGTGGTGGGCGCTGGCCTCTGTGGTCGCCGTCGCGGCCGTGAACCTCTCGCCTCGGGTCACCCCGAAGGAAAGCGACACCGCGGTTCACTGACCGCAGTCGTCAGCTGGCCTTCGAGTCGGGGATACGGCGCGCGGACGGAGCCGAATCTTCGGGTGTCGCAACCTTCTTCAGCGAGGCCGCGTACACGTCGACGTACTCCTGACCCGAGAGCAGCATCAGGTCGTACATCACCTCGTCGGTGACGGCGCGCTCGACGAATCGGTTTCCTGCCATTCCCTCGAACCGGGAGAAGTCGATGGGCTTGCCGACGCGAATGGTGACCTTTGCCGGACGCCACAGGCGCGAACCGATCGGGTTCATCTTCTCGGTGCCGATCATGGCGACCGGCACCACCTGAACGCCGGTCTGCAATGCCAGGCGCGCCATTCCGGTCTTGCCCTTGTAGAGCCGGCCGTCGGGCGACCGGGTGCCTTCGGGGTAGATACCGAGCACCTTGCCGGCTTCGATCACGCGGGCACCGGCGTTCAGTGCGTCCTGCGCCGCGTCGGCTCCGGTGCGGTCGATGGGCACCTGACCCACCGCGGTGAAGAACCACTTCTGGAACGCACCCTTGAGACCCGAGCCGGTGAAGTACTCACTCTTGGCGAGGAAGGTGATGCGCCGCGGGGTCTTGAGCGGAAGATAGAACGAGTCGAGAACCGCTTTGTGGTTGCTGGCCAGGATCACCGGGCCGTGCGTCGGAATGTTCTCCGCACCCTCGATCGTGGGCCGACCCAGGGCAATGAGCAGGGGCCCCACGATGACGAATTTGAACAGCCAGTACCACATTGACGTGCTCCCTGATCATGGTCGGCAATCGATGGTGTGCCGGCTCGCGCGGAGCGAACCGACTGCGGCCGTGCGTTCTCGAACCGTGCCGCGTAGTGAACTGTACCCAGGGTTTATGACACCAGCCACATCGACGAGGAGGAGACGTGCGACATCACACGGGGTGGGTCCGAACCGTCATCGTGCGGTGGTGACGAACTGTGCTCGCGCGAGCTCGGCCGCACCGATCATCCCCGCGGCCTCGCCCAGTTCGGTGCTGCGAATCCGTGCCAGCGGGCGATGGCCCGCGCCGGTGACGAGCTCGGCGTACTTGTCCGTGGCACGAGCAAGGAACTGACTCGATGAAGTGGCCACACCGCCGGCCAACACGATCAGGTCGGGGTCGTACACATCGCTGACCATCGAGAGTCCGACGCCGAGCCAGTGTGCGAAATCCTCCATGGTGCGTCGGCCGATCGAGTCGCCGTCGTGCGCGGCGCTCGCGATCCGACGCCCGGTCAACGAGCCGGGATCGAGGAAGACCTCGCGCGCCAACCTCGTCGAGGACGACGGGTCTGCGGCCAACAACTCCACCGCCGTATCCACCAGTGCGGTACCGCTGCAATACCGTTCCCAGCACCCGCGTTTGCCGCAGGGACACGCTCGTCCGTCGGGCACCACCTGAATGTGACCGAGTTCGGGAGCCACCCCGTGGCTCCCTCGATAGATTCGGCCGTCGATCAGCAGCGCCGCACCGATTCCCGTTCCGATCGCCACCATCACCACGTTGCGGCCACCCGAAGCCGCTCCGAAACGGTATTCCGCCCACGCCGCGGAGTTGGCGTCGTGTTCGAGCAACACCGGTAGTCCGATGCGTTCGCTCATCTCGGTTGCGACCGGCGTGTCGACCCACGGCAGGTGCGGGGCGAACCGGACCGTCGTGCGGTCGGAATCGATGAAACCCGCCACGGCCAGACCGACGGCAGCGATGTCGTGTCGGCCGGCCAGCTCCTGCACGGCGCGGTCGAGACCACGCTCGAGTGCACGAGCAGTGTGGGGCGTGGGTGCTGCGGTCGAGTCGAGCACCTGACCGTCCGCGTCGACAACCGAGGCGCGCAGGCTCGTGCCGCCCACGTCGATCCCGACCGTCAATCGCTGATGATGACGCTTCATTCGTTCATGCCTTCCTCGGCCGTCCCCCCACGGCGATGGTCACTCCTTGACCCGAACGGTAATCGGTACGAACGCCGGTCGACGAACGGACGGCGCAGAGGTGTCCTCCGACACGTCCGCGGCGGCGTCGACCCGGTCGGCAGCGGACGCGGTCGACTCGGTGCCGGGCTCGCTGCTACCCCCAGCGGCGTGTTCGGTGCCCGGCGCGGTGTGGTCGATCAACAACTGACGCAGCAGTGCGACGACGACGGCCCCTTCCGAGGCAACGAGTTCGACGAGATCGTGCCGTTCACCGCGCACCAACGCCGCGAGCGCACACACCGGGCACCAGCTGCAGCCCTGCTGATCGCGGTCCTGCTGTGTCTCGGCAACTCGGCGCAGGATGGGCTCGAGACGTGTCAGGACGGTGTCGGCCAACGCCAGCAGGTCCGCGCCCAACTCCGAATGCCCGGCCGTCACAGCGTCTCTCCGCTCACAGCTCTTACGGTCATGGCTCGGCCGCTCACAGCGGCCACACATCGGGGTCGGGTCGGAAACGCACCACCAGGAACGGGCCGTCGAGTTCCGCAGAATCGGCGATACACCGACGCAACACCGACGCCAACGTGACGCGTCGCCGCCTACCGTCGGCACTCACTATCAAGTCGTCCTCCACTCGCCCCAGACCCAAGGTGGTCGAATCGACTACCGGCAGAAGCATTCTCATCGCGTACACGGATTCGAGTCCGCTCCCCGACTCGAGTTCGACCGACGGTCGACCGGCCGGGCTCGACGCACGTCGTTCGAGGGAGTGCGGTGCCAGGTGCTCGGCCACATCCTGCAAGGGGCCCAACCCTACCGGTTCCACTTCACAGTGCTCCACCTCCACGATCGGAACCGAGCCGACGCGTCGTCGGAGTTCGGCCACGGCGTCGAGCTGCGCGGCCCGCCATCGCTCGAACCAGAACACCGCAGGATGAGCTCCGACCAGACCGATCGACGAGGAATTGAGGGCCGGGAGCATCCGGTTCACCAGCAGTCGGTCGACGCGAACGCCGAACAGAGCCGCTGCGGAGAGCGTGCGTTCGGCGTCGACGATGGACAGGTGCTCGGGGTTCAGGACCACGGTTGCCCCGGTCCGGTCGGGATCGGTGATCAGCGCCCGGACCGATTCGATCTGTCCGAGGATCCGCTCGATCATGGCCACCACGAGCGTGAGCCGCACGTCGGTTCCGGTGCCGGCGACCATGCGATCGTGGCGCGGCCACACGCGCTCGAAATAGGACGAGACGGTGTCGGGCAGCTGCAGTGTTCGCAGCGCATCCCCCGATGCCGGAAGATCGACTATCACTGTGTCCCAACGACCTTCGTCGACGAGCCGGGACACCTCGTGCAATCCCAACAGCTCCTCGATACCCGGGAACCCCATCAGCTCCTCCGGCTCGATCGCGCCGAAACTCACGCCGTGTTCGTGGCCTGCCGAGGCCACCGACAGCATCGATCCCAGACCGCGGTACCGCTCTTCGAGCAGCCGCGAGGTATCGATCTCGACGACGTCCAGGTTCGGAGCAACCGCTCCGATGCCCGCGTCCTCGTCGGTGTCACCTTGTGCGCCGACGGCGTCGCGGAGCGAGTGCGCCTGGTCGAGGGAGGCGATCAGCACCTCTTGGCCCGAGGCCGCGAGCGCAAGACCCGACGCAGACGCCAGGGTGGTCTTCCCCGCGCCACCTTTGCCGATGAACAGCGATACCGTGGTGCGGGGTTCGGGGCGAGCGTCGGTCAGCCTTCGACCCGCTTCTTCAATTCCTTGAGCGCAGTGTCGGTGATGACCTTCTCTGCTTTGCGCTTGAACAGGCCGATCATCGGAATGTTCAGATCGACAGTGAGCTCGTACGTCACGTCGGTGCCGTTGCCGGTCTCACGCAGCGAGTACGACCCGTTCTGAGATTTCTGCATTTCGCCCGAGACGAGATTCCACGACACCGAATTGCCGTCCGCCGCCCAGTCGTACTCGAGTTCGTACGTGTCTTTCACCATTCCGGCGTCGAGCACGAACTTGACCCGCTTTCCCCGTCCGTCCGCACCGACTTCGAGGACCTCGACGGACTTCGCGGCGGACACCCACGTGGGATACGCGTCGAAATCGGCGATGACGTCCATGACCCGACTCGGTGGGGCTTCGACGACGATCGACCTCTGGGTTTTCTCCGCCATGACTACTGGTCCGCTTCCTCTCGGGTACTTCGATCCGCTTCGTTCGCTGCCTGCTGTGTAACCCGCGGCAGGCCTATCTCACACGATCGAACCGCCGACGCACAACGCGAACCGGCCGACCGTACCGCGCGGTTCATTCGGGAGCTGAACTCGACGCTACGTGGTGGGGTGCCTCGCCCGCTGACCTCCCGGCCTCGAGCTCCCGCTTCAGCTCGAAGGTCATGGCGCGGCCGGCCACCCGACGCGCATGCTGCTCGGTGGCCGACTCACTTGCTGAGGCCGGCTCGGCGTGCAGGAAGTAGTGGACGATCACGCCGTCGAGTACGGGCTCGAGCCACAGCTCCATCGTTCCGACGACGCCGCCGCGGACCGACCACCGAATGCCCTTCTCGCCGCGATCCTCGGTCACGGTCAGCGACAGGTCCGGCCACCACCGCCGCCACCGCTCCGGCGAGACGAACGCCTGCGCCACCGCCGCACCGGGCGCTGCCACGAATGTCTGATCCGCAACTTGAATACTGCTCATCGTCAGAGCTTCACATATCGGGTCCGAGACCAGGACCGCCGAGGCACATTCGGGACCGCGCGCCCTGGGTCTAGAGTATCTGTGAAGCCGAGCTATCGACTTTCTCCAACCCGTTCGATCCGGAGGTAATCCCGTGCGCGAGTTCACTGTTTCCGCCGAGTACGACATCGCGGACACCGACTCCGCTGTCGACAGCGTCTTCGCCCGCGCTCGGACGTCGCCGGATGCCGTGGTGTTCCGTCGGCTCGACGACGGCCGATGGACCGATGTCGGTGCCGCAGAATTCGAGCGACTGGTCGTCGACGTGGCCAGGGGCCTCGTCGCGGCAGGTATCGAGCAGGGCGATCGCGTCGCGCTCATGTCGTCCACGCGATTCGAGTGGTCGGTCATCGACTACGCGATCTGGGCCGCGGGCGGAGTGACCGTGCCGATCTACGAGACGTCGTCGGCGGGCCAGGTCGAGTGGATTCTCGAAGACGCCGAGCCGGTTCTGTTGGTCCTCGAGAACGACGCGCACGTACGGGAGACAGAAGCCGTCGTAGCTGCGGCGCCGTCGGTACGTCGAACGTTCGTGATCGACAACGCTTCCGGCACGGGCGCAGTGCAGGCTCTGATCGACAACGGCGCGGACGTCTCCGAAGACGTTGTGCACGAACGAGTCTCGACACTTCGCTCGTCCGATCCGGCCACGTTGATCTACACCTCGGGCACTACCGGCCGCCCCAAAGGTGTGCAATTGACGCATGCGAACCTCCTTGCGGAATCTCGCGGCATTCGCCAGACGTCGTTGAAAGCTCTTCTGACACAGGGCCGCAGTACGTTGATGTTCCTTCCGATGGCGCACGTCCTCGCTCGCGCGGTGAGTATCGCGTCGTTCGATGCCGGAGTCACCCTCGGCCACACCAACGACATTCCCAACCTGGTCGCGACCTTCGGGACATTTCGACCGGACTTCATTCTGTCCGTGCCGCGCGTGTTCGAGAAGGTCTTCAACACTGCGAAGCAGAAGGCACACAGCGACGGCAAGGGCAAGATCTTCGATCTCGCGACCGAGTGCGCAGTGGCGTGGAGCCAGGCGCAGGATTCCGGTGGCCCGTCGATCGTGTTGCGCGCCAAGCATTTCGTGTTCGACAAGCTGGTCTATGCGAAGCTGCGGACCGCTCTCGGCGGCAAGTGCGAACTTGCCATCTCGGGCGGCGCACCACTGGGAGCGCGACTCGGCCACTTCTACCGCGGCATCGGCGTGACCATCTACGAGGGCTACGGCCTGACCGAAACCACTGCGGCGTTCGCGGTGAACACCATCGGATTCCAACGTGTGGGCAGCGTCGGACGCCCGCTACCCGGGAACACCGTCCGCATCGCCGGCGACGGTGAGATCCAACTACGCGGACCCGTTGTGTTCGACGGATATTGGCGAAACGAGAAGGCGACCGCGGAATCCCTCGACGACGGGTGGTTCCGCACCGGCGATCTCGGATCCGTCGACGAGGAGGGATACATCACGATCTCCGGCCGCAAGAAGGAACTGATCGTCACCGCCGGCGGCAAGAACGTCTCCCCCGCGGGCCTCGAAGATCACCTTCGTGCCGGAGCACTGATCAGTCAGGCCGTGGTGGTCGGTGACCAGAAGCCCTTCATCGGTGCCCTCATCACCCTCGATCCGGATGCGTTCGACAAGTGGAAGTCCGCACACGGCAAGGACTCCGACGCCACCGCAGCGGATCTGCAGGCCGACCCCGATCTCGTCGCCGAGATCGACGCCGCCGTCGCCGACGCCAACAAGTCGGTCTCGCACGCGGAATCCATCAAGAAGTACCGCCTGCTCCCCCACGACTTCTCGGAGGAGAGCGGCGAATTGACGCCGACGATGAAGCTCAAGCGCAATGTCATCACCAAGGCGTACGCCGACGAGATCGAGGCGATCTACGCGAGGTGACACGCGTGGCGTGAGCCGTGGTGCGAGCGGCCCGCCCGGTCAGATCAGTGACCGCAGTTTCTCCGTCAGCACGTCCCAGCGCCATTCCGCGTCGACCCATGCCCGACCGGCGTTGCCCATCTGCGTCGCCAGTGTTCGATCGGACAGGATCGTCACGATCGCGTCGGCGATGGACGACACCGAAGTCCCGTCGACGACGAGCCCGGTCTTGTTGTGCTGCACAGCTTCCGGAGCGCCTCCCGACATCCCGGCAACCACCGGAACGCCACAGGCCGACGCCTCGAGGTAGACGATTCCGAGCCCCTCGACGTCGAGGCCCGCGCCTCGGGTGCGGCTCGGCATCGCGAACACGTCGGCGATCGTGTGATGGGCAGCCAGTTCCGCAGACGGCACCGTCCCGGTGAACACCACGTGCTGCTCCATCCCGGTGGAGCGAACGAGTTCGCGCAACGTGTTCTCGTACGGACCGCCGCCGACGATCACCAGAACCGCCCCGTCCACCGCGCGCCGGATCTCCGGTAGCGCCCGGATCAGGAAGTCCTGGCCCTTGCGCGGCACCAGCCGCGACAGACACAGAACCGTCGGTCGGTCACCGAGGCCGTACCGAGCACGTAGCTCCGTCCTCGCGGCATCGTCGGGCACGAAGCGATCGGTGTCGACCCCCGGCGGCAGATGCTCGAGTGCCGCCGACGCCCCGAACGCCGAGCTGAATCGGCTCCGCGTGTACTTGCTCACGTAGGTCACCACATCGGTGTTCTCTCCGATGGTGCGCAGCGTCGCGCGACCACCGGGCACCATCGACCACCCCACCTCGTGGCCGTGTGTGCTCGCCACGATGCGATCCGCCCCGGCTTTGCGCAGGTGTGACGACATCACCGCCAACGGGGCCGCGGCACCGAACCACACCGAGTCGCACCCTCGGGTCTTCACGATGCGCGCTGCGCGGCGAGCCACCAACGGAGTCGGCAGCATCAACGTGGTCGGATGCCTGATGACTTCGAAGGGTTGTTTCGCATCGAACTTCACGTGCGAATCACCACGCCACCGCGGCGCGTAGACCACGAGCTCGTCGGCGGGCAACTGCGAGGCGAAGCTGTGCAAGTAGGACTGGATTCCGCCCGGCCGGGGCGGAAAGTCGTTCGTCACCAGAAGAGTCCGACGCATGACGACAACCGTAGCGCTCCCGATCGGACAGCTCGTGTCGACGACGCGCACGTCCGGGTCAGCGTGACCGAGCGGCCACCCAGTTGCCCCACTCCGCGACGAACCGAGTTCGGCCCGGACTCAGGACCGAGGTGATCGCTGCGTCGACGACTCCGTCCGACCCGGGTCCGGACGCCAGCGCCTCGTAGAACCTGCGCAACGTGGACTCGCCGTACCGGTCGGCCACGAACGCGAAGACCGACCAGGCGGACTCGTAGGCTACGTTGGAGCGGGTGCCGCCTGCACCGAAATCCTCGTCTTTCGGCAACACGGTCGGCGGGCCACCGGCAGCCACGATCGATGCCAGAGTAGGTGCCAGCTGCCGGAAGTCGGCACCGGAACTGCGATACCCGGAGTAGTCGGCGAAACCCTCCGCCACCCACAACGCGGTGCCTTCCGCCGTCTTCGCCCGCGCCGCCACATGCGTCAACTCGTGCCGAAGCACCGAACGAAGAGTGAACGGAGTCAGCCGCGACGCGGCATCGGGACCGAACACCACGCGCTGACCCGTCGGACGCGACCCGCCGGCCACGGCGTCGGACACGGTCACTGCGGCCACGTCCGTCGAGGGCGAGGACCCCGTCGATTCGTCGAACTCCTCGGCCGTCGAACTGACGAACACCAGTCCGTCCCGGGCCCAGTCGGCTCCCCAGAAGTCGGTGACCGCAGCGGTCGCCGCGGGCAGCTCGGCGGCCACATCTGCCACGAACTGCTCACGGTCGGGATGTCCCAACACCACCGACGTGCCGGATGCAGTGGCGACCGAGCGCACCGTCACGGGCCCGAAATCCCACGGACCACGCCAGGTGTGGCGACGGTAGGTCGGCAAGTCGGCGTCGTCGACCAGTCGCCACTGGCCGTCGCGTTCGGCGACCACCAGCGAAACCGGCCGGCGGGTCGGCGAGGCATCCGGGCCCTGCACGGCATACCGCAGGTACACCGGTGGAGCCCACACATCGGTGGCATCCAGCTGCTCGGCAATCGACGACGGCACGGGGGTCTCGGGTTCGTCACCGATCTCGTAGTCGAAGTCCGAGAAAGGAACCGTCGGAACGACAGTCGCCCGGCGAACCTGCGCATCCACGAACGTCGGATCCGCGAGGGGGTCGAGCAACCCACGCAGCGCCGATTCGTCGCCGGAACGGAGGGCAGCCGCCCAGCGCTCGAGCAGCTCGGTCACTTCGGCGCGGCGCTGCTCGTCGTAGGTCGGCGGATTCTGCGAGGCCGACGGATCGGACGAAGTCGATGCGCTCGATGTCGCCAATCCCGATGCAGGACCGTCGTGACGATGAACCAACAGCAGCGTCGACGCCACTGCCAGAACGACCAGGACTGCCGCCCATCGCGCCCGCCCCGACGCGGTGAGCGCGTGGACAACGGACGGCCGTTCCGTACCGCTCATTCAGGCGTCAGTCGTCGTTCGCGGCACAGTCAGTATCGACGGGCCCCGTAGAACGGGAACGACGCCATCGACTGGACCTTCACCGGTACCCCGAAGGTGGAGGCATGCAGAACGTTGCCGTTACCGGCGTAGATACCGACGTGTGATGCGTCCGGGTAGAACAGAACGACGTCTCCCGGCTGCAGATCCTTCTGATCGACGGGAGTTCCGCCGGCAGCTTGAGCCTGACTCGACCGCGGCAACGTCTTTCCGACCTGCTTGTAGGCCCAGACGACCAACCCGGAGCAGTCGAAACCGTCGGGGCCGGTCGCTCCCCAGACGTACGGCTTGCCGATCTGTGTGAGACCGGCTTGCAATGCGCTGGAACCGGAGCCCGGCGTCAGGTTCTTCAGAATCGTGGAGGGGTCGAAACCTTCAGGGAGCGCCGATCCCGCGAGGGCCAGCTGCTCGGACGAGGAAAGCGCGCTGTACGCGGCCATGACTTCGGCGATCTGGCCCTGAAGTTCACTTTGCTTCGCCTGCAGATCGTCGCTGACCGCTTTGGCCTGCTCGGCGGCGACTCTGGCCTGTTCTGCGGCGGTCGCGGCGGCCTGCTCTGCCGCGGATGCATCCGCGCTGGCCTGCTGGAACCGAGCTACCTGGCCGGCTGTCTCGGCGGAGATGACATCGAGGGCCGACATTTGGTCGAGCAACTGTTGCGGGGAGTCGCTGACCATGACCGCGAACAACCGGTTGGTGCGAGCGCCCTGGTAGTTGACATTGGCCACCTTGTCCATGGCGGGTTTGAGCTGCGCCAGCTGCGACTGGGCGGCGTCGAGCGCCGCCCGACTGGCATCGACGGCGGTCTGCGCATCGAGCTGCTCGCGAGCCCGAGCGTCGAGATCGATCTGCGCGTTGTGCAGCGACTCGTTGGTCTGTTCCGACTCCCGGGACAGCTCCGCCAGCTTCGCCTGCGCGTCGGAAGCCGAGCCGAACCCCGGATCGGCACTCGCCGTCGTGATCGGCACCACCATGATGCACGCGGCCGCAACGGCTGTGGTCACCGAGCTACCTACTAGTCGTAGAACTCGGGTGGTTCTCGATATCGCCACGGAAAGCGACTCTCCGTCCTGACATATGCCATTCCAGCTGGAGTGGCGGTTGGAAAAAGTGACCGGAACCGAACGATACCCATGCTCAGCTGGGCGCGGACGTGAACACGGTCCGAAATCGACGCAGTCTGCACGTGACAGATCACAAACCAAACGTCGGAGAGGTCTCGATCAGATTACGAACTGGACGCTCTGCTGTCCACCGTACCGGCGTGTCGCCCGGAAACCGTCCTTGGAAACGACAACAGGGCCGAACCGTCGAAACGGATCGACCCTGTCGGTCGGTACACAACTCCGGTCGGAGCGCTCGGCTCAGTAGCGTCGAGCACCGTCGAACGGCATGGAGTCCACGGGAGCAACCTTGACCGGCACGCCGGACGTGGATGCGTGCACGACGTTGCCGTCGCCGATGTACATACCCGAGTGCGAGCCGCCGTAGAACGAGACGACGTCGCCGGGCATCAGGCTGTCACGCGAGACCGGGGTGCCCGCGGCTGCCTGGTCGTAGCTCGTACGGGGCAGGCTGACGCCGGCCTGCTTGTAGGCCCACTGGATCAGACCCGAGCAGTCGAACGAATCCGGACCCGATGCGCCGTACACGTACGGAGCGCCGATCTTGGACTCCGCCGCCTGGACGGCCTTGGCAGCCGGGGTGACCTGCGGGGCAAGAAGCGCACCCGGAGCGGGCATGCCCGGAATGTTGAGGGGAGGGAGACCCGGGATGTCAGGAATCTCGAAGGTTCCGACGCCGGGGATGGTGACTGGGGCCGCCATTGCCGGTGCAGCGGGGAGAATCACCACGCCTGCCGTGAGCGCTCCGGCTACGAGAGCTCGCCGCAATGTTCGGTTGGAAAGTTGTGACGCCACGAAAGATGGTGCTCCGTTTCTTCCACTCGTCCGCCGACCGAGTTAGCTGACGGGTTCGGGCTGGGAAGAGCAGCCCTACCCACCGGCCACCATCGGTGACTCGGCGGGATTCACCCCAGTAAATATCGGGTTCCCGGTACGAACACTCTCGCGAGTGATCGATTAGGCGGTGACCTGCGACGCCACTCCGGTTTGGACTGGCAAGACTCCGCAAGGTCTCAGGAAGGTTACGAAATGGCATACCCCTGTGTCGACCCCAACGCGCCGAACGGACCGAATTCGGCCGTGTTCTCGCTACCCGGCGCGTTGATCGCCCGGTGTGTCACGAGTCGATAACAGGGGAACATCCGCGGTGCCGTCGTCGTTCACGACGAGCTTGAGTGCGGGCACCATACCGACCTCGGCGAGCACTCCCATGGCACCGAGTTCTTCCTGCTCGAGGGTGATACGAGACGGTGAACCGACCCATTGCCCATCCGATCTCGCGGGCATCCCGGGAGCCCCCAGAAGCACCGTCACAACGCAGTCGGCGCAGGCGATGTCACGAACCAGGCAGTCACTGCAGTCGATGATCATTGTGATCCTTGTCTCTTTGTCGCGTCGGACGGTGTAATCGGCCGATCGAACGAAAGGTAGCGCCAGCCACCGACAGGTTCCGCGACTCGACAATCGGCACCGACCGACACGATGCCCTCCGACGCCGTGTTCGGCGTTCTTGTCGGAGGTCGGCCCTAACGTCGTCGCAGTGAGCCTGCCGATCCAGCTGACGTTCGACGAACTCGACACCCCGCTTCACGCCACCACGTTCGTCGTCGTCGACCTCGAAACCACTGGTGGCAGCGCTGACACGGAGGCGATCACCGAAATCGGGGCAGTCAAGGTCAGAGGCGGCGAGATCATCGGCGAATTCGCTACCCTCGTCGACCCGGGCAGATCGATCCCGCCCTACATCGTCGAGTTGACCGGCATCACGACGGCGATGCTTATCGGGGCTCCCCGCATCGAACGCGTTCTCCCCGGCTTTCTCGAGTTCGCTCGCGGATCGGTACTGGTGGCACACAACGCCGGGTTCGACACGGGATTTCTCAAGGCCGCAGCGAGTCGACTCGACATCGCCTGGCCCCGCTTCCAGGTGCTCTGCACGGTCAAACTCGCCCGGCGAGTGCTCACGCGCGACGAGGCACCCTCGGTGAAACTGTCCGCCCTGTCGACGTTGTTCAGATCCAGCACTCGGCCGACTCACCGAGCATTGGACGACGCGCGTGCCACGGTGGACGTGTTGCACGGCCTGATCGAACGAGTGGGCAACCAAGGCGTACACAGTTACGCGGAACTGGTCGACTACCTCCCTGCGGTGTCGGCGGGGCAACGAGCCAAACGCGGCCTGGCCGCACACCTGCCCGATACACCCGGCGTCTACCTCTTCCGAGGACCGTCGGACGAGGTCCTGTACGTAGGGACCTCGAACAACCTCAAGCGTCGGGTGCGCAACTACTTCACCGGTTCCGAGACACGTGGGCGAATGAAGGAGATGGTCTCGCTCGCCACTCGCGTGGACCACGTCGAATGTGCGCACGCACTCGAGGCAGGAGTCCGCGAATTACGGCTGCTCTCGGCTCACGTCCCGCCTTACAACCGCCGATCGAAGTTTCCCCGCAAAGGGTGGTGGGTCACCCTCACCGACGAAGCGTTTCCGCGTCTGTCGATCGTGCGCACTCCCGCACCCAACAGCCTCGGACCGTTCGCTGTTCGGGCGGACGCGGCGGAGGCCTCCGCACTCGCCGCAGAATTCTGTCGACTTCGTACATGCACCCGCCGGTTGGGCCGCGCGGTTCGACACGGTGACGAGTGCACCGCGACGGACGTCGGTGGCTGCCCAGCGGCGTTCTCCGGGCCCCTGACGGCCGAGGAGTACTCGGGTGCCCCGGCGAAATTTCTGGCGTTCGTGTGTGGACACGACGACGAGCTGCTGTTCGCGATGCGACGCCGCGTCGCCGAACTCGCGGACCGTGAACTGTTCGAGACAGCCGCGCGTCTCCGCGATCGAATCGCGGTGACGGTGAACGTGCTCCGCAGGATGCACCGGGCGGCCGCCGTTGCGGCCATCGCCGAGCTCGTGGCGGCCAGGCGGACGGCCGACGGTGGTTGGGAGCTGATGGTGGTGCGCTTCGGCCGATTGGCCGGGGCAGCCGTCGCGCCGAGAGGGGTGCACCCGATGCCCGTCGTCGATGCGATCACGGCGTCGGCCGAGACGGTGATGCCCGATGCGACGCCACTTGGCGGTGCGCCGCCGGAAGAGGTGAGCCTGATCGCGTCGTGGCTCCACACGGACGGAGTGCGCATCGTTCGCACCAGCAGTGGCTACTGCAGCCCTGCTCGGTCTGCGGGTTCGTGGGAGGAGTGGTGTCGAACGGCCCGAGAAGCAACGCGGCAGGAGTGGAGTCCGCGGAACGACCGATGAAGCGAGAGTGGAGTCGGCCGAGCAACTAGTGTTGTCTCGGTTGGGTCGAGCTCGCGTCGTGTGTGAGCCCGGAGATGCGTGAGGAGCACAGATGATCAATGCCATCGTCTTGATCGACGCCGAGGCCGATCTGATTCCGGAGACGGCGCAGGCCGTTGCCGATGTGGACGGTGTGTCGGAGGTGTATTCGTGCGCCGGCGACGTCGATCTGATTGCCATCGTCAAGGTGCGTGATCATGCGTCGATAGCCGAGGTCATCACGAAGCACATCAATCGTGTTCGTGGTGTTCGCAGTACGACGACTCACATTGCGTTTCAGTCGTATTCGAGTGCCGACGTCGATGCAGGATTCTCGATCGGCGAGTAGTTCGGTGTGATTCAGTCGGCCAGCGCGGTGGTGCAGCGTGCCCAGTCGGCAAGCAGGCGGGCCGCGGAACCGTTGTCGACAACCGTTGCCGCAGTTGCCAATCCGGCTTCGATTTGCTCGTGCAGGTTTCCCGAGACTCCTCGATGCGCGGCCATGGCCGCGGCGGCGTTGAGTAGCACGGCGTCACGGACGGGTCCGAGTTCGCCTGCGAACACGCGATGTGCCACTGCTGCATTGAATTTCGCGTCCCCGCCTCGGAGGGCCTCGATGGGCGCCCGAGCGATTCCGTAATCGGCCGGGTCGATCGAGTCGACGGTGACGGTCCCGTCGGACACCACGTGCACGGTGGTCGTGGTGGACAGGGTGATTTCGTCGAGCCCGTCGTCACCACGGACGACGAGAACCGAACTACCGCGTCGAGCGAACACGCCGGCGACGACGGGCACCAGATTCTCGAATGCGCAGCCGATCAGTCCGGCGCGTGGGCGGCCCGGGTTGGTCAAGGGGCCCAGCACATTGAAGATCGTCGGAATGCCGATCTCCTTGCGCGCCGGACCGGAGAACCGAAGTGCGGGGTGGTGGATCGGCGCGAAGCAGAACCCGATCCCAACCTGCTCGACGCTCGACGCCACCCCGGCGGGCCCCAGGGTGACCCGCACGCCCAGCGCCTCGAGCACATCGGTCGTACCACTCTTGGACGACGCTGCACGGTTACCGTGTTTGACGACGCGTATTCCGCTGGCAGCGACGACGATCGCGGCCATCGTGGAGATGTTCACCGTGTCCGCACCATCGCCGCCGGTTCCGACGACGTCCACCGCGTCACGGTCGGTCTCGACCAGAAATGCGTGCGAGAGCATGGAGTCGGCGAGACCTTCCAGTTCCGCGGGAGTGGGGCCTTTCATCTTCAGTGCCACCCCGAAGGCAGCGATCTGAGCGGCTGTGGCGTTGTCGGACATGATCTCGTCCATCACCCAGCCGGTATCGGCGCTCGACAGGTCGGCGTGCGTGGTCAACGCTCCGAGGATTCGACGCCACGTTCGCGGCTGCTCGTCACTGGTCCCTGCGGTCATGGTGGATGTGCCGTGCCCTTCTGCTGTCGATGCGCGCGGTGCGGTGGAAGCTTAGTCAGACGTGTCGGCGGGTGAGGCGGGCTGCAGCGCATCCCACCCCAGTACCGCTCCCCCACGCCGTTGCGCGAGACCCGCCATGCGAGACCTCTCTTGCGAACAGTGCAACGCGTCGAGCACCTGTACCCGCTGCAGGACCAGAGCGACACCGTCATCGACTTGCGGCCGATACCCGGTGTCGTCCGGTAGTTCGACCTGCGGACCGACCTCGTACGCATCCTGCGCCGCGACGGCTGCCGCATCGTCGACTTCGTGCGCGGGCAGCACGAGGTGATGCCGCAACAGCACCTCGGAGGACTCGATCCACGTGGGTTCTGTGTTCGCCGCCTCGTCGAGAACGGCGGAGCACGCCCGCGCGTCGTCGAAGCAGCTCGCCACTACCACCAGATCTTCGCGCGTGGGGTCCAGACGTTCCGCGGTCGACCGCGAGAACAACCGCCGAAACCACCCACCTGCACTGCTCTTTGCCATGAGGCCAGCCTTGCACGACTGGACCCTACCGGCCCGTACAGGCCCTTCCACCAGCGCGGGAACAAGGGCGCGCTCAAAATCGTTCCTCCGCGACGCGCCAAGACCGGACCCGGATATGCCTTCCGTACTACGACGGGTCATACTTCTTTCTGTGACGAGCGCTGTAGGGACTCAAGGATCGGCAATCACCCAACGCGTGCACTCGCTGAACCGTCCCAATATGGTCAGCGTCGGCACGATCGTGTGGCTGTCGAGTGAACTCATGTTCTTCGCCGGGCTGTTTGCGATGTACTTCGTCGCACGCGCGCAGGCGAATGGAAACTGGCCGCCGGAGCCGACCGAGCTGAACCTCGGGCTGGCTGTTCCGGTGACGGCCGTGCTGATCGCTTCTTCGTTCACCTGCCAGCTGGGCGTGTTCGCTGCCGAGCGTGGCGACGTGTTCGGGCTTCGTCGGTGGTACATCGTCACCCTGGCAATGGGCGCGTTCTTCGTCGCCGGTCAGGGATACGAGTACTACCACCTGGTCCACGAGGGCACGACGCTCTCGAGCAGCGTGTACGGCTCGGTCTTCTACATCACGACCGGCTTCCACGGTTTGCACGTGATCGGCGGACTCATCGCCTTCGTCTTCCTGATCACCAGAACCCTGGTCAGCAAGTTCACGCCCGCGCAGGCCACCGCCGCCATCGTCGTTTCGTATTACTGGCACTTCGTCGACATCGTCTGGATTGCCCTCTTCGCGACGATCTACTTCATCCGCTAGTGACAGTCAGCAAGCCACAGATATCGAGCGAACGGATTCAGCCCCCGACGTTCGGCCCGTCCCGACACGACAAGGGATAGAAGATGAGTACATCTCCCCCAGCAGCAACCGACGACACTTCGGCCTCGAAGGCGCGACGCAAGCGTAAGACGCGTCGACGCGTCACCGGTGCACTCGTTCTGATGATGGGCCTTCTGAGCGCGGGTTTCCTCGCGTCGGCCCTGACGCCTACACCCCAGGTTGCAACAGCCGATACCGATTCGGCGGCGCTGATCCGCGAAGGCAAGCAGCTCTACGACACGTCGTGCGTGACGTGCCACGGTGCCAATTTGCAGGGTGTTCAGGATCGCGGACCGAGCCTCATCGGTGTCGGTGAAGCTGCCGTCTACTTCCAGGTGTCGAGTGGCCGTATGCCGGCTGTTCGCAACGAGGCACAGGCACTGCGCAAGCCGCCGAAGTTCGACGACAAGCAGATCGACGCGCTCGGTGCTTACATCCAGGCCAACGGCGGCGGCCCGACGGTCATTCTCGACGAGAACGGTGAGGTGGCGCAGGAGTCGCTTCGCGGCGACGACATCGCCCGAGGCAGCGAGCTGTTCCGCTTGAACTGCGCGTCCTGCCACAACTTCACCGGCCAGGGCGGCGCACTGTCGTCGGGCAAGTTCGCGCCGGACCTCGGGCCTGCCAACGAGCAGGAGATCTACACCGCGATGGTCACCGGTCCGCAGAACATGCCCAAGTTCTCCGACCGTCAGCTGACGATCGAGGAGAAGTCGGACATCATCGCCTACGTCAAGTCGGCCCAGGAAACCAAGGCCGCAGGCGGCTGGGGTCTCGGTGGCTTCGGTCCCGGTACCGAGATGATCGCCCTGTGGGTTGTCGGAATCGCCGCTGTCGTCGGCGCAACATTGTGGATCGGAGCTAGATCATGAGCGACGGCGATTCCGGCCGTAAGGACGCCGACAACACCGACGGCACCAATGCCGGGGGTGTGAATCCCGACAAGAAGTACACCGACGAGGAGTTGGCAGCGCTCAGCCGGGACGAGTTGGTCGAACTCGGCACCAATCTCGACGGTGTGGATGTCGCATTCCGTCGTAATCGCTGGGCTGTGGAAGGTACTCGCGCCGAGAAGCGCGCAGAGCGCAGCGTGGCGATCTGGTTTGCCATCGCCGGCCTGTCGGCAGTCGCGTTCATCGGCGTCTACCTCTTCTGGCCTTGGCAGTACGCGGGCATCGGTGACGACAACTACAACCTGTACTCGCTGTACACGCCGCTGATCGGCGGAACGATGGGTCTTGCGATCCTCGCCGTCGGCGTCGGTGCCGTGCAGTTCACCAAGAAGTTCATTCCCGAAGAGGTCTCCATCCAGGACCGCCACGACGGAAGCTCGTCGGAAACGGACCGCAGGACGCTGGTCGCCGAGCTGGGCGATTCGCTCGACACGTCGACCATCGGACGACGCAAGGTCATCAAGCGTTCGCTTCTGTTCGGCGGCGGCGCTCTCGGCGTCATGGCACTGCTCCCCCTCGGCGGCCTCATCAAGAATCCGTGGGCCAAGGGCGAAGATTCTCCGTTGTGGGTATCCGGCTGGACGCCTCGCTACGATGGAGAGACGATCTACCTCCGACGAGACACCGGGCGACCGGAAGATGTTGTTCTCGTACGGCCCGAGGACTTGGACGCTGGTGCCATGGAAACTGTCTTCCCGTTCCGCGAGGCGGACCGCGAGAGCGAGCACGACCTGCTCATGTCACTCCGCGGTATTCGTAACGCAGTCATGCTCATCCGTTTGCGTCCCGACGACGCAAGCACGGTCATCAAGCGCAAGGGCCAGGAGAGCTACAACTACGGCGATTACTACGCCTACTCCAAGATCTGCACGCACCTGGGTTGCCCGACATCGTTGTTCGAGCAGCAGACCAACCGCATTCTCTGCCCTTGCCATCAGTCGCAGTTCAACGCGCTCGAGTACGGCAAGCCGATCTTCGGACCGGCTGCGCGCGCGCTGCCTCAGCTTCCCATCACAGTCAACGAGGAGGGTTACCTAGTGGCACAGCACGACTTCCACGAAGCACTGGGTCCCGCCTTCTGGGAACGTCGACCGGAGCGTGATTCATGAGTCCTTCACTGCAAACCCTCGCCGCCAAGCAGGCGGACGACGTAGACAGTCGTTACCACTTGGCACCAGGTTTGCGCCGCCAGATCAACAAGGTGTTCCCCACCCACTGGTCGTTCCTGCTCGGTGAGATCGCGCTGTACAGCTTCGTGATCCTGCTGATCTCCGGCGTCTTCCTCACCCTGTTCTTCGATCCTTCGCTCAGCGAGGTCGTCTACCAGGGCGCGTACACCCCGCTGAACGGCGTGACCATGTCACGTGCCTACGCGACAGCACTCGACATCTCGTTCGAGGTGCGCGGCGGTCTGTTCATGCGCCAGATCCACCACTGGGCAGCACTGATGTTCGCCGCGTCGATCATCGTGCACATGATGCGCATCTTCTTCACCGGTGCGTTCCGTCGTCCCCGTGAGGCCAACTGGGTCATCGGCTGCCTGCTGCTGATCCTGGCGATGTTCGAGGGCTTCTTCGGATACTCGCTCCCCGACGATCTGCTCTCGGGCACCGGCCTCCGCGCCGCGTTCTCCGGAATCACGATGAGCATCCCGATCGTCGGCACCTGGATGCACTGGTTGATCTTCGACGGGGACTTCCCCGGCACGATCATCATTCCTCGCCTGTACGTGGCGCACGTGCTGCTGCTACCGGCCATCATCCTGGCGCTGATCGCAGCTCACCTGGCTTTGGTCTGGTACCAGAAGCACACGCAGTTCCCCGGACCCGGTCGTACGGAAACCAACGTCGTCGGCGTTCGTATCCTCCCGGTCTTCGCCGTCAAGTCCGGCGCGTTCTTCGCCGTGACGTTCGGCGTGATCGCCGCCATGGGCGGACTGCTGCAGATCAACCCGATCTGGGCGCTCGGTCCGTACAACCCGTCTCAGGTGTCCGCAGGTTCGCAGCCCGACTTCTACATGATGTGGACCGACGGCCTGGCGCGTCTGTGGCCGGCATGGGACATCTACATCGCTGGTCGCTACACGATTCCTGCAGTCTTCTGGGTGGCCGTGATCATGGGCCTCGTCTTCACCGTGATGATTGCCTACCCGTGGATCGAGAAGCGTCTCACCGGAGACAACGCACACCACAACCTGCTGCAGCGTCCCCGCGACGTGCCGGTCCGTACTGCAATCGGCGCAATGTCCATCGCCTTCTACGTCGTTCTGACGCTCTCGTGCGTCAACGACCTGATCGCGTACAAGTTCGACATCTCGCTCAATGCGATGACGTGGATCGGTCGAATCGGAGTGCTCATTGCTCCGCCGATCGCATACTTCGTCGCGTACCGGTTCTGCATCGGCCTACAGCGCAGCGACCGGGCAGTTCTCGAGCACGGCATCGAAACCGGAATCATCAAGCGACTCCCGCACGGCCAGTACGTGGAAATCCACCAGCCGCTCGGACCGGTCGACGATCACGGTCACCCGATCCCGCTCGATTACCAGGGTGCAGCGGTCCCCAAGAAGATGAACAAGCTCGGTTCTGCCGGCAAGCCCGGCTCGGGTTCACTGTTCACCCCGGACCCCGTTGCGCAGAGCAAGGCCCTCGAGGATGCACTCCACAAGGGCGAGCACGAGCAGCTGGCAATGCTTCGCAACTACCAGGCGGGCATTCTGGGCAATGGCCACTCGAACGGCAACGGTCACGCCAACGGCAACGGCCATACGAACGGCAACGGTCACGCCAACGGCAACGGTCATTCCAATGGCCACGCCAACGGCAACGGCCATGCCAACGGGCACGAAGACACCTCGATTTCTTCGGGTCGTCAGGACAGCGATCGCGATCACTGAGTCCTGACAACGCATTCCGATGAAGGGCGGCACCGGCAACGGTGCCGCTCTTCTTCGTGTGGTGGCGGTACTACCCGATCGACACATGTCCGGAGACGATCCGGCTGGATCTCCATCGGTCCGCGGGAGTCCTGTGAACGGAGGCCGCAACTCTCACAGGCTCCACTCCCCTCCCCCGCCCGAGGACTGCCGATTCAGAGCGCGGTAAATGCTCGACTCGGAGCCGGCACTCACCTGCTGGTAGCCCGCAGACCCATCGGTGACGAGCATCGGCCCGGTCGGTCTCGACCGGTATTAGTATCGGTGTATGGTCCGTATCCCACTCAGTCCCGGTGAACTCGCGCGTGGTGCTCGCTTGGGCACAGCTTTGCGCCGTTTCCGGGGTAGCCGGACCATGACCGAGGTTTCCGACGCCGCCGGCATCTCCGTCGAAACGCTCAGAAAAATCGAGACCGGGCGTATCGCAACCCCGGCATTCTTTACCGTCGCCGCACTGTGCACTGCGTTGGAGATCTCACTCGATGCACTGCTCGAATCCACGGCGGATGCGTCGTCGACCCTGCGGGAGGCAGACGCGTCCTGACTGGTTCGGATCCGCGCCGTGGTCTTCCGGGACGTTCATGCGTTCCAGTCCATGACGAAAGACCGGGGTGCGGCCGGTCTCTCACCGACCCGCAGTAGGTAGGCGTGGTGCTTCTCAGTCGATCGGCGAGACCCTGATGAGGTTGCCGTCGGGGTCCGCGATCACGAAAGTGCGGCCGAAGACGGCGTCGTGTGGCTTCTGCACTACGGCAACTCCTTTCGCGACCCAATCGGTGAATATGTCGTCGACTGCTTCCGAGGGGCCGGGCACCATGAGTCCGATCTCGCTCATGCGGGGTGTGCTCGGTACAGAGTGCTCGGCGTAGCCCGTCCACAACGCGTATCGGTGTACACCCTCACGTGATGGTCCCCGTACAACCTCATATGTAGGTGCTCGGCGAGTCCTGTCGTAACTCGCCCACGACAAGGGCCACCCTTCGAATCGTCTACCGCCAAAGTTGACGAACC